>NZ_JBFODU010000050.1:0-115959 GCF_040908505.1 Aeromonas sp. R1-2 | reverse complement strand
CTGTAACCCACCACCAAGAATGAAAAACCGGGAGCTGGTGAAAACAAGTGGGAAATGGCGGGACAAACTCAGGAATAGCGGGGCTTGTGGCGTGATGCGGTTAAGCCAAGCCGTTTAACCGCAAAATGAAAACTTTCGAGTCAAGCTGCTAGCCAATGCGCTGAAAATGAAAAACTAGGCGTAATGCCTAGTTTTAATTGGGATTGTTTAATCCCTTTGTAAACAGGTCACGAAATCCTAACTGGCGGAGTTGTTAGGATGTTTTTGGCTAAAAAAAATCGTGCCCGGCCCAGACTACCTTGCCGATCACGGCCAGGTTCTCCAGCTGGTTGGCTGGAACGACCTGCAGGGGGTAATCATCGCGGTTGTCGCTGATGATGGTGATCCCACCATCGAAGTTTTTCTGCAGGCGCTTGGCGTAGAGCTCTTCCCCCAGGCGCAACACGAAGATGGATCCATCTTCGATCTGATTCTTGCTGATATCGACCAGGATAGAGTCACCAGAGTGGATGGTGGGCTCCATGCTGTCGCCTTTGGCGAAGACCACCACCAGGTTATCCGGGTTTAACTTGCGAAACGTGAGCCACTTGCGGCGAAAGGCCAGCTTGCGTTTAACCTCATGATCATCATTAAACGCACCATGGCCGGTACTGACGGTGACATGGTAGCCATCGATCAGCGCGTACTCCTCATCAAACTCCTCACGTTGCACCATCTGCTCGGCCGCTCCATCGGGGTGTTTCGGGCCCTGACCGGTGGCCAGCCACTCCAGATTCACATTGAACGTCCGCGCGATGCGCAGCGCCTTGTCGATGGTGGGCAGCGAATTAAACGGTGGGAAGTATTTGCGCATCCCCGACTCACTCATCCCCACCAGTTCGGCAAATGCCTTGTAGCTCAGGCTCCCGCGCAGCTCATCCAGACGGTCACTCAAAGTATCCATTCCCGCCGTCAGAAAAGATACCTCACCGTCTTTTTGTGCTGCTTGTGGTTTTTCTTCATAACGCTCTGACATACAAGGAATTCTCGGCTAGTGGCTAATGCTGGTGAGTCGGTAGACAAAAAATTCCGCACAAAAAGACTTGTCAATCTTTTTGGGGTGATCAATCATTCATATGTGACGCATTGCGACATAAAATCATTCTTTTATGAATGATAAAGATACGCACTGCGACACTTGATGATACCGAAACGGGGTGAGTATGTCAGGGAAAACACCAGAGTGGATCAGGGCTGAGCTCATAAAATGCGGATATTCCCAAGCTGCTTGGGCCCGCGCTAAAGGGTTGCACCCCCGAGCCGTACAGCGTTGCATCAAACACTATGCTCCGGCCAGAGGGATTAGCCCCAAGCGTCGGGAAAGCCGCGCCATCATGGCCCTGCTGTCCGAGTCGCTGGGGATCGACCTGCTGGGAGGTGACCAATGAGCACCTGGTACACCGCCCAGGCGCTGGCCGGATTGGTCGGCATGCCCGCTTACCCCGATGGTGTGCGCAAAAAGGCCGAGCGTGAAGAGTGGCAAAGCCGCAAGCGCGAGAAAGGCAAAGGGGCCGAATACCACATTGGCTCACTGCCGATTGAAACCCGCCGTTACCTGGCAGAACAGGCTGTGGCCACACAAGGCCATGCAGTGACCGATCATGCAGCGGGTGGCAAGGCCATGGCCAAGTTGCTGGCACGCGAGGTGCCGGTCAAACCGGAGGCAGGCCGCAAATTGCTGACTTTGGGGGAGGGGGCTCGCCAGAAGGTCGATGCCAGACTGCTCATCCTGCAGGCCGCCGATATCTTCCTGGCCCCCTATCACGCCTGCCAGCAAGGGGAGGTGGGTCGCCGCGCCTTTATCGAGGCATACCGCGCCCGCACTCTAGCCCTGCCTGTCAGCGTTTATGAAAGGCAAAAGCCATTCAGTCTGATCACCCTGCGCCGCTGGCAAAGTGCGCTGGCGGATGAAGGCCCCGCAGCCCTGGCTGGCAACTATCAGCGGGAGCGGCCATCAACCGTCGAACAGAGCCCGGATCTGGCCCAGTTTCTCACCGCACTGGTCACTACCAAGCCCCATCTGGCCAACAAGTGGGGGGCGCTGCACGAACTGGCCAGCCAATACAGCGAAATGAACCAGCTGGGATGGCAGATCCCCAGCCAATCCTCCTTGCGTCGCTGGATGGTGAAATGGTTGGCAGAGAACAAGGTGGCGTTTACCTACACCACCAACCCGGATGCCTACAACAACAAATACCGCAGCGCGATCGAGGAGATGTACCCCTGGATGGCCCAGCCCAACGACGTGTGGGAGTTCGATAGCACTCCGGTCGATGCCATGCTGGTGGATGGTCGCCACAGCATCATCGCGGTGATCGACGTGTATACCCGTCGCGTTCGTCTGCTGGTGGCCAAGAGCTCATCGAGCGAAGGGATCTGCTTGCTGTTGCGCAAGACCCTGCTGGCCTGGGGCACCCTCAACGATAACGGCGTGATGCGCACCGATAACGGCTCTGACTACGTGAGCCAGCGGGTCATGTCCATCTGCACTCTGCTTGGTATGAACATCAGCCGCTCCAACGCCTACTCGGGGTGGGAGAAACCCCATATCGAGCGGTTTTTCCGCACCTTGAGCCATGGCCTGATAGAGCTGTTGCCCTCCTATATCGGCCACTGCGTGGCAGACCGTCAGGTGATAGAGGCCCGCAAGAGCTTTGCCCAGCGCCTGGAAGAGAAGCGCAAACCGGATGCGCAAAAAGAGATTTACGAGCTGGCCATGACAGCCGCAGAGCTGCAAACCCTGCTCGATAACTGGCTCGATGCCCGTTACCACAACCGCAAGCACAGTGCCCTAGGGGTCAGCCCCAATGAAAAGTACCAACTGGCCCGTTATCAGCGCCGCGCCATCCCCGATGAAGCTGCGCTGGATCTGCTGCTCAACCATATCGGCGAGGCGACCGTCTCCAAAGGCTTTATCAAGGCCGGTGGCCTCAAATACAGCGCCCCCGAACTGTTGGAGCACAACTGGAAGAGCCAGCGGGTCAGCGTCTTTCTCGATCCGAGCGATGTGGGCCGCGCCATCTTGTACCGCACCGGCGATTGGAACGAGCGGATCGAGGCTATCAACATCGACCTGCTGGGCAATGGCATCAGTCCCGATGCCTTCCGGGCGGCCAAAAAAGCCGATGCCAAGGCGTTGGCCAGTTTTCGCCGCGAGATGCGCAACCTTGCCAAGACCTTTGGCATCGACCAGCTCCATCAGGATGTGGTGCGCCACTTCGTCGATCAGGCCAAGGGTATTGAAGCGTTCAGTCGGCGCGATCTCACCCTCGATAACCCGGCATTGGCCGCGCTCACCGGGGTCTCAACCCCCGCTGAACCCGCCCGTTTCAATGCGGCAGAGCTGGCCGCCATAGAAGCCAGACGAGAAGCGAAAGCGCAGCGGGCGCAAGCCACCGCAGGGCAGGAATCGAGAGCACTCAAGACCGAGTACGAGCAAGCCATCTATCTGGCAGAGCGGGAGCTGGATACCCCGCTGACAGAGCGGGAGAAGGAGTGGCTGACCCGATACCTCTACAGCCACAAGCTGATGGCAAAACGCATTAACCGCCATCTGGATGAAGTTCGGGCTACCCGCCGCACCCAGGCAAAAGGTTAGCGAGTAGCCCGAAAAGGCCCAAAAACAAAGGACAAACCCACTATGAAACACAAGATCGTTGAAGTCAAAAACATGATCAAGACCGAGCAGCTGCTCGACAACTTGCTCAACCGCTCCAGCATAGTGCCAGGCATTGGCCTGATCCATGGCCCCTCCGGCTTTGGCAAGACCACCGCTGTGGAATGGCTGTTCAACCAGGACGAAGTGAACGGCATCTATGTCCGCTGCTACAAGGCCGACACGGTGACCAGCCTGCTGGAACAGATTGCCAAAGAGATCGGCATTCCCCAGCGCCATAACCTGCGTGCTCAGGTCGATAGCATCATCGAATCCGTCCGTGCCGAAGAGCTGGCCATCTTCGTGGATGAGGCCGATTACGTGGTCGGCAATGCCCGCATCATGGAGACCCTGCGCGATATCTACGATGCCACCGAACAACCCCTGATCCTGGTCGGGATGGAAGAGATTGCCCGCCGCATCAGCCAGCGCAAGCAACTGTTTAACCGCATCTCCCAGTGGATCGAATTCAAACCGGCCGATCTCGATGACGTGTCCCTGATTGCCAGCGAAATGCTGGAGGTGGACGTGGAGATCGACGATGCACTGCTGGATCTGATCCGCAAGCGTTCCAATGGCGTGGTGCGCACCATCGTCTCGGCCCTCGACAAGATTGAAAAAATGGCGATGGCCTCTGATGCCCGGATTATCCGGCTGGAGGACGTTGACGCCAGCGAGCTGCTCCATGACGTGCGTCGCAGCCGCTAGCCGTCAGGCTACAGCCAATAAAAACAAAGCACGGGAGGGATTCCAGTGGTTGATACAAAAGCAACGCTAATGACGTTGCAAGCCTGGGAATGGATGTGCCAGCAAGAGACTTTTCTGATCAAGGACGTGATCGCCGTGACGGGAATGTCGGAGGCACATATCTACAAGGTCGTGCGTGACTGGTTGGCCGCTGGCCACCTCATTAAACACCCGGACGGCGTGGTATCCCGCCCGGCCTATTTCAAAGTGGTTAGCGCTCAATACATGCCACCGATTGGCAAAAGCAGTGGCCAGAAGCGGCCCAAATGCAGGAACAAGCGCAAAACCAATCAACAGAAAATGTGGAACACCATGAAGATCAGCCGCTTCTTCACCCTGACAGACCTGATGCTGACGGCAGAGACGGGTCAGAAACAAGCCTGGTTTTACACCGATAGGTTGGTAAAAGCCGGTTACGTCAAAGTGCTGTTCAAAGTTGACAGTTTGCTGCCTGTACCCGCCAGACACGGCCTGACAGGACGCTATCAGCTGGTCAGGGATACAGGCCGTTATGCCCCGCTGTGTCGTGACCATGGTTGCTGGGATCAAAACCAGCAGCAGTTATACCCGTTCCAACGGGAGGAGGAGACACATGGAAACGTGGCTTGAGGTGTTGCAGGCCGAAGTGGCGGCCAGTTCGCTAGCCCAGGTGGCCGAGAAGCTCGGGCTCTCTCGCACCACCATCAGCCAGGTCTGTAACGAAAAGTATCCCGGCGATATGGCAAGGGTACAGACCCTGGTGGAAGGGGCCCTGATGGGCAACAAGGTGAGGTGCCCCATCCTGGGTGATATCCCGGCGCATCAGTGTCTCGCGCACCAACGCCGAGGCCCCAGCGAAGTGGGCAGCAGTCCGATGGATATCAAGCTCTGGAAGGCATGCCGCAGCGGTTGCCCCCATAGCCAGCTGACCGAGGCGCAGCAACTGCGCCGCCCGATGCGGTTATCGGTAGAGCAGGGCAAAGGGTCGCAGAAAACGGCTCGCTATGACGCCGAGGCCACCCTCTCGAGATTGCGCCGTCAGGCCAAAAGCGATGGCGACAATGCCAGCAGCAGCCTGCGCATCCTAAGTGAGCTGCTGGCCGAAGAGCTGAAAATCATGGCCATCAAATACAACCGGCTGCTCGACAAGCAAGAAGGCAAATAAGGGTTGGTGGGGCTCTTTCGCGGTGGGCCCGGTGACGAGATCACAAGGAGAACGGGATGAAAAAGCATCTGCACAGCAATTTGCAAAAGACCGCCGAGCAACTCAGCCACTGGCTGACGGCCAAGGGATATGACGTTCGCACCAGTCGGGTTTGCCATACCCCGCTGCTGGCGGTTACCGGGCCACTGCCCAAAGAGATGCAGGCGCGCGCCGTGTTAAGCCGTGAATGTCTGGCGGGCGTGGTGCGTGAAGTTGCCCTGGTGCGCTTTGGCGGGTGCCTGCTGCACTGGCGCCAAGAATCCTGAAACTGGCAAGGGGTATGAGATGAGCAAGATCCAGCTTGAGATAGAAGACGAGGCGCTGGCGCGGGTGGTGCTGCGCCAGTTACCCAAGTTTCTCGAATTCTGCAGCGCGGCCCACCAGGAGGAGCTGGCGAGCGCGACAGCAAAGCAACACTGCGCCGTGATGTGCCCTCCGGTGCCCGGCAGCAAAAAGATCCATTAAGGAGAAGTCCATGCAAGAAGCACAAACAAGCAGTACCACCCCGATGCGCCAGAACGCTCAGGGGCACTGGGTACCGGAAAACCTGATCGCCCCGGCAGACAAGCTGCGCGATGAAGTGGTGCTGGCCATTATCGCTGCTGCCCGCGAGCAGCGTTCGCAGCTGGCAGCCTTCAAGATTGGCGCCATGCAACAGATCGCCGACTTTGTGGATCTCTCCGCCGAGCAGTACGGCGTGGCGTGGGGCGGTACCAAGGGCAACGTGACCCTGCTCAGTTTTGATGGCCGTTACAAGCTCATTCGGGCAGTGGGGGAGCACCGCAAATTTGATGAACGGATCCAGGCCGCCAAAGCGCTAATTGACCAGTGCATCGAACGTTGGAGCGATGGCGCCAGCAGCGAGATCCGCGCTCTGGTAGACCATGCCTTTCGGGTATCCAAGAGCGGTCATATCGACGTGAACCAGGTGCTCTCCCTGCGCCAGCTCAATATCGATGACCCGGATTGGCTATTGGCCATGCAAGCTGCTGTCGATGCCATCCAGGTGACCGGCACCAGCCAATATCTGCGGCTCTACGAGCGTGACGCTCACGGGCGTTACATCCAGATGAGCCTGGATCTGGCCAAGGTATAGGGAGGAGGCGTGATGGAAATCAACGTAGAAAAAGCCGAAGAGCAACTGCTGCTCTGTGAGCAGATCACCGAAACCGAGGGCACCTGCTACCCCGACGACACCTATGAGGATGGCATCAAGGCCGCCTTGCTCTGGGCGCTGGGGCTGAGGCCTGCCCCCCTCAATGCCGAGGAGTATCAAGGGGTGACGCCACTGCAGTTCGAGTAATGGCCCGCTGCGAAACAGGGCGACGATGCCGCCCTGTCTGCCCGGTGTGGTGGCCGGGTACTGATGAGCAACCAAACGATCTGGGCCCAGGTCTTCACCGTCTTGATACAAGGAGCACGGCGATGACCAAAACAGAGATGGATATTCGACTTACCAAGTTATTCAGCAGCGCAGCCATTGCACTGGTAGCGGCTGACAAACGGGCTGTGTGCAAACAGCTCAAACAGTTTGATAAAGAGGCGCGCGCCCGTGGTTTTCATGCGCTGGCCGGAGAAGCCTGCCAGATGCGCTGGCAACTGGTGGCCGAATTGCAGCAGGCGAAATTGGCCAGAGATTGTGGCGGGGTACACGAAGCCGGGGATTGCCATGGCCATCTATAGCCCCCTGTTGGCTCCCCATATTCTGGCCCGTCGCCTGCAAAGCGGTCGGGCCTGCATCACCGAACTGGGGCTGGAGCAGCGCTGCCCCCGTTGTGGCGAGTTCTGGCCATGGGATACCGAGTTTTTCGGTATGGCTAGCGATGCCTCTGGGCTCTCCAGCTGGTGTCGGGGGTGCCTCAATGAGCACTACCAACAGCTGAGAGTGGCCGGGCAGCACCATGACAGCAAGGCCGAACGGGGAGGGGATAGGTGATGGATAAACGCAGCAGACTGATCCGGTTGGTACAGGTAGGGCGCCGTGCGTTGGCGCTCGATGACGAGTGTTACCGCGACCTGTTGGCCAGCCACACCGGCAAGCGCAGCGCCGCCCTGTTGAACGAGCAGGAGCTGGAACTGGTGCTGGCTGCCTTCAAGACGGCGGGCTTTACGCCCAAGCCTGCTCGCCATGCCGCCAACAGACGGCTGAGTCCGGTGACCGGTAGCCACGTCAGGGTCAATGAAATTGCCAAAATCAGGGCCATCTGGTGCGAGATGGCCCGCCTTGGCATCATCAGGGATGGCTCGGAAACCGCATTAAACCACTGGGTGCAACGGATGACCGCCCGTTTAAACGGTGGGGTCGGGGTGGCCGAGGTGGGCTGGCTGGATGCGCCTCTGGCCGTCAAAGTGCTGGAGGCGCTGAAAAAGTGGTGGGAAAGGAAGATTAGGGCATATTAGAAGTATACGATGTCTTGGCATCGTATTTATCTAAGGTTTTTAATACCCACTGCAAGGGAACTTTAAGTTCTTTGGCGATATCTTTTGGTTCAATATTACTGTTTGCCATTTCTAAGCATAAAATCCCACGGTCTTTGATTTCAATATCATTCACTGTTCTAGCTAGTGAAAAAGTATCTTTTGGCTGTTCCTGTGAGCGTTCCAATTGGTTTAAACGTTGGTTAAGTGAACGTGTATGCTCAAGAATTTCTGCCAGAATGTCTTTCTCTGGTCGTGTTTTTGGTCTTTCAGTAACCGGGGTATTAGCAATAATGGCTTGAAATTGCTGCTCAAATTGCGCCCAATAGGTGTCCAGTACCTTGGTCAGAATAGCGGGGTCTAGGCGGTTATCCCCCAAGCGGTTGTTGAGCGTATGCACTAGGGCATAAATACCACCTTGGTCTGGCTTGGTATGGTTGAACTGAGCCAAGGGGTCTCGAATATCGTGGGGCTCCAGGTCGATCAGCAGGGTGCAGACACGAGAGTTGGAGAGGCCCTTGGCCAGTGCGCCAGCCTCAAAGAGTATCCAGGGTTTCTCTTTGTTCTCTTGGGTCAGGCAGATTATGCCGGTTGTCACATCCTGCAACTGGTCTTGGATTTCGCTAAACCAGAGTGAACCCCGGTCAATATCCTTGGTGGAGATCCAGGGGCGGATCGCCTGCAATACGCAACGCAGCCACTCATCCAGCAAGGTGGCCACCAATCGACTGCGTTCCCCCGACCAACTCAGAAATACCTTCATCGCTTACCCCATTAACCCGCTGATTGAAGGGGGATTTTATCTGATGGGCGAAACAGGGGCCAGCAGAATCCTAGTCACTCCACCGCGCCAGCAAGCGGGCTAGAAAACCGAGCAGCCCTGAATGGTGTTGGCTCGGTTCCAGTCCCGTTGCCAGCAGCTTGATACCTGCAATCAAGAGACCTAACCATAGGAATGCCATTCCAACGAACTCAGACCAATGTAGTCTGCGCGCAACAGCTTGGAAGGCCATGGTTCGGAGATCCAAACCGGTTGTGAGCTGAGGGATTTCTTGAATCTTGCTGATGATCCATGCGGGTAGTAGCCAGTAGAAAAGCCCATATCCGATCAGGCCCAGCATTAGAGCACCCCACCAGGAACTCATCAGCATAGTGCTGGCGGTGTCGGTAATAAGTGACTGGTTTCTCCGTCGATAATAACGTCGGCCCATAGTTTTCAGACCTTTCCATGAATTTTGTTGGGAAGAGAGTTAAGGGACTCAGTATGCGCTAAAAAATGTGCGCATAAAATGGCCTGTGTTCTAATCGGCGCACCGCTTTTTCTATTTTGTCGGGGGAGTCATGGAACAGAATCAGGATCTCTTTGCTGATGATCACGCCTCGTTGGGGCAACTGGTCGATCGCCTCGACCAGGTCCCGGCCTCGGAACTGACGGCCAAATGGCCCAAAGCCCTGAGCGAGCTGGTGGATGTGCTGGCCTGCGAACTGGTAAGAGGGGGAATGGTGCAAGAACAGGCCAAGGCTCAGGCGCGAAAGCTGGCGCTGGTACAGGCCCATTACATGGGGGGGCGTGCCTACTACATCCCCACCGGGGAGCATCTCAAGGCAGCGCTGCGGGACAGAGCTATCTGGGATGAGTTCAATGGCCGCAATATCGACCAGCTTGCCCGTAAGCATGGCCTCTCGGTTCCGCAGACCTATGCTGTGGTTGCGGAGCAGAGATCATTAGCATTAAAACAACGACAAGGAAGACTATTTGTGTCGGTTGATACATGAAGTTTTCGTGATGAAGATAAAGTAAGTCATTGGTTGATGGTGATTTATCGATATTAGCGTGATATAGTTCAGCCCTATTTGGCACCAAAATGAATTCGCTTGAGTCCTAAAATGACAGAACATCCAACTAACAATCAAACAATGCTGACAGTTGAACATGCTCGTAGCTCCAACTATCAGGTTCATGTAGCTAGTGGTGTCACCGTAAATCCGATGGATGGTCGCATCGAGATGTCATTTTTTGCTGATAGAGTTCGATATAATCGAGAGGGACTTGTCACTGATGAACACAACCCCTCTGTAATGCGTGCGAATGGTCAAATTGAGGCGAGCCCGTTACGTGAACATGTAACAGGGGTTAGTATGTCAATAGAGAGTCTTATGGGTCTAAGGGATATGCTTAACTCTCTAATTGAAGATATTTCTATGCAACAGCGCCCCAATCCTTGATCCAGATGGCTACAGACATGGTCACTCACGGTCATAAAGACGGTGCAAAAAACACTGCGCAGTTTCCTCCTTATGTTCGGAGTTCTTCAGTCAATGAAGCAGTTCCATCGTGGAGTTCTAACGGTGTGCTTAAAGTCTTAACTTCATGCGCAGCGGTTGCAGTCGTTTCGTTGACTCCTATGCAGCAATCTAGCGCTAGCAATGTCAAGATTTCTCCAGCACCAATCGTTGTTTCCACAGAGGTTTCTCGTGTTATACGACGTGACAAGTGTGAGTCTGACGTGTACGTTGAAGAAGAGAGCATCGAGCCAACTAGCGATTGCCAAGCTTTTGAAGGCTCTTCTGTAGTCTCTGAAACAGTAAGGGAGGAAGGTTCTATGCTGAGTCCTGCCGATCTTGATCACCGTGAAAGAATCTTCAAGACCACCGTCAATAGTGTGACGTTACTCATAGGGGCGGGGATTGCGTCTGCAGTCTTTGGTCTACTAAGCTGGGTAGATGTTGTTCCAGGTGTTTTAGCTGGCATTGGGGTTCTGGGGTCTTGTGGCATTCAGCTGAACAAAGTTGATGCTTTAAGAAAACAGTAATGGCCCAGTCAAGGAAATGATTTGATAAAATGCCTGATTTTAGTCAGTTGTTTAACTTCATACCAAATACTCTTAAAGAGTTGGCATCTTTTTTGCCAACCAAAGACAACCATAGATTCAATCTTACATTTGATATAATTGCGCTCTTATTTATAGTTTGTTACGCATTTATTTTGTATGCAACGTTGGGTGTAACCAACAGTGACAAAATGGACTTGGTTCTCGAGATTATTAGTCGCATAGACATCGCATTTTTATCCGGTGGCGTGATGGCTTTTCTATGCTGGGTCACAACACTGTTTAAAAAAGAATAGCTTCGGCCCTTCAGTGACTTGCTGAGGGGCTTTTTGCTAGCATTCAAGTTAACTAACCCACCATAAACCCATGCCATAGAGGCCCCTCGGTACGCTGCTGATAACGCAGTTCACCGAGGGGCCTTTATGTTATCACTCGCTCTTAAATGGTTGCTTCGTCCTGATGTGGAAGGGGGGGAAGTCAACCACCCGGCAGACCGGGGTGGTCATACCAAGTACGGCATCGCCGATGCCGCCGATGGCAAGAAGGACGGCATGGCCGACCTCGATCGGGATGGGGTACCCGATATCGCTATCGGTGATCTGACTCCGGCCCATACCGAGCCCTTTTACCGCCAGAACTACTGGGCGCCCGCCCGCTGTGACCTGATCGCCAGCTTAAGCCCGGCCCTCGCTATCGCCGTGTTTGATGCAGCGGTGCATCACGGGCCGAAACGCGCCATCCAACAGCTGCAGCAGGTCTTGGGGGTGATGGCAGATGGTCGCCTTGGCCCGGTATCGATTGGCAGGCTCAAGCAGCAACTGGGCGCCAAGGGTGAAGGCCAGTTGTTGCTGGCGTTGATGATGCAGCGGGCCAGCTTCATGCACGGCATTGTGCGCAAAGACCCGAGCCAGTGGGCCAATGCCGATGGCTGGATCAACCGGCTGCTGCGTCTGCAGAGCTACCTCCTTTCCGACGTGGTTGGCGAGGTGGTGGCATGAGCGTGCTGACCATCAAGCAACAGAAGGCGGCGGCCGCGATCCAGGCTGCGGGCTACTTTGGCATTCCTGAGCTCAAGAACCCCCGTTACCTCGCTTGCTTCAAGGATGGGCGCAAAGCCCATCTCAAGGCCGCTCTGGCCAATCAGATCGCTGACCCGAAGGCGATCCCGCTCTATAGCCACCACCAGACCCGTCAATCCCTGTTTGAGAAAGGCTGGCGTTCGGTGACCGAACTGGATCGCCTGCGGGCCCGTGCCCGTCATTGCCAACCTCCGTTATTTCACCCCAAAAAGAAGGAAGTCCATCATGCCTGATTCCCTGTTACCTCAAGCGAAGTCTGCCTTTAAAAGCCGCACCGTGATCGGTGGTGTGATTGCCGTGGGGGCCGGTATTGCGGGTCTGTTCGGTGTGCCGGTCGATGCGGGTACCCAAGCGAGCTTGGCATCCACTCTGGTGGATCTGGCCAGTGCGGTGGGTGGCCTGCTCGCCATCTGGGGCCGCATCAAGGCGACCCATACCGTCCGTTAAAACACTGTTTGAGCCTGTTCCAGTAGGCGTTATTGGCGCAGCCAGTTTGGTCTCGGACAGCGCGCAGAAACCGCAGCGTACACGCAGTACGTGAGGCTTTCGAGCACTGCCCAGGGCCAAAATGGCAAGTGAAATAGCCTAATGGGATGGGCTCCGAGAGAGGTCATGTGACAGACCAAATAGACCGTGCCCAGCTGGCCGATGCCGATCGAACTGGGCGCATTATCGAAGCCCACCAGAACAGGGAAAGGCCACACGGCGATGGTATCTGTTGCGATTGTGACGAAGCCATCCCGTCCTCCCGCCTTGCCGCCGAGCCTGGTGCCGAGCGCTGTATCGAGTGCCAGACCCTGTATGAGCGCAAGGAGGCGACCCGTGTGGGAATTCATCGTTAAGAACTGGGGGCCTCTTTATGCATTGGCCAGCTTGGTGGGTCTGGTGGTCATCATCTTGCTCTCCAAAACCTACGCCAAGCGCGAAGACCTCACGGCCCTGGTGCAGAGAGTCCAGCGGGTGGAGCAGGTACTGGCTGATCTGCCGAGCGAGCGTGAGCTGCACAAGCTGCAGTTGGAGATCAGCGAGTTGCGGGGGGAGTTGCGGGAGGTGAAGCCGGAGCTGCGCCAAGCCCGTCGCCTTGCCGATCTGCTGTTGGAAAATGAGCTCGCCGCTGTACAGAAGGAGAAGCCATGAGCATTCAACAAATATTGGACGCCCAGCAGCGGCTGGTGATCCTGCGCTCCCTGCTGGATATCGGTGGTGCCGCCAACGAGTCAATCCTCAATGACTGCCTTGACCAGCTGGGTACCGGCCGGGTGACGCGGGATCGGGTGAAGATCCTGCTGGCCTGGCTGGAAGAGCAGGGGCTGGTACGCATCGAGCGACTGGCTACGGTGCAGGTGGCTCACCTGACCGGTCGTGGCCAGGATGCGGCAGAGGGCCGGGCAACGGTACCCGGCGTCAAGAAGCCCAGGGCTGGGGATTAAGGGGAGGATTAAGCATGAGTGAGAAGCCTACCCGAGGCCGCGCCAGCAAGGTGTGGCTGCTGCCTGAGTCCATCCGCAACGCGCTCAACGAGATGCTGCGGGACAAGGGCAACAGTCAGGCTGCCATCCTGGATGAGATCAACGGCCTGATCGAGGAGGCGGGGTTGCCCGATGATCTCAAGCTATCCCGCTCCGGGTTGAGCCGTCATGCCAGCCAGGTTGAACAGGTCGGCCAGCACCTGCGGGATTTGCGCGAAACCACGGCCGCCTTGACCTCCCAGCTTGGCGACAAGCCGATGGGGGAGACCACCAAGCTCATTCTGGAGCTGGGCCGTTCCCAGTTGTTCAAGGCGATGCTGGCTCAGGTGCAGAACCCGGAGGAGGCGGTGGATATCGACATGCTGAAAAACGCCATGCTGGCGGCCCAGCGGCTCGAATCGACCGCGATGCAGAGTCACAAGCGGGAGAAAGAGATCCGCCAGGCATTTGCCGAAGAGATCGCCGCCAAGACTGAAGCCATCGTGACTCAGGCGGGCTTGAGCGGTGAAGCCGCCGCCGAGATACGCCGCGAAATCCTGGGGATTGCCTGATGACCTCCATTACTCAGACCCCTATCGCCCAACAGTTGGCCCAGACCCTGGGTACCGAATACAACCCCGACGAGGTGTTGCTGCCATACCAGCGCATCTGGATTGCCGACGAGAGCCCGCTCAAGATTGCCGAGAAGAGCCGCCGCACCGGTATCACCTGGGCGGAGGCTGCTGATGCAGCCCTGACGGCCTCCAAGACCAAGACGGCCGGGGGCTGCCACCACTTTTATGTGGGCAGCAACAAGGAGATGGCCCGCGAGTTTATCGATGCGGTAGCGATGTGGGCCAAGGCGTACAACAAGGCGGCCGGTGAGATCCAGGAGGAGGTGTTCACCGACGATGAGGATAAAGCGATCCTCACCTTCGTGGTCTATTTCGCCTCTGGCTTCAAGGTGCAGGCGCTCTCCAGTAACCCCTCCAACCTGCGGGGGATGCAGGGCAATGTGACCATCGACGAGGCCGCATTCCACGACCGACTGGCCGAGGTGTTGAAGGCCGCCATGGCGCTGACCATGTGGGGCGCCAAGGTGCGGTTGATCAGTACCCATAACGGCGTCGATAACCTGTTTAACCAGCTCATCAACGACAGCCGCGCGGGCCGCAAAGAGTATTCCATCCATACCATCAGCCTGGACGATGCTTGCCGCCAGGGGCTCTATCGCCGGATCTGCCAGGTCAAGGGCGGCCTTTGGACACAGGAAGCAGAGGACGCCTGGAAGGCGGGGCTGCTCAAGGCCACCGCCACCGAAGAGGATGCCCTTGAGGAGTATTTCTGCGTACCCAAGCAGAGCAGCGGCGTCTATATCAAGCGCACCCTGATCGAGCGGGCGATGCAACCGGATATCCCCATCCTGCGCTTTACCGCCCCCAAAGACTTTGAGCTCTCGAGCGAGGAGACCCGCAAGGCAGTGGTGGATATCTGGTGCGAGGAGAACCTCAAGCCCTGTCTGGAAGCGCTCGATCGCAGTTGCCGCCATGCGTTTGGAGAGGACTTCGCCCGCAAGGGGGACTTGTCGGTGTTCGTTCCGCTCTCCATCACCACCAACTTGCGCAAACAGGTGCCCTTTGTGGTGGAGCTGGTCAATGCCCCCTATGAGAGTCAGCGCCAGATCCTGTTCTACCTGCTGCAGGGGTTGCACCGTTTCACGGCGGCGGCCTTCGATGCCACCGGTAACGGCGGCTATCTGGCAGAGGCTGCCAGACTGCGCTGGGGCGCCAGCATGATCGAGTGCGTGATGCTCAATGACCCCTGGTATCGGGAGTGGATGCCCAAGCTCAAGGCAGAGTTTGAGGATGGCAACCTGACCATCCCGCGCCATGCAGACGTGCAGGATGACTTGGGGAAAATCCAGGTCATCAACGGCATCCCCAAGATCGACAAGGGCAAGAACACCGGCCAAGGGGGCCAACAGCGCCACGGTGACTTTGCGGTGGCCTTGGCCATGGCGGTGCGGGCCAGCTGGATGGAGGGGGGCGCCATCGAGTTCACCCCACTACCAGGTAAACGTGATGACCATGGCAGCGACAACAACGATGACTATCACCGATATGAGCGAGGAGCCTGGTAATGGGCAGGATCATTGATATCCATGGCAAAACCATGAGCCTGGAAAAAGAGCCGCAGACCGAGAACGATGCCAAGTTGGCCCAGCTGCGCCGTCACTACAGCGATCACCCGACTATCGGGCTAACCCCCGGCAAAGCGGCGGCTGCGTTGAAAGAGGCCGAGGAAGGGGGCCTGCTCGCCCAGTGCGAGCTGGCCGAAGATATGGAGGAGAAGGATGCCCACCTGCAGAGTGAGCTCGGCAAACGCCGCCGCGCCCTGCTGGGGGTGAGCTGGACAATCGAGCCGCCCCGCAATGCGTCTCCAGCCGAGAAGCGCGATGCCGAGCTTATCCGGGAGCTGCTGGAGGACTTCACCTGGTTGGATGATGCCATCTTTGATGCCACCGACGGGATCCTCAAGGGGTTCAGTGCCCAGGAGTTCTGCGGCTGGGAGATGGTCGAGGGGCTGCAGATCCCCAAGGGCATCGTCTGGCGCGACCCTGCCTGGTTCCAGACCCACCCGGATGATCGCAATCAGCTGCGCTTGCGAGACGGCAGCCAGGAAGGGGTTGCCCTCAACCCCTTTGGCTGGCTGCTGCACAAGGCCAAGTCCAAATCGGGGTATCTGGCCCGCACCGGTCTTGTCCGTACCCTGATCTGGCCGTTTCTGTTCAAGAACTACAGCGTGCGGGATCTTGCCGAGTTTTTGGAGATCTACGGCCTGCCGGTGCGCCTTGGCAAATACCCGGAAGGGGCGACCGAGAAAGAGAAGGCCACTCTGCTGCAGGCGGTACTATCTATCGGTCATAACGCCGGGGGCATTATTCCGCGTGGGATGGAGATTGAGTTCCAGAACGCCGCCAGCGGTCAGGCCGACCCCTTTGTGGTGATGATGGAGTGGTGCGAGCGCTCCATGAGCAAGGCCATTCTGGGGGGCACCTTGACCTCGCAGGCCGATGGCAAGAGCTCGACCAATGCTCTGGGTAATGTCCATAACGAGGTGCGTCAGGAGGTACGGGATGCAGATCTCCGCCAGCTGGCCGCCACCCTGACCCGCGATCTGGTCTATCCCCTCTATGCCCTGAACGGCAAGAGCTATCAGGGCCCGCGCCGTAGCCCCCGGCTGGAGTTTGATGTGACCGAGCCGGAGGATATCTGCCGTTATGCCGACAGCCTGCCCAAGCTGGCAGCCTGCGGCATGCGCATCCCGCTCGACTGGGCCCACAAGAAGATGCAGATCCCGCAGGCCGAGCCCGATGAGCCGCAACTGGTTGCTGCTACGTCGGCCAGCAAACCGCCAGCTGATAAAGGGGAGGGGTGATGGCGGTTGCTGTTTTTAGCGACCGATCTTCTTTAGCCCCCTCTCCCCTTGCGGGAGAGGGGTGGGGTGAGGGGGAGGTTGCAGGGGGAAAATAAAAATACCCAAGCGGCCAGATACTGACGGCTTGGGTATCGCGCCCACCCCTATCCCTGTTGGTATACAGCCATTTCGGCTACTGGGAGACCTGTTCGCCTAGCTCTGTATGAGCCGCCTGCATACCCCTTGTTGATTTGAATCGCGCCGTGAGAGCAAAGGGCTGTTCACAGGGCTTAACTCGCAAGAGTGCTCAAATCTGTGGCGGTATTGCCGCCTTTCAGAGCGTTAAGGTGCTCTGACACCTGTTTGGGTGTCCGGTGAGGCTACCACTGTGCCGGGAACTCCTCAATCCCTTCCACCTGAAAGCCGTGTTGCAGCAGGGCTTGGCGGATCAGAAAGGGGACAGTGTGAGCATCGCTAGGCCATGTGGACGCTATTTCAGCGCTGGCCTTATCAAGGTGGCCCACCAGTTGTTTGCAAGTTAGTGGGGGAGAAATGGATGAGAACCAAATCGAATCATCCTGATGGCTATCGAGTAACAGCCCATCGTTAAATTGAATGCGCGCTTGAAAAACTATTCGAAAGGTATCCTGCCCTTGGTGATGCACAATCAGGCGCTCTTCCGGGTTGATCTTGTGCTGTTTTCCGCTGCGGGCATCGCGCCGCAGGTTGTAGAAGATGTGCTGGAAAATCACCTTGCCCTCAACCCGATAAAATTTCTTCGTCTTGGTTTCATCATCGATAGACCAATAGAGGCGAAAGGATTGGCGGCGCAGCGTATGGCCATAGCGGGTCAGCAATTCGGTCAGTTGCCCCTCATTGGCCAGTTTCGTCCCTTTTGCCCACGCGCTGACAATAGATTGCTGGGTTCGGCAAAGTGCGGCGATCTCTTTTTGCGTAAGACCATCGTTGAGAGCAAGCCGGATAAGGGCCCGAGTCTGTTTAAAAGGGCGCTTGGCGCCGGTGGATTGCTCGTTCTGTGTCATAAGGATCCAGATAAGGGGGGACTGAGCCCCCCGGTGCCTCTTGCTTACTTTTTGCCGCCGCTTTTCGGGGTCTGCGGATTCAATTGCCAGCCACGGTTCCCCTGATTACGGTCATAGGTATGGTTCGTACCGTTCGAGCCTTTGTTGGGGTTGCTGATATCGGCATTGTGGTTTGATTGCTTGGTCATAACATTCTCCCTTGTGTGTGTGATGACGAGAGAAATGTTAGCTAATTCATAATCTTATACCATTGATGATTTAATGATAAAAGTTGATAAACCGTGATATTTGACCTGGCTGCCCAATTTTCATTGGGCGCAGGATACAAGCACTGGCACAACAAGCAGCAGGGGGAATCAGATGGCAAATAACGAGAGTGTGCTCAATATGGTGGGGTTGGTGGAGGCTAGCGACTATCTGGCCAGCTTGCTGGCACGGCTCGCTGCACTGGAGCAGGGGAACGGTGTGGCTGCGGTCAGCGCGTTGCCAGAATTGCTGGCTGCCCAGCCCGATCCCCGCTCTCTCTACTTCGGTACCCCGCTTGAATATGGCGCGGCCCACCAGTTCGGGCGCCCAGAGATCAACCTGCCAGAGCGCCGCGCTCTGGGGCTGTCAGAAGGGGATAAAAAGAGCGTGTTGGAGACGCTGGAGGGGTATCTCATAACTGATTGAAAAGGATTGAGATCTAGCTAGTGCCAATGTCATCATATCCAGAATTCGATTGAGGCTGGTGCATGATGAGCGAACAAAGTATTGATACTAAAATTTCTGTTCCGCTAGGTAATGGAAGAGGTGAGAAAGTATTTTCATCAATTGACCAATATAACGATTTCATTAGAGGGGAGAGAGAATTCTGGAAATGGACAGATAGAAGATTTGATTATCCATTGAACCATCTGCAAGACTTCGTGAGGTCTTATTGTATTAACAATTTATTGATAGAAATTAATGATGGTAATGCTAAAAGTCAGTGGGATATATTGGTAAATAGGCAACATCAATGGTTGCCTATTTACTCATTCACCCCTGAAGGGGAGTTTGTTAAGTCCCTAGAGAGTGAATATGGTCATATAATTGCCATGTTTGCGCTGATTCATATCACGGATCTAACCCATAATGGATTGTCAACGGAATGTCAGCGTAACAGTCATTGTGCGGAAATGATGAAAATATTCTCTACTCAAAATTCATTTGCAGTTAGTTTGGTTCTTTCATTTGGCAATAAACTTTGTATAAACCAAGTTTCTTCATATATAAGCTCTGTTGAAAATTCACATAGACAATTTATGTCTACATTAGAATCAGTGGAAAAAGATCTCTCCCAATCAGTAGAGGACTATAGCAATAAACTCTCTGAAATAGTTAACAAGCATGAACTACTCCACAAAAAAACAAAAGAAAAAATAAAAAGATGGAGCTATAGATGCTTGTCAGGAATTAATAAAACTAGGGTTTTTGCAAAGAAAATCTTCGATGAGTCCAAACTGGATATAAGCCAAGCAGCAGCTGCATACCATGAGCAGATCGATTTAGATGCTTCAGTAACTTACTGGAATTCAAAAAAAACCAGAAATAATAGAAAAGCTTTCATATGGTTTGTTTTTGGAATTGGAGGATCTGTGGGGGCTACCTTTTATTTATTGGCAAAATACTATGCAAAAGGAGGTATTATTGGTATATCTGCAAAGTTGGCTGATGTGGGGGAGGCTGGCACAGCAGGTGTTAATAAACTCCAATCTGTTACTCCTGTGATAAGTAGTGGCATGGAGCATCTGGTATTTAACACTACAGGAGCCGCTCTTGTAGTCACCCTGATGGCTGTTATTATCAGAGTTGCATTACGTCAATTCAACACCTATTCCCATCTTAGCCTTGAGGCGGAGGAACGGGTCACTATGGTTAAAACTTACTTAGCCTTGCTTAATGAAGGCAAGCTCAAGTCCGATCAGGATCGCCATCTGGCATTGGAAGCTTTGTTCCGAACTTCTCAGACCGGCATGATTGCCGAAACCTCCTTTAACAGTCCCGTTGATATCATAGTGAAGTCACTAGCTGACAAGGCTAAGGTGTAGACGTTTTGGATAGCTGCCCCATCCCACTAGGTGGGGCACATGCTTTAGCTGCATTTGAGAGAGATTTAAACACCATTAAACACTAATCGGTTGATTGTTCATCATTGTAGTATTGG
This sequence comes from Aeromonas sp. R1-2, assembly GCF_040908505.1. Classification (NCBI taxonomy): domain Bacteria; kingdom Pseudomonadati; phylum Pseudomonadota; class Gammaproteobacteria; order Aeromonadales; family Aeromonadaceae; genus Aeromonas; species Aeromonas sp. R1-2. The sequence continues at coordinate 95,911 of NZ_JBFODU010000050.1, read as the reverse complement.
ACAGGAAATGGTATTTGAAGATGTCTAAGGTAATAAGGTATCAATCTTTTCATAATAGATGTTACCAAAGAGTCTCTGATTTCTTCCGTCAAAATAGCACCTTCAGGATACATGCTAAAAAATTCATTTGTGGCTGATTTTATTAAATCGTCAAAGTGTTTCTTATTCTGAAGTATACTTGATATCGAATTTGCTCTTATAAGTCGCTCACGAATTTTGCAAACAGTTGCATCGTCAAGTTCACACGATGCTGGAATCGTATCTCTGTCAATTAATAATGGAATGTCTTTGCTTTCCTCCAAGTCTGTAACAATATTGTGACTATATGTTTTGTTGAGAGCAGTTCCAGTGTAATTATCATTTAATATAATCAAAAAACAGTGAGCACTAAAATATTCTATATAACAGTATAGTAATCTTGTCTGAGGGCAGCCTCGTAAATGAATCAAATGTGCTATCTCATATTCTGATAGTGACCCCATGACCATATCTGATGGATAGTTAAATACACAATCCACTTCATCATTTCCAATTATGTAACCAAGAAGGTGTTGTATAAATGAACGTTCACCACCAGAATGTATATAGAAATTTATTGCTGCTTTGCATACTGCTCTGAAGGTATCATCTCCCCCTACGCTAGAACTAATCCGAAGAGAGTCATTAAGATACACTGATTCTTTTTTTATTTTTGATTCAAGCATTGCTGTATTGATTTGTGGGTATTTTCTTTGGAGGCCAGAAAGCACTTGTTCTAGTTGCTTCTTGTCTTTAGCGTTGACATTTATAGTCACTTCCTTGTCAGAATTCTCTATTTTGATTTTTGGTACTTTTAGCTCAGGGTAACCACCGGGCCTGATATTATAGGCTATTCCAGTGTTTATATCTGTTGCGACAATATTAGGGACAGTCTTTCTATGTCTTTTTACATTGAACGAATTAGATAAAAATAAGAGTTGTGATGCTAGAGTCGCATCATACCTCTCACCTAAGGTAGAATTGCACTTGACACATATTAAATCCTTGGATGTAAGTTTTCCCCCACATGCATTCAATATAATATGTTCTTCAGTTACATTCTTACCGGCCAGCTCAGTGTTACATATATAGCAATTACTCATTGTTTCATCCTCAGCTGGTTATATAAGAGCTAGAGTTTACAGCATTAATCTACCATAAACCCCATCCCCCTTCATGCCGCCGCACTATGGCGGCATGAACATATCCAAGACCCCATACTCAGCGCCTTTCGTGGCTATCCTCCAAGCCAACCCTGTCAGCGGGGAGCGGCTGGCGGTGCTCGATGCGCAGCTCACCCCCCAAGGCGATGGCTGGTACCAGCTGCTGCCTGTCGGCCCGTTCAAGGCCCGTGATGGTCGTCCGTTCGATGTGGCGAGTGGTCACTGGCAACTGGACGGGCAGATCGCTGCAGCCCTGATTGCCCGTGCCAAAGCGCTCGGGCAAGACATCCTGATCGATTACGACCACCAGACCCTCAAGACTGACCAGAACGGCCAGCCAGCCCCTGCGGCCGGTTGGTACAACGCCGACGAGATTGTATGGCGCGAAGGGCAGGGGCTCTTTATTAAGCCGCGCTGGACGGAGCGGGCTGCCGCCCTGGTGGCTGCCAAAGAGTATCGATTCCTTTCTGCCGTCTTCCCCTATGACGCTCAGGGCCGCCCGCTGGAACTGCGGATGACAGCCATTACCAATGACCCCGGTGTGGTGGGCATGCAGGCGCTTGCCGCTTTGAGTGCGTTACCCGTTTCAAGCCATATGTCTATCCAACCCGGCCAGCTGGCCACCTCATCCCATGTTGCACAACAGGAGAAATCCATGAACGAACACCTGATCGCGCTGCTCGGCAAACTCGGCATCCAGCCGGGTGCCGATGGCCAGTTTACCGCCGAGCAGGGGACTGCCGCTCTGGCAGCTCTGGATACCCTGCAGGCCAGCGCTGCGAGCGCGCCGGAGCTGGAGGCGGCACTCTCTGCCGAGAAGGCATCGCTGGCTGCGCTCAAGGCGACCGTCGCCACAGGGCAGGGTGGCCAGATTGACCTGGCCAAGTATGTACCGGTGGAGACCTATAACGCCCTGGTGACGGAAGTCGCCACCTTGAGCGCCAAGGTTGAGACCACGGATGCCGCGACCTTGATCAAGGAAGCCCGTACCCAGGGCAAGGTGGTGGCAGCAGAAGAGGAGTATTTGACCGCCTATGCCGCCCAGAAAGGGGTGGCTGCCCTCAAGGCGTTGCTGGAGCCCCGTCCGGCGATTGCCGCCCTGGCCGCCAGCCAGACCACCCAGGTGACCCTGCCCGAGAAGAAGGGAGAGGCAGTGCTCTCGGCGGATGACAAGTATGCCGCCGATCAGCTCGGCATTTCCTATGAAGAGTTTGCCAAGGCAAAAGGCCGGTAGATTCGCTTAGCCGCGTAGCGGCGTAATCGGACGAACGCGACCGCCAGACCAACCTGTTTAACCAGAGAAGGAACACCCGTATGGCCATTGTTACTCCCGCGCTGTTGCAGGCCCTCTTCACCGGCTTCAAGAAGAACTTTGAAGACGCCAAGGGTGAAGCACCTGCCCAGTACACCAAGATCGCCACCGTGATCAAATCGACCACCAAGTCCAACACCTATGGCTGGCTGGGCAAGTTCCCCAGTCTGCGCAAGTGGGTCGGTGATCGGGTGATCGAGTCGATGAAGGCGCACGGTTACCAGATCGTAAACGAAGACTTCGAGGCCACCGTGGCGGTCGATCGCAACGATATCGAAGATGACGAGCTGGGTATCTACGCGCCGATGTTTGCCGAGATGGGCCGTTCGGCGGGCATTCACCCCGATGAGCTCTGTTTCGGTCTGCTCGGTGCTGGCTTCACCACGCCTTGCTATGACGGCCAGTATTTCTTCGACACCGATCACCCGGTCTATCCCAAGGCCGATGGCACCGGTACCCCTGTCTTGACTGCCAACGTGGTGGTGGATGCCGGTTATCAGGGGGAGCCCTGGTTCCTGCTCGATACCAGCCGCGCCCTCAAGCCGGTCATCTTCCAGGATCGCAAGTCACCGCAGCTGATTGCCATGACCAAGATCGATGACGAAGCGGTGTTTACCCGCAAGGAGTTCCGTTACGGGGTCGATTGCCGTGATGCCGCAGGCTTTGGCTTCTGGCAGCTGGCCTTTGCCAACAAGCGGGCGCTGACCCCCGACAACCTGTGGGATTCCTTCTCCAAAATGCGGGAGTTTCAGGCTGATGGCGGCCGCAAGCTCGGGGTGAAGGCCACCATGTTGGTGGTACACCCCTCCCTTGAGAAGCTGGCTACCCAGATGCTGGAGCGAGAGCTGTCGAACAGCAGCAGCAACGAGCTGAAAGGCAAGTTGGAGCTGGTGGTGGCTGACTACCTCTAACCCTGCGTTATGCCTGTTTAAAGCGGGGTTAAACAGCTGCCAGGCACTGTTTAACCCCCGGTTTAAACAGCCTCTCTATCAGATACGACGAGGAAAACATGAGATGGAACAAGAGATGGAACTGGCTATTCGAGTGGGGATTTATTGCCAAACAGGGTCAACAGTTCGTCAGGTCTATTTTCGCGCGGGCCTGCCGATTGTACCGGGCAAGTCTGAGATGGTTGTGTCGCCTGAGCAGTGCGCGACCCTGGAGAACGACCCGCGTCTGGTGGTCGTCCGGTTGGCTGAAGACACCAGCCTTCAGGCAGGTGATGCACCATCGGCGCCTGGGGATCTGGACGCAACACTGGGCGTCCTGACCGGTTCGGGCTATCTGGCAGGGGTTGCCACCTTGGCTGGCAAGGTCACGCCGCTGGCCGAGATGAAGGTCGATGAGCTGCGCGATCTGGCGGTGCAGATGGGTATCCCGGATGCGGCCAAGCTCAAGAAGGCAGAGCTGGTGACAGCGATCGCCGCGACCGACGTGCAATACCCGGTCAAGGATGAGCCGTCATCTGGCCAGAACGGAGAGCAGTGATATGTACGCCAGCGTCAATGACATGGTGATCCGCTTTGGCGAGGCTGAGTTGCTGCGCTTGAGTATGACGCCGACCGGTGAGCTGGACGAGGTGGCCTTGCGCCTCGCCCTGCAGGATGCAGGTGCCTTGATCGATGGCTATCTGGCGGGTCGCTATCCCTTGCCGCTGGCCCATATCCCGAGTGCCCTGGTACCTATCTGCGCCGATATCGCCCGTCACCGTCTCTATGGTGAACAGGCACCGGAGCAGATAGCCAAGCGCAACGAGGCGGCTCTGGCCTTTTTGAAATTGGTTGGCAAGGGGGAGCTGGCGCTGGGGTTGGCATCTGATGGGGCCACCCTGGAGAGCCAGAACCTGGCTCAACTGCAGTCGGATGGGCGCATCTTTGGCCGAAGTCAGGGGCGCGACAAGGGGGGCTTTCTATGAGCCAGCCCGCCAACCAGTCTGGTACCGAACTCGACTACCTGCAGGCGGGCGAGCGGCTGCGTGAGCTGCTGGCCCCCCTGATCGCCAAGGGGCTCAAGGATGTGTTTGTGGCCACCGATGTGGCGGCCATCGCCAATCTGGGCCAGCACAGCCCGGCGGTGCATGTGGTCTATCAGGGCGAACGTGAGAGCGAAGGCTCCCAGTCAGGCCGGGCCAGCAGCTTTGATCAACTCTGGTTGCTGGTGCTTGTGCATCGTGCCAGCCCCAAGGAGGTCAGTGCCGGAGTGTGGCTTGCCCGCATCCTGCAGGCCGTCAGTGGGCGAGCATGTGGTGACAGTACCTTTCGCCGGGTCACCCCACCGGTCAAACCCAGTTACAGCGGCGGTGCGGCTTATTTGCCGCTTGCCTTTACTACCCGAGTGAAATTCAAAGGAGAGCGATGATGAGCGAAACACTGCACCTGGAAGGGGATCTCTTTATCGAGACCTTTACCAACGGGGTCTCGGGCGGGGTGATTGGCCCCATTGATGTGGATAGCCTGGAAGTGAAACCCGACAGCCAGAAGATCTCCATTCCCAGCAAGCGCAAGGGGCAATACGGTCAGGCGCGGGAGAACTACCACATTCCCAAGCCCGCCATGGTCACCATCAAGACCACCGAGATCCCGCCCGTGCTGCTGGCTGCCGCCTTTATGGGTCTGGAGAGCCCCATAAATCAGGGGGCCGGGACGCTTACCGATCTGCCGGTGACCCTGCCCGCCTGGCCGAAGTGGGCCCAGCTGGGCAAAAGCAATATTGCCGCAACCGGTCTGGCCATCAAGGAAGGGGCCACGGCGCTGGTGGTGGGTACCGATATCGAGGTCAACTATGCGCTCGGGCTGGTACGGGCGATCAAGGGGAGCTCGGTGGCAGATGGCGGCAGCCTGACGGTCAGCGGTACCTATAACGCGGTGACCGGTACCCGCATCGCGGGCAACATCCAGCCGGAGATCAAGGCGCGGCTGCTGCTCGATGGCCGCAGTATCGTCAGCGGCGAGGCCATCAAACTGACGGTGCCCCGTGCCAGCTTGTCCCCCAAGAAGGCGGTGGACTTTATGAGCGACAAGCCCATCGAGATCGAGCTGGAAGGGGAGTTGCTGGCCGTGGATGGCGAGACCGCCCCCTTCTATGTGGATCGGCCGGTGACGGTGTGATGATTGGGGTGGGGAAGGGGAATGAAAAACGGCGGGGAGGCCCGCCGTTTTTCATATCGTTCATAGTCATTGGTCAGAAGCTTGATGTTTTATTGATCTCTATCTAGTCCAAAGATATATATCGTTCTCTCGAGAATATCACAGTTGGTATCGTACATGTTTTTAAATGCTCGACCATATCTAAAGTTGTAAAATTCACGAGTTGTTTCATCTTTAGTGATAAGTTCTACCTTTTCTATCAAATAAGACAAGTTCTCGGCTTCTTGGCATAAAACAGCAATCTCAATTTTAAGATTTGATTTTATAGCATCAATTTCATTCTGGGTGACTTTGCCACTTCGATTGCCGCCAAAATACATCAAGCAAAAATATACACTCCATATCTTCCTGTTCTTTTCACAAGGAATAATATTATGGATTATGTCGTCGACATCTTTGTCTAGTATGGCATCTATTCTTAGTGTAGTAGAGTTCAGTAAGGGCTGTAGTTCCCCTAGCTTCTTCTGTGAATTAGCAATATCCAGTTGTTTTTGCTGTAAATTGTAAGTGTACAGGACTCCAATGACAGTGAAAAATGATAGGGCAGAGCCGACTGTTCCTCCAATGAAGCTGCCGAAATTTCCCCATGTTTGGTTATTCTGAAAGCTATACTTTGATAAAAGGCCAAACTCCGAATAGTAAAAGTGAAGAGGAAAAAAAACTATCATTACAAGTAGAAGTAAAAGAGTTAGCCAAATGAGAGCTCTGAATGCAATTTTTACCATGTCGGACCTTTTATTCGTGATTCAGCATAAACCTATCCATTTTGCCATTTATTTATAATAAGGTATATCTTTACCTGACAGGAATACCTCATGCTCAGCTCCAAAAGTCTAAGCTTACCTTGGATCTCGCGATTGGGAACAGTTGGCTGATGTGATCAGATAAGAAGGGGCTTAGGCTTAGCGTAATGCCAGTCGCTTAATCATGACCAGTGGTTGAGATGAGGCAGAAAGGGGCAAGATGGATTGCTCTAACCACTGCCAGTCCAGCGGCGGAGTGCCTTCCTTAAATTTCTGATATGGCACGCCATCCTTGATGGTCAGAAACAGGGTGCAAGGCGTATCGGCACGACACACATAGCGCACCATCACATCGCCATGGAGTGAGCGCAGTAGATGTTTCAGGATTGGCAGCCCTTGTATGGTGTGGTGCCCCCCTTCATGCCAGATGCCAAATTGATGCATTCCGCCCATACCTTTCAACACAAGTAAATCTAAGTTTTGACCGTCTAGGCCAACTTGCCACTGTCAGAAATGACAGTTAACTTGTAAAAGTGGGAAGGTTGTTAGCCGTAGATTAGAGACAAAGAGAACGGAAAGCGGCGGGAGGAGCCCGCCGTCATGCTATTTTATATTGTCTCGAGATTTCTATGATATCTATCAATTAATAGTATCTATAGCCTTAACCTGAAATAGAGTGAGTTTGATTACTTGCTTTTGATAGGGTATCTATTTGTTCCTTAGACAACATTGTCTTAAGAGGGTTCGCAATCTCAATGGACTCCATTGAATAGCCAAAGGCAAGCAGCACGTGCTTTGTTGAATCAAAAGAATTTAGTGATGAACTACCAGTATAACGTTCCTTCTCAATTTTCATTCTATGCAAGTGGTAATATACATAGCACGATTTAGATATTATATTCCTGATAGAACGAGTGTTGTAATAACATTCATCTTGAATGTCTCTACGCAAAGACTCTGACTGTTCAACCAACATTAGGACAGAACCATCAATTATTTTGATAGTGTTTCTTTGCGCTGGATTAAGCATTTTTAATGCTTCGCAGTAAAAAGTATGAATGAATTGAGTGTCATATTTTTCAACCAGAGGCACTACTATCGGATTGCTTAAGTTAATCAAACCATTCTCATTTTTGTTTTTTTCCAAATGATACAAAAAATCAAAATGACTTATTATTATATTTTCGAGATATGAACAGCAATCCTCAATCTCTATGTATAGGCGTTCATTGTGTTGTTTGGTGTTTAATAAATAATCCCACTTTTTTATTACTGGGTTCAAAAGAACCCCAGCAATGAAGGTAGTGAATGCGATGAGGGCTGAATAATCCATATAGATAGACTCCAGATTTATTATAGAGTTTTAAAAGTGCCAGTTGATATAAAGTCATAAATGTAATATATCATTTTTTTAGTTGCTGTCTATGCATCTGGTAACATATTGGGGGCGTATTTTTCAATATTTATAAAAATTCATTTTGCCGTTTTTTTAGTGACAATAAATCATCAGCGAACTTCGTGGTTGAAATGATACAGTCAATTAGTAGTCGATGTTCTTTGACATAGAATTTTAGTACTTTCGATGACCCTCCGCATGAGAGATATTCCTCATAAATCTCATCTGTATTTATTAGTATCTTCGTGATCTCTTTTATTTCTCTGTATGGAAAAACATCATCCATGCAGCTAAGTCGATGGGTTATATTATTTGCTCTGATAGGACTAAGGCTTTCATTTGTTTTTGACTTTAAGTTCATAAACATTAAAAGGTATTCTTGGATTGTCATCTTCCGTGTGTCTTCCAAAGGAAAAGAACAGTACACTAATTGTTGTAACATAAGTTCTATAGTTTGATGCTGATTGCTAATTAAGCGCTGCAGCTCATCTAAAATGCCTTGGTTTTTAGCTATGGTCAGTTGTTCTCGCTGTACTTTATAAGTGGCCCAAACGCCGTAGAAAGCGCAAGCAGAGAGTAGTGGGCCGAGAGTGCCTCCAATAAAACTGCCAAAGTTAGCCCATGCTTGATCATTACGAGCGAGGCTATAGCCTGACTGGGGACCGAAAATATAAAAGTAGAAAATGAAAGGAGTCAGCAGCCCTGCAGCTGTGAGTCCACCAAGATAGCATTTCGTTTTAAGCGACATATTATCTATCAGCTTCATTATTCCCTCATTAATTCTCAGTAATTAGCCATAAACCCTCCTATTCTGCCATTTCTTCACAATAGGGCATATCTGAATCTGATCGGAATGCCCCATGTCCACCTCTACCACCCTGAAACTAGCCTTGGAGCTGGCTGCCAAGGTCACCGGCCGGGAAGACCTGGCCGCCTTGGTGGGTGAGGTGCAGGAGCTGGGCCCGATCTCGGATGAGACGGCCGCCGAAACGGCGCAACTGGCGCAAACCCTCGAAGCGTTAAGTCGCCAGCAGGCGTTGATCCAGCAGTTCAATGACTCAAAGGCCGCCCTGACCCAGCTCGAACTGGCGACCGTGCTCAGCCGTGACAAGCTGGAGCAGTTGCGCCGCTCCAGCCAAGCAGGCGCCGGTGATGCCAAGGCGCTGGCCGAACAAGAGCGGTTGCTGACTTCCGAGGTCAAGCAGCTGGAGCGCCAGCTGGTCGCTCAGTCAGCCAGTCATACCCGCCTGCATGCAGGGCTCAAGCAGTCCGGGCTCGATACCAAGAACCTTGCCCAGGAACAGCAGCGCCTGCAGCGTGAGCTGACCAAGAGTGTCGCCCAGACCGAACGGCTGGGGCGCGAGTTTAGCCACGGCAGTCAGCAGGCCGGTAGCTTGCAGGGGGCCATCGGCAGTCTGACCGGGCGCCTGGTGGCGCTGGCGGGTACCTGGTTCGGTATCCAGACCCTGACTACCCAATTGCTCGCCATGTTCCAGACCGGCGATCAGGCAGAGCGCCTCGATGTGCAGCTCAAGGCTGTGATGGGGTCGATTGCAGGTGGCAAAGAGGCGTCAGCCTGGATCCAGGACTTTGCCAAAAACACCCCCCTGCAGCTTAGTGAAGTCACCCAGGTATTCGTGCGCCTCAAGGCGTTCGGCATCGACCCCATGGCGGGGGCCATGCAGGGCATTGTCGATCAGGCGTTCAAGTTGGGCGGCGGTTTTGAAGAGGTGCAGGGCATCTCCCTGGCCCTTGGCCAAGCCTGGGCCAAGCAGAAGCTGCAGGGTGAGGAGATCCTGCAGCTGATTGAGCGAGGCGTGCCGGTCTGGCAGATGCTGGAGCAGGTGACGGGCAAGAATACTGCCGAGCTGCAGAAGCTCTCTGAGGCGGGCAAGCTGGGCCGCGAGACCATCTCTGCCCTGATGAACGAGATTGCAGCCCAATCGCGCGGTGCGGCTGCCGACAACATGAGCCTGCTCTCCGGGCTTATCTCCAATGCCCAGGACAACCTCGCCAAGTTTTACCGGATGGTGGCCGAGAACGGGGCGCTGGCCTGGCTCAAAAACCAGCTGGCCAACCTTAATGCCGAATTTGAGGCGATGGCCAGGGATGGCCGCCTGCAGGAGTGGGCCAAGCGCCTCTCCGATGGCTTTATCACCATGGGGGAAACCCTCAAGTCACTGATCCAGACCCTCTATGAGTGGCGCACCGCGCTGACCGTGCTGGCTCAGGCTTGGGTCGGCCTGAAAATCGCGGGTTGGATTGGTGATCTGCGCAGCCTCTACGCCCAGTTTATTGCCATACCCGCGGCGACCGCGACAGCAGCAGGCGGCATGACGACAGCGGGCACGGCAGCAGCAGGAGCTGCCATTGGGGTCAGGGCACTGGGCGCTGCCGTTAAGGGGCTGCTGGCCGCCATGGCGGTCGAGTCCATCATCCAGATCACCCAGTTTGCCTCTGCCCTGCGCCAGCTGGTGCAGGCTGAGCTGGCACTCCGGGAGGCGCAGGGGCTGCGCTCCGAGACTCAGGCCCGCCTCAATGGTCAGTTTGCCGCCCTGTCAACGGAGCTGGGGTTTGCCATCACCAGCATGGCGGATCTCGATCGCCTAGTCGCCGAGGGCAAGGTGCATTACGACGAGGCCACTGGAAGCTGGCGACAAGGCGCCGCAGCCGTTAAAGCGCTGGGTGATGAGGCCAAGAGTTCCCGTGATTATCTGGCCGAGATCAATGCGGTGGCCAAGCAAACCGCCGCCGATGGCCCGGCCCAGTTGGCCAAGGCGTTTGAGGCGTTGGGGCTGGACTTCGAACGGGCCAATGGCCGTATCGGTGCGGGCTTTCAGAAGACCATCGGCGCCCTGGATGTATTGGTGGCGCACACGGGGGCCAGTAGCGCCGCCATCGAGGAGGCGCTGGCCAGTGCCTACAACAGCGCCAAGACCACCGCCGAGATCGATGCGTTGATCGCGCGTCAGAAGCAACTTGCCGCCCAGGGCAAGATCACCGGGGATGCGCTGGCGCGGTCGATGGCCATCGCAGCCGATGCCATGGCCAAGGTGAAAGGGGGGAGTGGCGATACCAAGCAGGCCGTCGCGGCCATTGGTGATGGTTTTGATGAGGCCGCCGCACGGGCCAAAGGCGCCACCGATGCGATGCGGGCGGGGCTTAAAGGGGTACAGGATGAAGCCAAGCAGACCAATGCCAGCCTTGCCAGTAGCGGCGGGGGCGGAGGTCGAGGCGATATCACCCGTACCGTGAACGCCGGTTCTTTCTACTACAAGAGCGTGGATATCAATAGCCTGCGCGGTAATGCCGAGGGGCTGGCCAATACCCTGGCCGGGGTGGAGGAGGAACTGGCCCGCTACAGCCAGAAGGTCAAGGATATTCCGGCCTACAGCGAGTGGAGCAAGTATTACGGCGAGAAGTTCCAAAAAGAGATGGAGGCGATGCAGGCTCGCCTCAAAGAGGAGCTCAACAAAGCGTTGGCCAAAGAGAGTGCCAAAACCAATCAGGCCGCCGCCCAGCCACCGGCCCCGGCTGTCGCGCCATCTACCCCCAGCACCAACACCCCAGGGACACGCAGGCTGTTGTCCGAGCGGATCACCATCGAGCTCAAAGGGGCAGGGGGTTCGGCCGAACTGCAGGCGGATGAGGCCAATGCGAATGCCCTGATTTCCCTTCTTAAACAGCAAGGACTGCGGCAATGAACGTGACCTTAAACAGCGTGCTGCTACCAGATGATCTGGTCTGGCGCGACGAGTTCGAGTGGGCGCCGGTCGAGCAGGTGGTGACCCCGACCCTGAGCGGCGCCCTGTTGGTGGAGGAGACCGCCAAGCCCGAGGGACGACCGCTGACCCTGAGCGGGCATTGCTCCCGCGCCAAGGTGCTGGAGATCAAGGTGCTGGAGGCTCAGGTGGCCCGGCTGATGACGTTGACCCTGCTCGATGGCCTGGCTCGCACCGTGGTGTGGCGCCGCCCTGGTGTGGTGGCCATGCCACTGATCGAGATGGCCGACCCGGAAGGGGGCGACCCCTATGCCTTGACCCTGAATCTCACAGAGGTAACCCCATGACCATTCTATCTGGCGATATCGTGTTGTTGGCCAGCCAGCGCCTGGTTGATACCGATGACGGCGGTGGTCGCATCACTGGCCGCGAGATCATCAGCGGCAACCATAACAGTCTGTTCCCTGATGTCAGCGACATGGATCGGGCCTATGGCACCGTGAATATGCGCAAGGCGTTTCTGGCGGTGCAGACGGACGACACCGACACCTACTATGGCGCCAATGCCATGGTGCTGCTGCCGCCCAGTGACCCCAGCGTCAACCTGACGCTGATGACCACCAAAGACCACAACGACACCAGAGGCAACGCCCGCAACACCCTGGAACGCTATCAGGCCAGAGGCCCGAAGTGGCAAGGGGTGCTCTACGATACCCAGCTGGAAGGGCAGCGGGCGATCCGCATCCTGCAACGGGTAGAGGTACGGTTGCCGGAGGTTGGGGAGGTGCTGGTACTGGTCGGCAACGAAGGGAAGGGGAACGAGGTTGAGCAGTATGTACGGGTTGACCGGGTAACCGCCGAGCTGCGCAAGTTCGGGGTGGCTGGCTATCAGGGCGAGTTCACCCGCAACGTGGTCACCTGCGTGATCACTGACCCGCTGCGCCACACCTTTGAAGGGGAGCAGCCCAGCCCTTATGACCAGGCAACCACCAAGACCACCCTGCGGGAAACCGTGGTGGCCGATGCCGCCAACTACTTTTCGACCACCAAGCTGGTCGCGGATGCGGCGCTGGGGGCAATGCGGGTGCAGGCCAAGACCATTTTCACCCAGCTGGTACCCAGTGCCCGCAGTGAAACCCCGGTGGTGGATCTGACCGCTGCCGGTGAGCTGGGCGCCCTGCTGGAATCCGGGGTGGGCAGTCCCCACACCTTCACCACCACCTCACCGGTCAGCCCTAGTCAAGGGCTGTTCCTAGGGATTGGTGCCATGCCGGGCAGCGTATCGGTCACCATCGGTGCGGCGGTGATCACCGACAAGGGCGGCGAGCTGTTCCTGGTCGGTACCGTGGTGGGGGCTATCGACTACGGGCGCGGCCTGCTGACCTTCAACAGCCAGTGCCCGAACTATGGCGCGGCCAGCAAAACCGTGAGTTTTCGCCCGGCAGTGATGCCATCGCGCATTGCTGACACGGCCCAGATCCAGATCGCCGCCAACAACCGGGGCTATGCCTACACCGCGACCCTGCTGCCCACCCCTTGCCCTGGTTCGCTGACCGTCAGCTATCTGGCCCAGGGCAAATGGTACGACCTGAAAGATAACGGGCGCGGGGAGTTGTTTGGCCAGGACAAATCCTATGGCTCTGGCCTGCTCAACTTCACCACCGGCTCTGTGGTGTTGACCCTGGGGGCGCTGCCGGATGTGAACAGCGCGATCATGTTCAGCTGGGGTACCAAGGTCTCTTACCTCAACCGCGCCAGCATGGTGCTGGATCCGGTGCAGCTGGCCCATAAGTTGGCCCATGAGGGGATCACCCCCAACAGCCTGACCCTGACCTGGCAAGCCGGTGGTGCGACCAAAACCGCCATCGACAACGGGGCGGGTCAGCTGACCGGGGATGCCACCGGCACCATCAATTATGTGACCGGCGATCTGGCCCTGCGGGTAGCGACCCTGCCCGATGGCGGTCAGGAGTACCAGGTTGTTTACCAGTACGGCGACCCGGACACCCAACGCTTTGACTACCCGGCCCGCAACCCGGACGGGACGATCACCATGCAGCTGGCCAAGCAAAACCTGACCCCCCGAATGGTCTCGCTGCGCTGGAATGCCCTTTATGAGGAAGTGAAGGACGACACCGAACTGGTGATCGCTACCCGTGACCCGATCATCAGTGTGCGCGACAACGGCGCGGGCAAGCTACTGGATGCGGCAGGGGTTGAACGGGGCAGCGTCAACTACACCACCGGCCAGATCACCATCAAGCCGGATGGCCAGGGCGGCATTCCGAAAACCCGCTATGAGTGGCGCACCATCGGTACCTATGGCGATGGTCACGGCAACACCATTGCCCGCCAGCGCTGGACACTGGTGGAAATCTACTATGTGCAGGCCGCCTACCTGTTCCCGGTGGACGACAGTGGTTGGGTCGAGGTGGAGTACCGCAGCAATAATGCAAGCCAAGCGGGCCAGGACACCGTGAAGGCTACCCCGCTGGTGCTGGATATCACCCCGCGCAACGGCGAGGCGATCCTGGCCAACTCAGTGCGCTTTGCGCTGGGCGGGTCTGTCTATGTGGACAGGCAAGGGATCCTCTATCGCAACATCGACCCCGCCACCGGGGCCGGTGAGCAGGCCGGGACACTGGATTATGCCACCGGCAAGGCGACCGTCACGGTCTGGAACCCTGGCGCGGTGCCCGTGCCAGCCCTGAGTTCGTTGGTCACCAGCCTGGTGGCCCAGACGGTGGACGAGGTGACATTCAGGACGCCGGGGGCACCCATTGCCCCATCCAGCCTCTACCTGAGTGGCAACACCGCAGACGGACGCCGGTTTGAGGTGACCGCCAACGGCGATGGCACCATCACCAGCCAGGATGTAACCGGCAAGGTGGACTATCAGACCGGGGTGGTATCGGTGCGCTTTGGCCGCCTGGTGACGGCTGCGGGCAACGAGGGTAAACCCTGGTACGACCCGGATATGGTGGTCGATGGCAAGATCTGGCGCCCCTTGTCGGTGGTGGCTGACACCATCCGGTTTAATGCGGTGGTCTATAGCTATCTGCCGCTCGATGCGGATCTCATCAAGCTGGATCCGGTGCGCCTGCCATCCGATGGCCGGGTGCCCTTCATTCGCAAGGGTTACATCGTGGTGGTGCATTCCACCAAGCGCAGCGCCTTTCCTATGGGTGTACAGGCGGGGCAGCAGCTCAACACCGGGCGCGAACGGCTGGCCTATTGCCGGGTGGAGGACAAGAACGGCAAGGAGCTGGCGCCGCAGCTTTACAGCGTCAACATGAACAGCGGGATGGTGACCTTGGCCAGCCCGCTGAACCTGACCGGCTATGTAGAGCCGCTGACCGTGGTTCACCGGATCGAGGATATGAGCTTGGCCACCGATGTGGAGATTTCTGGCCGGATCACCCTGGCTCGGCCCCTCAGCCACAACTATGAGGCGGCGGATACCCTGGTCTCCAGCGCCCTGATCATCGGTGACTTGTGGGCCCGTTATGGGGCGCTGTTCGACCAACGTACCTGGACAAATAACTGGTCTGATTTTCTGATTGGCGACCCCTGCACGGCGGAATACAACGATACGGACTTCCCGATCGTGGTGACCAACCGGGCGACGCTGCAAGAGCGATGGGCCATCATCTTCCAGACCTCCACCACGTTTATTTTGGTCGGCGAGCATGTGGGCCAAATTGCGGTGGGGGACGTGAATACCGACTTTTCACCCATCAACCCCAACAACGGCCAGCCCTATTTCAGGCTTGACCGCCGTGGCTGGGGCGCCGGGTGGGCTGCGGGCAACGTGCTGCGGTTCAACACCTACGCCGCCAATTACCCGATCTGGTTTATCCGCACCATCTTGCAGTCGGTGGCGGCGGTAGATACCGACCGTTTCGAGGCCCAGCTCAGGGGCAACGTCAACCGTTAACAAACCGGGTAGGGCACTCTTTTCTCAGAGAGCGCCCCACCACCTTTTGGCAATGGGGCACCGCGCCCCGCCATGGAGAGTACATATATGGCTGTTTATCCGGTGAAGTGGTTCGCCAGTGAAATGCAGGGGGCCCCAAACCTGGGCGACACAACTGCTGGTACTTTGGCTGCCTTGCTCAAGGCGGTGCTAGTTACTGGCTTTGGCACTCTGACCATCAATGCACTGGCCTTTGATGTTGCCAAGGGGTGGGCAGTGGCGACCTTTACCGGTGGTCATGCTTATCTGCAAGACTCAGTTGTCCTGGTCGAGGGGGTATCGCCTGCCGCCTACAACGGCGAGCATCGAGTGATGCAGGTCACCGCCACTCAGGTCTGGTTTGAGATTGACGGTGGTAACCCTGGTGCAGCAGGCAGCGGCGCAGCCATGACCATGAAGGTTGCCCCGTTGGGGTGGACGATGACCTTTGAAAGCGGCGACAGCAAAACCTTTATCGTGCGCCCTACCAATGTTAACGAGTCGGGTAATGTCTCCTTGCGTATCGACAACACGGCATTTAGTGGTTGGATCGGTGCCAGCTACGGTGCCTGTTTGGCCAAGGTAGCGATGGTTGAGGATGTAGTTGATATCAATACCTACACCACGATTTTTGAGCACCGTTGGCCCTGTACCGGGCGCTATTCAAATAAACGCTGGGATCTTGTGGGTGATAGCCAGTTGTTTTACTTCATGCCAGCTTATGCTGCTGGTAACTGGCAATTCATGTATAGCTTTGGCTATATCCGTTCTATTCGCCCCGGTGACCGTTATCACGCCGTTCTTAACCACTATCCGACCACGGCAGCAGATGATGCTGGCCGTAACTGGGCTGGCGGGTCAGGAGGTAATACTAGCTGGGGTAATCAGTATCCGTATTTTGATAACTCGAACTGTCGAGCTATCGCCCGCCCATATCATCAGCTGTTTGGTGCCATTAACTGGTGGTTTAAAGGGTTGTTCGGTCGGTTTGGTAACGGGTTGAACATCCCCAATGGCCCTGACAACGGCATTTATGTGACCCCGGATCCCACCATCGTGATGGAGGCCGGTAACCATCTGCGTGGTTATTTGCCGGGGTTGGTGTGCCCGTTCGCTACGGTTGCGGCTTGGGATCGAAAAAACTTCAAAGACCTGCCAGCCATACCAGGAAAGTTATTGCGGTTTATTCGGGTAGGGTTTGAGGAGAACAACTACACATGGGGGCAAGTCACCATGATGGGGTTCGACTTAACCGGCCCATGGAGGTAAGTCATGGCGACTTTCTTGCCGTCAAAAGGGTGGCTGATGGTTTCCAAAGCGGGAACAGTCACGTATGACGCCACCTGTGATGTAACGGCTACCACAGGCCCCGAGTGGGCAGACTGGTTTGGTGACACGGCGGATATTGGTCTGTTTCGGTATAACTTCAACCGAAGCTCTTCCGCAGATACAGGGACATGGAGTGGCTCTATCCAGTTCCGGCCACTGGGGTATCGCTTTAAGTTAGGGGCATACAATAACTGCTGGGTAAATGATCTATGCGATATGGATCTGGAGTTTCTGGATGCTGTGGGCAATGTGGTTGGGGCTATTCGTACCAGAACTGACGGTAACTATCGCAGCGGTTTATGGTACGGCAAGACGTTGGCAAGTCTGACCAAGGCTCCGCAGCGTGGGCCATATCCTGCAACCTATGGTGAGCTGACCTTTACCGACACCAGTCTGATTTATACCGATGATGGCCTGGATAATCGCAATGCGTCATTTACCTTGGTTTGCGCCATGGCATCTGTCACCACTCTGCGTTTTACCAATATGCGGGCCTTTGAAACCTATACCGGTGGGTCAGGCTGTTCAGCTGGAAGCTATCTGAGGATTGCCAGTGCGCCATCAGGGTTTAACGGTGACTTTGCCGCGCTGACGGCAGAGCAGTACGCCATTTTGCAGCCTGACTTGGTATTGCCAACCGGTGCCGCTATTGTCCACCAACCAGGGGTTGGCCTGGTCGCCTCTGGTATCGCGCCATCCTACACCTTGGCCAGGGGGATTTTGCCTGGTCAAACTGGGGTGCTGTTTGATGCGGCTGGTGCAGTGGTTGCAACGCTTGCCTATCTCAATGGCAAGGCAACGCTGACAGTTGGCGGGGTAACGACAGAGGGCCCCGCAGATGCACCATATCTTGGCCTTACGACCATCAACGGCCAGGTGTTTGGCTACTACCAGACCAAGATTTTCGTCCGTTCAATCAAAATGATTGCGCCGCCGAAAGCAAAAATATGGATAGAGCTGCAACCAGGGCAAACCCTGCGAAAGATAGGGCTTGAGTCCGTACCCCTACAGGTCGAGTTTACCTATGTGCTGTTCACTACCCCGATGACCGTCACCGTGGCCAACCAGGAGGCTCGCGCTCAGTTCGTGCCGCAAGATGTGGCGTGGAAAGGAACCCCACCATTTGTCGCTGGCCGATTGATTAACCAACCAATGAATCAGCAGTTGTTATGCAAGGGTCGGGACTATTTCTGGATCCGCGATGGGGTGCGCAACGTGGAGCAGGGGTTTATTGAAAGTACGGTGACCATCAGCGGGATGGGAGTGCGGCGCCGGGTTCTTTGCTTTACCCAGGATGGTGAGCTGGTTGGCGAGACCTACAGCCGCGCATCGGATGGGGTCTATCGGTTCGATCTGCTGTGGCTGAATCGCCGTTATATGGTGGTCGCCCAGGATGACCCGGCATATGGCCCCGCCGACTACAACGCTGTGGCTGCCGACTATCAGGCGCCAAAACCCTATCCGCCTGGTGGTGGGGGGGCACCTGCATCATTCCCCCAGCTTGCCCCGATCAAGAGGAAATAACCATGATCTCCTATGCCGAAGGGCTGCGCACCAGTCGCGCCCAGCTATTGGCCACGGCCATTGATACGGGCAGCGGGGCGAGTGCCAAGCTGACCATCTACACCGGCACCAAACCGGCACCGGGGGCGGCCACGACTGACCAGCTGGCTCTGGTGGTGCTGACGTTCAGCCACCCTTGCGCCAAGACGATCGCTGGTGGGGTGCTGACCCTGAAACCCCTGGCGGAGCAGATGGCCACTGGCAGCGGTGCCCCCACCTGGGGGCGCATTGTTGACCGGGATGGGGCCTTTGTGGCGGATCTCGATGTCGGAGTACCGGGCAGTGGCGCCGATCTGGAGCTGCCCGCAGCGGAGTTTTTTGTCGGTGCGCTGATCCGCATCAATACCGCCACAATCACTGAACCGTAACCGGGGAACCATATGGCCAGAAAGGATGCCAGCCTAGCGCTGCATAAGGCTCGCAGCATCAATGGTCAGCTGGAGCTGAACCAGTCCGACGTGGTGCGCCTGGTCGGCATCCTGAATAGTACCAACTTGCCGCCACGCCTGAGTGCGTCACCTGGTCTGGTACTCGCATCGGTATTGGCTGGCGCCCCGCATCGCTCCCGCGCGATGCTGGACGGCTCTGTGGTACTTGATGCGGTGATTGCCAGCCAAACCCATAGCCATGGGGAGCTGGTAGGCACGTTCGTCATTGAATGCACCATTGCCAGCACATCCCGCATCCCGGTGCCGATGCTCGCCGGGGAGTATGACCAGAACGTATTCCGAGGCCCTGCCAGTGCAATGGGGGATGCCTGGGAGCGGGCGGATAGCCATTACCAGGCCCTCAGTAGCGAATGGCAGAAGGCAGGCAACGAGCGAGCAACCAACCGATCCCTGTGGCAACAGGCCGCCGCGTATCAGCAGCAGGTGGCCGAGCAGGGCGAGCAGATGCCCCAGACGTTCATGGCCAATCGACAGCGCTTTGCCGAGGGGCTGCCGATCAGCCAGCAGAGCCGCCAGGGCTATGACAGCCTGGCCGCTGGCCATGTGGCGAATCAGTCTCTGTGGGTTGAGGCGGCGCCGGTCAGCAGCTGGCGCCTGGTCGGGTTCACCAACCCGCCGCGCTTTGACCAGGTTTGGCAGGCTGACCAGTGGCAAGAGGGCATCCCCATCGGTAAAGGGGTGGCCGCTCAAGCCTGGCACCACGGCAAGCCGCTGATAGAGGGCTGGCGTGATGGCTGGGACGAGGCCATGTGGCCACCCAAGGGCAAAATGCCGCCGCCAGAACCACCTAAACCATCGATTCGCCCCGATAAGCGGGTGTTGCGGCTGGCGTTCGGTCGCAAGCGCGACACGGCAGAGCTGGAGTTCGTCTGGCAGGGCTGTGATGCGGCAATTGTCATTCCAACCCGGAGGGTTTATCTGGTGAGCAATACAGCAAAGATCGTGCGGGTACGCGATGGGCTAGATATCCCAGCTACTGCGGTGAGTATCGAACTCGATACCGACTCCTGGGCGTGGCAGTTCAGCGCTCAAATCCCCCGTATCGCGGCGGCTGCGCTGACCGATGAGGAAGAGGTCAGCATCCATATCAATAGGCAGCAATGGGACTGCGTGTGTGATGGCTGGCAATCGAGCCAGAGCTTTGGCCGTGAGTCGGCAACGCTGACGGGACGCTCTCGCACCGCTTACTTGTCGCCGACTCATGTATTGGCGCAGGCGGTGAGTGAGCGTGCAGCCGCGACCATGGCCCAGCTGGCTGCGGCCGTATTGCCGGTGGGTTGGACGCTGGATTGGCAAGCGGCTGACTGGTTGGTGCCTGCCGGGTTCTTTAGCCTGGATAACCAGACCCCGATCGAGGTGGTCAGGTACCTGGCCGAGGCGGCCGGTGGCTTTGTGCTGCCACACCAGCGCAACCGTCATCTGGTCATCAAACCACGTTATCCAACGGTGCCGTGGCAGCTCGATACTGCAGAGGCCGATGTGGCGATCCCCCGCGCCATCATTACCACCCTGGGCAGTGACTTCCAGCCGGGTCATGCCGCCAACGGGATCTGGGTCAGCGGTGGCCACCAGGGCATCAGTGCGCGGGTGGTGCGCCAGGGTACGGCTGGCGAGCAACAAGCGCCGACCATCACCCACCCGTTGGTGTGTGATGTGACGGCCGCCCGTGCCCAGGGTGTGGTGGGGCTGGCCAAGACTATGCCCAAGCGTACCCAGACCATTGAACTGCCGTTGTCAGCTGATACCGGCTTGATCCTGCCGGGTGCGCTGCTCGCCGTGGACGGTTGGAAGGGTTACAACCGGGGCGTCAGGGTCTCTGCTGCGCTGCAGAACAGGGCCATGACGGTGCGCCAGCAACTGAGTGTGGAGCGATTTGTATGAACCTGTTTAAGCGATTCCTTGAGCTGGTACCGGGCGCTGATCCCTTGCAGGTTGGTACCGTGACAGCAGTAGGCACCACGACCACCACTCTCACCGCGTTGGCGGGTGGAACGGTCACAGTACGGGGCACCGGGGTAGCCATCGGCAAGAAGGCATTTTACAGGGGAGGGGAGCTGGCAGGAGAGGCGCCGGATTTACCGACCTATGAGATAGAGGTTTAATGCCGGTTTAACTTGCTTATCAAACTCAGTGATTCCGGTGCCACCAAGTTTGATAAACTACTGGGCCGATAGCTTTTCATTTTCCCCGTAACTCTTTTTCATTTTCGGCGGCGGGCTACAGCTCCACCCACATGCAACTGCTCACCACCCTCACCACTGCCCTGGTGGATGACGATACCCGCGAGGCGGTGCTGGCGGCTCAAAGTGCCGAGCAACTGATGGTACTGCTTGATGGTGAGGGGGATAGTGGCAAGCAACCAGAAAAAGAAGACAAATCAAATACAAATCAACCTACAGTGGTCTGTGTCACCGCCTGCCCGGCGGGGATCGCCCACACCTATATGGCTGCCGAGTATCTGGAAAAGGCGGGGCGCAAGCTGGGCATTCGGGTACTGGTCGAAAAGCAGGGTGCCAACGGCATCGAGGATCGCCTGCCGCAAGAGGCGCTCGATGCTGCGGTGGCTTGCATCTTCGCCGCCGAGGTGGCAATCAAAGAGCAGGAGCGTTTTGCTGGCATCCCCCGGATCGAGACGCCGGTGGCCGAGCCCATCCGCCATGCCGAGCGGATCCTGAATGACGCGCTGGAAACGGCCAAGGCCGGTCGCACCGCCCCGACGCCAAACCCCAGCCAGAGCGACGCGCCGACCGGCAAAAAGGTGAGCCTCAAGACCGAGCTCAAGCAGGCGCTGCTGAGCGGCATCTCCTTTGCCGTGCCACTGATCGTGGCAGGCGGTACCGTGCTCGCCGTCTCTGTGCTGCTGGCCCAGATCTTCGGCCTGCAACATCTGTTTGACACCGAGAACTCCTGGCTCTGGATGTACCGAAAACTCGGCGGTGGCATGCTGGGCACCCTGATGGTGCCGGTGCTGGCGGCCTATACCGCCTATTCGCTGGCCGACAAACCGGCGCTTGGCCCGGGCTTTGCGGCGGGACTGGCCGCCAACATGATTGGCTCCGGTTTCCTCGGCGGCGTGGTCGGCGGTCTTATCGCCGGTTACCTGATGCGCTGGGTCAAGCAGCATGTGCGCCTTAGCCCCAACTTCAACGGCTTTCTCACCTTTTACCTCTATCCGGTGATCGGCACCCTGGTGGCAGGCAGCCTGATGCTGTTTGTCATCGGCCAGCCGGTAGCCTGGCTCAACAACAGCCTCACCGAGTGGCTCAACGGCCTCTCCGGCACCAATGCGCTGGTACTGGGCGCCCTGCTCGGCTTTATGTGCTCGTTTGACTTGGGTGGCCCGGTCAACAAGGCGGCCTACGCCTTCTGCCTCGGCGCCATGGCCAACGGGGTCTACGGCCCTTACGCCATCTTCGGCGCGGTCAAGATGGTCTCGGCCTTTACCGTCACCTTCTCCACCCTGCTGGCGCCGCGCCTGTTCCAGACCTTCGAGATCGAGACCGGCAAGTCCACCTGGCTGCTGGGGCTGGCAGGGATCACCGAGGGCGCCATTCCGATGGCCATCGAAGATCCAATCCGGGTGATCGGCTCCTTCCTCGCAGGCTCGGTGGTCACCGGCGCCATGGTGGGAGCCATGGGGATTGGTCTCTCCACCCCGGGGGCCGGCATCTTCTCCCTGTTCCTGCTCCACGATGGCGGCCACGGCGCCCTGATGGCGGCCGCCGTCTGGCTCGGTGCGGCGCTGGTGGGCACCCTTATCTCCACTGTGGTGCTGATCGGCTGGCGCCGTCACGCCATGCAGCGCGGCACCTATCAGGTGGTCGCCGCAGAGTAAGGCTCATCTTCACAGCCGCTTTTTCAACAGACTATTTTTCCGCACGGCAGGCAAGGGCCGCCGTGCGTCAGCAAAGGATCATTGTCATGACAGTTTCACGAGTTCACATCACGCCGCACATGCACTGGGATCGGGAGTGGTACTTTACCACCGAGGAGTCCCGCATCCTGCTGGTCAACAACATGGCAGAGATCCTGGCGCGGCTTGAATCCGACCCAGACTACAAGTTCTATGTGCTCGACGGCCAGACTGCGGTGCTGGAGGATTACTTCGCCATCCAGCCCGAGAACAAGGCTCGGGTGAAGGCGCTGGTGGAATCGGGCAAGCTCATCATCGGCCCCTGGTACACCCAGACCGACACCATGCAGGTGAGCGGCGAGTCCATCCTGCGCAACCTGCTCTACGGGATGCGTGACTGCCTGAGCCTTGGCGAGCCGATGAAGATCGGTTACCTGCCAGACTCGTTCGGCATGTCCTCCCAACTGCCCCACATTTTCAACGGCTTCGGGATTGACCGTGCCATGTTCTGGCGCGGCTGCTCCGAGCGCCACGGTACCGACAAGACCGAGTTTCTCTGGCAGAGCAACGACGGCAGCGAGGTGACCGCCCAGGTACTGCCGCTCGGCTACGCCATCGGCAAGTACCTGCCGGAAGATGAGGCTGGCCTGCGCAAGCGGCTCGAATCCTATTTCGAGGTGCTGGAGAAGGCCTCGGTGACCAAGGATATCCTGCTGCCCAACGGCCACGATCAGATGCCGCTGCAGCAGAACATCTTCGCCATCATCGACAAGCTGCGCGAGATCTACCCCCAGCGTGAATTCCACATGAGCCGCTTCGAGCAGGTCTTCGAGCGCATCGAGGCGTGCCGCGACCAGCTGGCCACCCTCAAGGGGGAGTTCAACGACGGCAAATACATGCGGGTACACCGCACCATCTCCTCCACCCGGATGGACATCAAGCTGGCTCACGCCGCCATCGAGAACAAGATCGTCAACATCCTCGAACCGCTGGCAAGCATCGCCTGGGCACTCGGCTTCGAGTACCACCACGGGCTGCTTGAGAAGATGTGGAAGGAGATCATGAAGAACCACGCCCATGACAGCATCGGCTGCTGCTGCAGCGACAAGGTGCATCAGGAGGTGATGACCCGCTTCATTCTGGCCGACGACATGGCCGAGAACCTGATCCGCTTCTACATGCGCAAGATTGTCGACAACATGCCGGTGGCGCTGTGCGAAGACGGCATGCAGGTGGCTGACAAGCTCTGCCTGTTCAACCTGATGCCTTTCCCCCGTCAGGAGGTGATCAATACCAGCATCCGCATTCGCGCCCAATCCTTTGCCCTGCGCGATGAAGCGGGCCAGCCGGTCCCCTACTTCATCCGCGCCAGACGCGAGATTGACCCGGGACTGGTGGACAGGCAGATCGTGCACTACGGCAACTACGACCCCTTTATGGAGTACGACATCCAGCTCTGCCATCCCCTGCCGGCCATGGGCTACTGCGCCCTCCATATCGAAGGCAACCAGCCGGGACTGGAGCAATCGGTGACCACCCGCGGCGAGCTGCTGGAGAACGATTTTTACCGCATCGCCCTCAACGACAACGGCACCTTGCAGATCCTGGACAAGCTGCGCGGCACCACCTTTGATCAGGTACTCATGCTGGAAGAGGGCTCCGATGATGGCGACGAGTATGACTACTCGCCATCGCGGGACGAGTGGCTGCGTTACTCCACCGAGTTTGCGGTGACCCGTGAGATCACCCATGAAGCGTGGCAGAGCATCGCTACGCTCAAACTTCGCATGGCCGTGCCAGCCAACCTCGCCGAGCGGGCCAGCCGCCAGTGCAGCGGTCACCTCGATGTCACCTGCCGCATCACGCTTGCACATCAGAGTCCGCGCATCGACATCGAACTGGAGCTCGACAATCAGGCCGATGATCACAGAGTGCGGGTGCTGATCCCCACCCCCTTCCCGAGCGACACTGTGGTCTCTGACAACCAGTTTGGCTGCATCACCCGCCCTACCCGCGACAGCGCCATGGCGAACTGGGAAGCAGAAGGGTGGAAAGAGGCCCCCATTCCGGTCTGGCAGCTGATGAACTTCGTCGCCCTGCAAGATGGCAAGCAGGGTCTGGCGGTGCTGAGCGACGGTCTGCGTGAGTTTGAAGTGATCGGCGAGCAGTGCGACACCCTGGCGCTCACCCTGCTACGCGGGGTAGGCGTACTCGGCAAAGAGGAGCTGCTGCTGCGCCCGGGTCGCCCCTCCGGCATCAAGCTGCCGACCCCGGACTCCCAGGTGCGCGGCAAGCTCAGCTGCCGTTTCAGCCTGCTGGCGTTTGCCGGTGATCACATCAGCGCCAACGTGATGCAGGCGGCGCGCAGCTACCTCACCCCGGTGCGCTGCTACAACAAGATCCCGTTCGATGCCATGAAGCTCAACAAGGCGAGCTTCACCACCCCGCTCCACTTCAGCCTGCTCACCATGGATCCCTCCGGTCCGGTGCTGAGCGCCCTGAAAAAGGCCGAAGATGAAGAGGCGCTGGTGATCCGGGTCTACAACCCGAGCGAGCAAGCGGCACTGGAAGGGGGCAAGGTGAGCAGCGAACACACCCTGAGCGACTGGCAAGCGGTGCGGATGGATGAGCAACCCCTGCCCCTTGAACTGGCCGCTGGCGAGTTTGGCGAGCTGGCGCCCTGCCACTCCCGCAGCGTGCGCTTTCGGGTGGCTCGCGGCTAACCACCGGTAACACCCACAGGTAGCAACAGGCGGGGAAGAGTCATCCCCTCCCCGCCTGTTTATCCCTTCAAGCTGGCCTGCCCCGCTTGATAAAGACATAAAAAAATCCCCGCCAATTGGCGGGGATTTTTATTGGGTTCTGCTTCATCCCGCGAGCGGGAGAGCGCGCTTAGCTGGCCTTGCGCAGGATCTGCTCAAGGTAGTCGGCGAAGCGGTGACCATGATGCTCCAGCAGTTTCGGGAACATGGAGATGGAGGTCATGCCCGGGAAGGTGTTGATTTCATTCAGCAGGATCTCCCCCTCCTCGGTCAGGAAGAAGTCGATGCGCGAGAGATGGGTCAGTTTCAGCTGACGGAACGCCTTGAGGGCATACTCGTGAATAGCGTCAGCCTGCGCCTCGGTCAGCCCCTCGGCACGCAGTGCCGTCTCGGTATGGCTGGCACTGCTGTACTTCTCTTCATAGGTGTAGAACTTGTCCTGCGGCACGCAGATCTCGCCTGGATAGGTCGCCACCAGCTCGTCACCGTACTGGTAAACCGCCACTTCCAGCTCGCGCGGCTTGACCGCTTTCTCGATCAGTACCTGTTCGGAGTAACCGAAGGCATCGGCAATACCTTTTACCAGGTCCGCTTCGTTGCTGGCGGAGTAGCAGCCAACGGAAGAGCCCTGGGAGGCCGCCTTGATAAAGACCTTGCCCCACTTGACCAGCGCGGCTTTGGCCTCGGCCAGCGCCGTCTCATTTTGCTCGGTCAGGAACAGGTACGGGGTATTGGGAATGCCGATGGCGGAGAGCCACAGCTTGGTGCTGATCTTGTTGAAGCAGATCTTGCTCGCCTCGGCATCGCAACCGAGATAAGGCAATCCGGCCAGTTCGAGGAAGGATTGCAGATCGCCGGTCTCACCCGGGTAGCCGTGGATGCAGGGCACCACGTAATCCACCGGACGGGCCACGCTGTCGAACGAAAGCAGCTTGTCGAGCCCCAGCTTGCACTCGCGGCCATCGGCACTGAGCCAGCGATCGGCGAACATCTCGACGCGGGTCACTTCGACACCGGGCAGAAGGCCCAGTTGTTGCTCGAGGAAATTGGCGCTGCGCAGAGAAACTTCGTGCTCTGAGCCACCGCCGCCGCACAGCAGCAAGACATGCATGTTCTTCATTAGATGTGATCCCTTGGGAAAAGCGGCCTCGTCATGACCATTTGATAAGCCAACCACCATAAAAACCGGACGAAGCCAGATACGAACATAAGTGCGCGCCAGTGTAGCAAGGGAGATCAACCCTTGTCAGCTGATGGGAGACCCATGACCCCACTTCTTGCAGTGAAAAGTCTCTCCTGTGTCAAAATCGGGACACATTGCCCCTCAGCGCGGGGGATCGACCCTTCCCATGCCGTTGCCATTGACCCGAAACCAGCCGGCAATACTGTAGCGCTCGCGATTGGCAGGCAGTACCTCGTGGGGAAACTCCTCGGAGAGAAACATGACCAGCCGCCCCCCCTTGGGGCTGACATCCATCAGAAACTGCTCCTTGTCGTCATACATGCGCAGCACTCCACCCGCTTCGGGCAGCCAGTCGTTGTTGAGGTAAAATACGGTGGTAAGACGGCGGTTGGAGCGACCGGCAAAGGCATCCCGATGGGTGGCGTAAAAATCCCCGCTGCGATAGCGGGCGAAGTGTGCCTCGTAGTCGAACAATCCCAGCATCAGCATCCGGTTGGCGGCAAGACGCAGGGACTCCATCCGGGCGAGGTAGTCAGCCACCGGCGCACCGAGGGAGGGCTCCAGCCAGTGGATCTGGTCACGGCGAATATCGGGATTGCCATGGTGCAGGGCGTCACGGCCGATCCCGGCCGGTTGCCATTCGCCTGGCAAACAGGCTTTGAGGGCATCCACCTCGGCGGCGGTCAAAAAATCATCCACTATCACCCATCCCCGGGTGTAAATGGCATCCATGGCAGCTTGATAGTCCAAGATTGGCTCACAATGAGTGGAAAGAGGGCGCTTTGTAGCGACTTACCGGCAAAGTCACAAACCGGTTTGCTTCTCTTGAGAAGTCCCAACATCAATACGCGAGTTGCTGCCCGCCGCCCCGCATTTTTGTCGCCAGTTGTGATCCCGCCCTGCCAAAGAGCGTATTGGCTGTCGAAACTGTGATGGCCCTTGCAATCGGGATGAGGAGGCGCCGCGGCCTCCTTGCGGTGCCAAGAGCCAACCGATACCGTAGCCGCATCGCCATGTTGCTGTTCATCCGGCGCTTGTCTCTGTCACCGACCGAACCACTCACGGCACAACCCGCGCATCACCCACGAAAGGATCTTCTTATGCCTCTGCCCGATCTCACTTTGCAACGACTGGATGGTACCCCCTACCCGCTGACTCAACTGGCGGGCAAGGTGGTGCTGGTGGTCAATGTGGCCAGTCGCTGCGGCTTTACTCCCCAATATGAAGGGCTGGAAACGCTCTATCGGGAGCTAGGCCACAAGGGGCTGGTGATTTTAGGCTTCCCCTGCAACCAGTTCGGTCAGCAGGAGCCGGGGGATGCGGACGAGATCGCCCGCTTCTGCTCCCTCGACTATCCGGTCACCTTCCCCATCATGGCCAAGTGCGATGTCAACGGTGAGCATGCCCACCCCTTCTATCAGTGGCTCAAGCAACAGAAACCGGGCTTTCTTGGGCTGGAAAACGTCAAATGGAACTTCACCAAGTTCCTGATCGACCGCGATGGCAACGTGGTGGAGCGCTTTGCCCCCCAGGCCAAACCGGAGAGTCTGGCCGAGCAGATCCACGAGATGCTCTGATGCTCCCGCACCGTTTTACGCCACTGCGTTGAACGATTGTGTGGCGGCCGGTGCGACAGCTACTGCGCAGCGGCCGCTCTTTTGCTATATTACGGCCCCACTATCTTTTCCATATCGTGGCTGGCCCCAACATGCTGGCTGCCCGTTGAGCCAAAGGCTCATCTCAGGAGTTTCTCTCGAACATGTCATTCAACGAACTGGGTCTGTCTCCGCATATTCTGCGGGCCGTCAAGGAGCTGGGTTACGAACAGCCAACCCCCATCCAGCAGCAAGCGATTCCGGCCATTCTGGCCGGTCAGGATGTGCTCGGCGGCGCTCAGACAGGCACAGGCAAAACGGCCGGTTTCACCCTGCCGATGTTGCAGCGTCTGCTGGCCAACCACGGTCGTGGCCGTCGTCAGGTACGCGCACTGGTACTGACCCCGACCCGCGAACTGGCAGCCCAGGTGGGCGAGAGCATCATCAAGTATGCCCACCACCTGCCGTTCAAGACTCTGATCGCCTATGGCGGTGTCAGCATCAAGCCCAATCTGGACGCCATCAAGCTGGGGGTGGACATTCTGGTCGCCACCCCGGGCCGTCTGCTGGATCTGCTGACCCAGGGCGCCCTGACCCTGAGCCAGCTGGAAGTGCTGGTGCTGGATGAAGCGGATCGCATGCTCGACATGGGCTTTATCGTCGACATCCGCCGCATAATGAAGGCGCTGCCTGCAGAGCGGCAAACCCTGCTCTTCTCTGCCACCTTCTCAAACGACATCAAGGCGCTGGCCGATGATCTGCTGAACGACCCCACCCTGATCGAGGTTGACCCCAGCAATACTGCTGCCGAGCAGGTAACCCAACGCATCATTCAGGTGGATCGGGAACGCCGCCGCGAGCTGCTCTCCCACATGATTGGCCGTGGCAACTGGCAGCGGGTGCTGGTGTTTGTTCGCACCAAGCAGATCGCCGACCGCCTCGCCCAGCAGATGCAAAAAGATGGTCTCAATACCGTGGCGATCCATGGTGACAAGAGCCAGGGTGCCCGCAACCGGGCGCTGGCCGATTTTCGCAGTGGCGAGGTGCGGGTGCTGGTAGCGACCGATATCGCCGCCCGCGGTCTGGACATCGATCAACTGCCCTACGTGATCAACTTTGAACTGCCCCAGATGGCGGAGGATTACATCCACCGTATCGGCCGTACCGGCCGCGCCGGTCGTGGCGGCGAGGCCATCTCGCTGGTCAGTCAGGACGAGCTGGGTCAGCTCAAGGCGATCGAAGCCCTGATCGGCCAATCCCTGACCGTGGAGATCCTGGAAGGGTATGAGCCAAGCGGCAAGCCGAGTCGCCAGACTCTGCCGGGCAGCAAGCCGGTGCAGAACCCGCCTCGGGCTCGCGGTCATGCCAACGCCAAGAGCAGCAATGCCAAGGGCAAGCCAGCCGCGGGCAAGGGCAAAGCCAAGGGTGACGCCAGCAAAAATCCCGCCCAGTCTTCTCAAAACAAGTCCCGCAAGCGGGAAGTAGTGGGCGAGGATATCGGCTTTGCGCCGATGCGCCGCTTGCCCAAAGCAATGCGCGACAGCTATCAGGAGAGCAGCGACGAGTAAGCTCGCGCGACGCTAACTGCCAAGCCAAAAGAGGGAGCCTGCAAGGCTCCCTCTTTCGTTATGGATCGCACGGAGTCGTGCAAGTGCTCCGTGCCAATGCTCAGCTCGGGCTCAAACCAGCGAATGGCGTACCGCGGCAGTACCATGGCTGGGCGGCGCTGAACCATCGAGCGGATTGAGCTGCAATAACTCGAACAAGCCAGCCTGCATATTGACGTTCCAGAAGCGTCCGGCGAGGGTGAGTTGCAACCGTGCATTCTCGACCTCGGCCAGCCCGTGCTGCTGCCAGGCGGCAAAAAGCGGCATCAGATGGGTCAGCAAAGGCGCTGGCAGACGATCCAGTGCCAGCACACCGCTGTCGAGGGCACCACGCAGCAGACCGTCCATCCTTGCATTGGGATTGCGTCCCATCACCATCCCGGGCGCCCGCTTGCCACTGGCCATCGCGTCATGCCAGGGGGCCAGATCCCGCCCATACATCAAACCGTGACCAAGAATGTTGCCCCCCGCACCGGCACCAAAGGGGAGGATCTCGGCACCGCGCTTGGCCATCTGGTTATAACGACTCTGCTCGGCCGGGCTGCGCCGCCAGTGACTGCAAGAGAGACGCTCCCAGCCGTGAGCTTCCAGTTGCGCCCCGCCATAGGCATACATGGCCGCCCGCTGCTGGCCATCGGCGAGCCAATCCAGGGTGCCCTTCTCCTGCGCCCGCTCCAGATTGGTGCCCTGCATGGCGATGAGCTGGTAGAGATCGACCCCGTGTACACCGCTTGCCATCACATCGCGGATATCCTGCTGCCACACGGCATCATCCTGACCGGGCAGACCAAAGATGAGATCCGCCACGATCACAGCCGCATCATCCCGGGTCAGCTCACCCAGACGGGTCAGCAAGGTCTCCCTGTCATCGAAACGGGCCGCCTGCTGACGCACCCGGGTATCAAAGCTCTGCACCCCGAATGAGAAACGGTTGAAGCCCCCCGCCAACGCCACCTGCCATTTCTCATCATCAAAGCCGTTGAGGCGTCCCTCCAGCGTCACCTCGGCATCCGCCGCCAGCGGAAAACGGCGGATCACGGCGGCCAGCATGGCCAGCTCGTCGGCGCTCATGTCGGTCGGCGTACCGCCCCCCACATAGACGGCTGAAAATGGCATGCTCTGCGCCAGCGGGGTGTCAGCCGCCTGCGCAAGGGAGGCGCACAAGGCGTTGACATAGCGGTTGATCCGCGCCGGATTGGCGCCATTTTCAAAGAAATTGCAGAAGCTGCAGCGCTTTCGGCAAAACGGAATGTGGATGTAGAGGGCGCGCTCCTCAGCTTCACTCTCTCGCTGCCACCAGCTCTGCCAGCCAGCCTCATCCAGCGGGAAGGGGCGCATCCCTCCCCGACTGGCGTGAGCCGAGGTCTTGGCGCTAAAAGCAAACTTGAGGGGATCCGGCGTGGCAATACCGGTCATGGAAGGGGTCAGATTCATGATGGTCACTATTATCAGCAAATAATGACAATGATAACGATTATCGTTACTGGCAATTTGTTCTGGATCAACCCGAGGAGCAGCCCCCCTCCCGAAAGGCATTTTGGCAACCTGCATTACCGATCTGCTTAACAGATTATTTACTCAAGAGTGGTTATCGTGTGCCGATAGAGAACCATCTCCCACCGTTTCTTCGTCTACGATCAAGATGATACGGGATCACATAACAACACCAAGCGCATGGAACTTGCCCAAAATGCATAACCTCTCCTTGAACTGGAAAATATTCCTCCCTCTTGCGCTGGTCATCAGCACCACCTTTGGCCTCTGTTTCGAACTCTCCGCCTGGCTGCAACGGGATCTCGCCATCCGGCTGGCTGAGGAGAAAGTTGAGAGCATGGCCAACACCTATATGGATCAGGTGAACGTGCTGATGATGACAGGTGGCATGGCCAACCGGCAGATAGTGCAGACCAAACTCAAGAGTGAAGCGGGTATCGTTGAGGCCCGTCTGGTGCGCGCACCAGCAGTAAGCAACCTGTTTGGCCCGGGTCACCCGGATCAGAAAGTGCAGGATCCCCTCGATGAGCGAGCCATCAATCAGGGCGAAGCCATTCTGGAGCAGCAGGGCAACCGGCTCACCCTGATCAAACCGTTCAAAGCCTACAAGGAGTATCGCGGCACCCAGTGCCTCACCTGTCACCAGGTCAATGAGGGGACCGTGATGGGGGCAGTCCGGATCAGTTATGACCTCAGCCACACCTTCGGCGAGATCCGCCACAACAACCTGATCCTGAGCGGCAGCCTGGCCGCCGTCTTCAGTCTCGGCTTCGGCTTGCTCTGGTGGGTATTGCAACGCTACGTGAAACACCCCCTGCGCCAGCTGCAGCTCACCATGATCCGGATGGCCAAAGAGCGCGATCTCGCCCTCCCCCTGGTCAATCACAGCCGGGATGAACTGGGCCAGATGACACGCGCCGTCAATGATATGGTGCAGGGCTTCCGCCACAGCCTGCAGGAGGTGGAAGGGGCAACCCACCAGCTCTATCAGGAGTCAAACCAGATCCGTCAGGTGGCGACCCAGACCGAAAACTCGGCCCGCCAGCAAGAGGGGATGACCACCCAGGTCGCCGCCGCCGTCAGCGAGCTGGCCGCCAGCTCTCACGAAGTGCGCGAACATGCCCGCCACAGCGCCGAGCTCTCCGCCCTCACCAATCAGGATGCTGCTGACACCAGCCGCCTCGCCCAGCACTCCATCACCGATATGGGCGAGATGTCGGCAGAGATCGATCGGGTGGATCAGGTGATCCAGCAACTCGACAGCCGCTGCCTGGCTGTTGACGGTGTGCTCGAGGTGATCAAGGGGATTGCCGATCAGACCAACCTGCTGGCCCTCAACGCTGCGATTGAAGCGGCGCGGGCAGGTGAGCAAGGCCGTGGCTTTGCGGTGGTGGCCGATGAAGTGCGGGCCCTCTCCAATCGCAGCCGCGCCGCCAGCGAGGAGATCTCCCAGATGATCGCCGCCCTGCAAAAAGAGGCCCAGAGCGCAGTTACGGTGATCGGGGATGCAAAAAGCAAAGCCGATGAGAGCATCAGCAAGACCGAAGCGACCCTGGCAGCCATGCAGAACATCATCGAGCGCATCGCCCGCATCAACGACCTCAACGCCCAGATGGCCCAGTCGGCCGAAGAACAGGACAGGGTCTGCCATGAGGTAGACAGCTCGGTGAGCAATATTCGCAACACCTCCAACGACACCCTGGGTCAGGCGCACGCCGCCAACCTCGCCAGCATTCAGTTGGTGGAGCAGTGTCAGAAACTGGAGGCGCTGCTGAAAACCTACCGTTGGTAATCCGCTTCACAAATGAAAAAGCGCGACCCGAGGGTCGCGCTTTTGCTTGATGGATTCGATTTGGCCGAACGGCAGGTTTCTGTTCCAGCGGCGCGTTGACGATTAACAGCGCCGCTAGGATAGCTTTAACGGGCGTTACGGGTTGCGACGGCATCCGCCAGGTTGCGCAGCAACACTTCGGTATCAGCCCAACCGATGCAGGCATCTGTGATGCTCTGGCCGACGGTGAGTTCACACCCTTCCACCAGATCCTGACGGCCTTCCACCAGATGGCTCTCCACCATCACACCAAACACCGCCTTGCTACCGGCACGCAGTTGGCCAGCCACATCCTCGGCCACCACCATCTGGTTCTTGAACTGCTTGCTGCTGTTGGCATGACTAAAGTCGATCATCACCTTCTGGGGCAAACCGGCCTTCTCCAGCCCCTTCACCACCTCATCAACATGAGCCTCGCTGTAGTTCGGCTCACGACCACCACGCAGAATGATGTGACAGTCCGGGTTGCCGCGGGTCGCCACGATGGCGGAGTGACCGTATTTGGTGACCGACAGGAAGTGGTGCGGCGCACTGGCAGCGCCAATGGCATCGATGGCAACCTTGATGGTGCCGTCAGTGCCGTTCTTGAAGCCCACCGGGCAGGAGAGACCGGAGGCCAGCTCGCGGTGTACCTGGGATTCGGTAGTACGGGCACCGATAGCGCCCCAGCTCATCAGATCCGCCACATATTGCGGGGTGATCATGTCGAGGAACTCGGAGGCTGTCGGCAGCCCCATGTCGTTGAGATCGAGCAGCAGCTTGCGACCAATGCGCAGACCGTCGTTGATCTTGCAGCTATTGTCGAGGTACGGATCGTTGATCAGCCCCTTCCAACCCACTGTGGTGCGCGGTTTTTCGAAGTAGACCCGCATCACGATCTCCAGCTGACCTTTCAGCTCGTCGCGCAGCGCCTTGAGGCGCTTGCCATACTCCAGCGCGGCAACCGGATCGTGGATGGAGCAAGGGCCAATCACCACCAGCAGACGATCATCTTCGCCGGCCAGGATATTGTGAATGGCCTGACGGGATTCAAAAACGGTGGACGAGGCCACCTCGGTAGCCGGAAACTTCTCAAGCACCGCAACCGGGGGTAATAACTCTTTGATTTCACTGATACGAACGTCGTCGGTTTGATGCTGCATGACAAGGCTTCCTGCTAGATGACTGCGATTAGGAAATCTCAACATAGCCCGCGACAGGGCATGTGTAAATAGGAAATTACAGCAATCACAAAACTATTTTATATATCAATCTTGCAAGTTATTGAAATGATGCTAGGCGAAATAGAAGTGCGGATGAGGAAGGCAAAAAGGCCCGCTCAGCGCGGGCCCGAAGCGTCGGTGATGACGGGTTTGTCAGTGATCAGCCACGCTGGCTGATACTGGCCAGCTTGTCGAAGTAATCCGGGAAGGTCTTCGACGTGCACTTGGGATCATTGATGGTGACCGGTGTATCCGACAGCGCCACCAGCGAGAAGCACATGGCGATACGGTGATCGTTGTAGGTATCGATCTCGGCATGCTTGAGCTGGGTCGGCGGGGTCACGGTGATAAAGTCATGCCCCTCCTCCACTTCGACGCCCAGCTTGCGCAGCTCGGTCGCCATGGCGTGCAGACGATCGGTCTCCTTCACCCGCCAGTTGTAGATATTGCGAATGGAGGTCGGCCCCTCGGCAAACAGCGCGGCAACCGCGATGGTCATGGCCGCATCGGGAATATGGTTCATGTCCATATCCACTCCGTGCAGCGGCGCCTGCTCGGCCTCGATGAAATCATCACCCCAGGTGATGCGCGCGCCCATCTTCTCCAGCACATCGGCGAAGTGAATATCACCCTGAATGCTGTGCTTGCCGATACCGGTGACCCGTACCTTGCCCTTGATGGCACCCGCCGCGAGGAAGTAGGAGGCGCTGGAGGCATCACCTTCCACCAGAAAGTCACCCGGGCTGATGTAGGTCTGGTTGCCCTTGATGTAGAACAGCTTGTAGTTGTCGTGCTCGATGACCACCCCGAACTGCTTCATGATGTGCAGAGTGATGTCGATGTAAGGCTTGGAGACCAGCTCCCCCTTGATGTGGATCCGGGTATCACCGGCCGCCATCGGCGCCGCCATCAAAAACGCGGTCAGGAACTGGCTGGAGACGGAGCCGTCGACATGCACATCGCCGCCCCACAGCCCCTTGGCATCCACCACCAGCGGCGGATAACCATCGTGTTTCAGGTACTGGATATGGGCACCCGCTTCACGCAGGGCATCCACCAAATGGCCGATGGGACGCTCTTCCATGCGCGGCTCACCGCCCAGGGTGTATTCACCGGAGCCTAGGCACAGGGCGGCGCAGAGCGGTCGCATGGCGGTACCGGCGTTGCCGAGGAACAGATTGACCGGCTCTTTCACCGCGAAGCTGCGACCCAGACCCTGCACGGTACACTCGGTCTTGTCGGCAGAGAGCTTGTACTTGACCCCGAGCTGGGTCAGCGCAGCCAGCATATGACGAATGTCATCGCTGTCGAGCAGGTTGGTCAGACGGGTGGTGCCACGAGCCAGCGCCGCCAACAGCAGCGCACGGTTAGAGACACTCTTGGAGCCGGGCAGATTGACCTCACCGGCCACACGAGAAATGGGTTCCAAACGCAACGAATTCATAGACTTCCTGTGCTATCTCAAAAATAAACGCCTGTCCGGACGTTAACAGCCTGCGTCCCGCTCGGCAAGGGCACTTTCAGGGGAAATCGCACGGCAAACGCCAGCGCGCTGGTTCTGTTGAAAAAAAGACGCCGGGGTATCCCCGGCGTCTTGAATCACTGCAATAGCTGGAAGCGGCTCACGAGTTGTTACGAGAGGCCGCCAGCAAGCATGTGAGTACTCTCTTCTCAGCCGTGGCGCTTGGCAAAGCCATCCATAAAGCTCACCAAGGCCTTCACTCCCTCCAGCGGCATGGCGTTGTAGATGCTGGCACGCATGCCACCGACAATGCGGTGTCCTTTGAGGGCCAGCAGGCCAGCGGCTTCCGATTCGGCCAGGAACTGCTTGTCCAGCTCGGCATTTTTCAGCTGGAACGGGATGTTCATCCGCGAACGGCAGCTGACATCCACCTGATTGCCATAGAAGCTCGACTGATCGAGATAGTCATAGAGGAAGTCGGCCTTCTCCTTGTTGCGCGCTTCCATCGCCTCGAGGCCACCCTGTTCTTTCAGCCACTCGAACACCAGACCGGCCAGATACCAGGCGTAGGTGGGCGGCGTGTTGAACATAGAGTCGTTCTTGGCGGTGAGCTTGTAGTCAAAAATCGAGGGGACATCGGCTCTCGCCTGATCCAGCAGATCATCGCGCACGATGGCGATGGCGAGCCCGGACGGCCCGATATTTTTCTGAGCGCCAGCATAGATGATGCCGAAGCGGCTCACGTCGAGAGGACGGGAGAGAATGGTGGAAGAGAGATCTGCCACCAGCGGCACCTCGCCGGTGGCCGGGATGTCGAACATCTCGATGCCGTCAATGGTTTCGTTCGGGCAGTAGTGAACATAGGCCGCATCGGTGCGAAACGCCGGCGTCGGCAGCAGGTGAGAGCTCCCCTGCTCGTTCTTGGCAACCCCCTGGAAGGTCTGGATATCGCCATACTTTTTGGCTTCATCCACCGCGCTCTGGGACCAGACACCGGTCAGCAGAAAGTCCGCTTTCTTGTTGGCCCCGCCCAGCAGGTTCATGGGCACGGCGGAGAACTGACCGCGGCCGCCGCCGTGCATGAAGAGCACCTTGTAGTTGTCCGGTACCGCCAGCAGCTCGCGCAGATCCGCTTCAGCCTTCTCGGCAACCGCCATGTAGGGCTTGCCGCGATGGGAAAGCTCCATGACCGAGGCTCCCAGCCCCTGAAAATTACAAAATTCGCGCTGGGCGCGCTCCATGACTTCAACCGGCAGCATGGCGGGGCCGGCGCAGAAGTTGTAAATCTGTTTGCTCATGACGCTTTCCGTGAGTGGATGAGAGTAATCGATGACTTGTCAGGTTTTACACAAGAGCAGCCAGCGGATCAAAGGCTTTTTGGGAGCTGGCTCAACCTTTTACCGTCACTCTGCATCCCCCTTGCAGTAGAAAAAGCCCTGAACGGGTCAGGGCTTGCAGGGAACATGCACAGAAATGGCGGGCAGAGCGCATAAACGACCACAGCTCAGCCATTTCTGACAAATTTACAGTTTGGCGGTGAGCTCCGGCAGCAGAGTGAAGAGATCCCCCACCAGCCCGTAGTCCGCCACCTGAAAGATGGGGGCATCGCTGTCCTTGTTGATGGCCACAATCACCTTCGACTCCTTCATCCCCGCCAGATGCTGGATGGCGCCCGAAATACCGACCGCGATATAGAGCTCGGGCGCCACCACCTTGCCGGTCTGCCCCACTTGCAGATCGTTGGCGACATATCCCGCATCAACGGCGGCTCGCGATGCCCCCACGGCACCGCCCAGCTTGTCGGCCAGCGCTTCTATCAAAGCAAACTGCGCCTTGGAGCCCAGTGCCCGGCCACCGGAGACCACCACCCGGGCGGCGGTCAGTTCGGGCCTGCTGGAGCGCACCGCGCGGCGCTCGACCAGCCGGGTACGGCCAACGAATTCGGGCACGGCCAAGCGTTCGATGAGAGCCTGCCCGCCCGTCGCCGCCTTGGCAAACGCGGTGGCCCGCACCGTCATCACTTTGACGGGCGCCGAGCTTGCCACTCTGGCAATGGCATTGCCCGCATAGATGGGGCGCAGGAAGGTGTCGCTGCTCTCGATAGCCGTCACCTCGGAGAGCATCTCCACCCCGAGGCGAGCCGCCACCTGTGGCAGCAGCGCCTTGCCCATGGCACTCGCCGCCATCAGGCAGTGGTTGTAACCTTCGCACCAGCTGGCCAGCAGCTTGTCCACCCCATCCAGCAGCCCGTCGGCCAAGCGGGGATGTTCGGCAAGCAACACCTTGTCGACACCGCCAATGGCAGCCGCCTGTTCACCCGCCTCGGTCAGCCCCTGCCCGAGCAACAGCAGGTCAACCTGACCGCCGATGGATCCGGCGGCGGTGACCAGTTGTGCCACATTGTCGGCCAGATGGCCCTGATGATGTTCGGCAATGATCAGCACGCTCATGGCAGCACCTTCGCTTCGTGTTTGAGTTTGTCCACCAGCTCGTCCACCGAGCCCACCTTGATCCCGGCGCTGCGGGCTGGCGGCGCCATCACCCCGAGCAAACGGGTCTGGTTGGCCACCTCAACGGCGAGTGTCGAGAACGGAGCGCTATCAAGCGGCTTGCGCTTGGCCTTCATGATGTTCGGCAGCGAGGCAAAACGCGGTTCATTCAAACGCAGATCGGCGCTTACCACCGCAGGCAACGGCATGCCCAGGGTCTCGAGGCCACCGTCGATTTCGCGAGTCACCAGCAGTTCTCCCGCTTCCACCTTGAGGGCGGACGCGCAGGTCGCCAGCGGCCAATCATTGAGGGCAGCCAGCATCTGGGCCACCTGATTGTTGTCTGAATCGATGGACTGCTTGCCGAGCAGCACCAGATCCGGCAGCTCCTGCTCACACACCTTGTGCAAGGCGCGGGCGACAGTCAGCGGGGTGAGCGTCTCATCGGTGACACTCTCACCGGTTATATAGTGCAGCGCCCGATCAGCCCCCAGCGCCAGCCCATGGCGCAGTTGCTCGGCGGCAGCGTCAGGGCCAAAGGTCACCACCACCAGTTCGCTGGCAACCCCGGCTTCCCGCAGCCTGACCCCCTCCTCCACCGCAATTTCACAAAAGGGGTTGATCCCCATCTTCACATTGGCGAGCTCCACGTCGGAGCCGTCTCCCTTCACCCGGATCTTGACGTTGTAGTCGACTACCCGTTTGATTGCGACCAGCAGCTTCATGGGGTCATGCCTCGTCTCTTTGGATTGAATTCATTAGTGTGCCTCTGCGTATGTTGCAGTACGCTCTTCCCTGATTTTTTGCTTTTTCTTGCTCAGCTTTGCTTACAACTGCTTTACGTTTACGTAAACTACCAGCATTACCCTAGGCCAACCAGAGCGCAGAGGCAAGATGGAACGGGAAGCAATGGAATTTGATGTCGTCATCGTCGGCGGCGGTCCGGCGGGGCTCAGTGCAGCCATCGCCCTGAAACAGCAGGATGCCACTCTCTCTGTCTGTCTGCTGGAGAAGGGGGCCGAAATTGGCGCCCATCTGCTCTCCGGCGCCCTGTTTGATCCCGTCGCCTTGGAAGAGCTGCTGCCGGATGGCTGGCAGCAAGCGCCGCTCGGCGTGCCGGTCAGCGACGATCAGGTTCATCTGCTGCAAAGCGAGCAACGCTCCCTGCAACTCCCCGCCTGGGCGGTGCCACCCCGGATGCACAATGAGGGCTGTCACATCGTCAGCCTAGGCAATCTCTGCCGCTGGCTTGGCCAACAGGCGGAAAAACTGGGAGTCGAAATATACCCGGGGTTTACCGCCAGCGAACTTATCATGGAAGCGGGTCGGGTCAAGGGGGTGATCACCGGCGATCTGGGGCTGGATCGGGCGGGCAATCCAAAAGCTGATCATGTGCCCGGCATGGCGCTGCTCGGCCGCTACACCCTCTTTGCCGAAGGGGCCCGCGGTCATCTCGGCAAGCAGCTGATCGCCACATTCAATCTGACAAGCCCTGCCCAGCCCCAGCACTATGCCATCGGCTTCAAGGAGCTGTGGCAACTGCCAGCAGGTCGGGGCAACCCGGGACAGGTGCTGCACGGCAGTGGCTGGCCCCTTGGCAAGCAGGGGGGCGGCAATAGCCACGGTGGCTTCTATCTCTATCACATGGAGGGGGATCAGGTGGCGGTCGGGCTGATTGTCGATCTCAACTACCAGAATCCCTGGCTCAGCCCGTTCGACGAATTCCAGCGCCTCAAGCATCACCCGCTTATCGCCGGCGTGTTGCAAGGTGGGGAGCGCATCAGCTATGGCGCCCGCGCCATCACCAAGGGGGGCTGGCACGCCCTGCCCCGTATGCACTTCCCGGGCGGCCTGCTGATCGGTTGTGATGCGGGCACTCTCGACTTTTCCCGCATCAAGGGGATCCACACCGCCATGAAGTCCGGCATGGTGGCGGCAAAAACCGTCGCGATGGAGCTGCGGGGGGGCGATGAGGGAGGCCGGGATCTGGCCCAGTATGGTGACGAGCTGCACCAGAGCTGGCTGGCCCGCGAACTCAAGGCGGCGCGCAACTTCGGCGCGGCGCTTCACCGCTACGGTCCCTGGTTGGGCGGTGCCTTCAACTGGCTGGAGCAACGGCTGTTTGGCGCAAACTCGCCCTTCAAGCTGTTCGATAAGGCTCACGACTACCGTCAGCTGCGCGTGGCCAGCCGCTGCGAGCCCATCCATTATCCCAAACCCGATGGCAAGCTGAGCTTTGACAAACTCTCGTCTGTGTATCTGGCCAACACCAGTCACGACGAGGATCAGCCTTGCCACCTCAAGCTGCAGGACGAGCGCATTCCGGTCGAGGTCAATCTGCCCACCTGGGCTGAACCCGCCCAACGCTACTGCCCGGCCGGGGTGTTTGAAGTGCTTGAAATGGAAGGCGCGGCCAAACTGCAGATCAACGCCGCCAACTGCATCCACTGCAAAACCTGCGATATCAAGGACCCCAGTCAAAACATTATCTGGACACCGCCACAAGGGGGCTCTGGGCCCAATTATCCGAATATGTGATGAAGCGGGGCAGCGGCAACAAGCAGCCCCAGCTAGCCCTCCCCCAGCCAAAGGCTGGGTTCTACCCCGTATAGCTGCTCAGGTGATCCGACCTCGCTGTTTTTTTGAACAAACAGGCTGAATCCCTGATGAATAGCCCCTGACAAGCGCGGCCCGCCCCTGTATAGTTCGCCGCATTCAGGTTTTCCATCGGCCCGATCTGCTTATCCACGGGATCGCCTTCTGCAGCGATCTAAGGCCGCATGACCTGTGCAACCATCCCTGATTACCCATGACTTTTTAAGGGGGGACAGATGATCACCGCCTACATTCTCAACAACAAGGTGCTGGACATAGTCACGCTCGGGCCTGACGACATAGTACCTGACAACACGGTCTGGCTGGATGCCTACAAGCCGGACACGGCAGAGCGAGAATGGTTGACGGGCCTGTTCCTGGAAGAGGTCCCCGACAAGGAAGAGCTCGACGACATCGAAGCATCCGCCCGTTTTTACTGGGATACCGATGGTCTGCACATTCACTCCCTGTTTCCCCAGCGGATCGGTCGTGACACCAAGGGTGTCCACGTCTCCTTTACCCTGCGCAACAACCTGCTGATCAGCATTCGCGAAGATGACATCGGGCTGGTGCGCCTGCTGCGCCACTATATGCGCCAGGATCGGCTGGAAGTGGAGGATGCCCTCGACATCCTGCTGGAGGTGCAGAACCTCAAGGTGGAGTACCTCTCCGACCTTATCGAAGATGGTTACAAGACCTTGGAAAACACCGCCGATCAGATCTTCGAGCCGGATCAGATCAACCCCATGCTCAAGGAGTTGATGGCGCAGGAAGAGGCCAACGGCCAGATCCGTCTCTCCCTGCATGATACCCGCCGCGCCCTGCGTTTCCTCAAACGCAGCCTGCGCCAGCGCATGAGCCTGGAGCAGAACAAGTGGATCGACGAGATGCTGCACGACGTGGAATCTCTCTTGCCCCACACCCAGTTCCTGTTCGACAAGATCAACTTCCAGCTGGAGGCCTCCATGGGGGTGACCAATCTGGAGCAGAACAAGGTGATCAAGATCTTCTCGGTAGCCGCCGTGATCTTCCTGCCGCCGACCCTGATCGCCAGTATCTACGGCATGAACTTCGGCCGCATGCCGGAGCTCGCCTGGGAGTATGGTTATCCCATGTCACTGGTGCTGATGGTGATGTCATCGCTCGGCACCGGGCTCTTCTTCAAGCGCAAAGGCTGGCTGTAACGCCGCCGACGCGCGCTGCGATATCTGAAGAAACCGATTGGGGGGCATGGCCCCCCGATTAATTTGCGCCACGCCCAACGCCTTGCAAAGGACGCTTCGTCGCCCCATATCCCTTCCATCACTCAATTCAAGTGGATAACGGGCAACCATGACCCTCTACCCCGAACACCGATATGACGATCACGGCCAGTTGCGCCCGCCCCTCTGGTTCTGGCCCATCGCCCTGTTGCTGACCCGCTCGGTCTGGCTCTTTTTGATGGCAGGGGTCACCCGCGAGAGCGGCAGCGAGATCCTGACCCTCTTCTATCCGGACAAGATCACCCTCTACATCAGCCTGCTGACCGATGTGCCCGCCATCCTGGCGTTGCTCGCCTGCGGAGGCACCTATCAGCAGACCCAGAGCATTCGCGCCAGACTTCGACGCCACAGCCCGCTGCTGCTGCTCTGCTCTGCCGTCAGCGGTATGCTGATGCAGTTGCACAGCCTCAATCTGCAGAAGTGGTCGTTCAGCTGGCCCACCGCACTGGTGCTGGTCGCCAGCCTCTGGTCACTCTGGTATCTGCTGCGCAGTCGCCAGCTACGGGAATATGCCGCAGACCAGCCCCACTAACGGGGCTGACACCTATTGACGAGTGACCCGGATCTGCAGGGTCTGGCGCTCGCTCTGGCTGCCTCGCCCTCCCTGTAGCTGGGTGCCGAGGCTGCTTCCTTGATCCGCTGAGCTGGTCGAAAGCTCTCCCACCGTCAGCCACTGGCCCGAGGCCCCGCTCACCTCGGTGGCACTCTGCCCACGATTGATGGTGCCCTGATCCAGCCTCGCCTGTTCGCTGCTCAACGCAATCTGCACCCGATCGCCAATCAAGGTGGCCGTGGCATAGAGGCCGTTCACCAGCGGCATCATCCCCACCACTGCCCCCCCGTTCCATTGGTAGAAAGTCACCGGCTGATAGGAGCCCATCTGCAGCAGCACGGGACGGCCCGACAGCCCGCGCACCTGCCAGCTGTCGTTCTGGCTACGCTGGTACTGCCGGGCGTTGCCATCGAGCAGCCACTGCCGCTTGGCCTCGTCGCGACTGATTGAGCCCCCCAGTTGCTGACCGCTGGCGGCACCATCGACCCGCCACTCGATAAGCAGGCTTTGCGGTGGCTGGTTGATCTGCGCCAGCGTGGCTTCGGCCTCCTGCAGCTGGGCTGGCGTCCCGCTCAGCACCAGCTGGTTACCCATGGCACTCACCCCAAGCTGGGGATAGATCTCCTTGAGGGTCTGCACCGCCGCCTGCGCCTCGAAGACCGGGATCACCTTCACCTCGCCCCACAGCGGCCAACACCACAACCAAAGCAACAGCAAGTATCCTCTCCAGCGCCACTTCCCCATCCTTGTCTCCCTCTCAGATCCGTCGCCGTACACCGTGCTCTAATGCCTCGTCATCATGAGCTATTCCTTGCGCTTTTCAATCCATGGCACCGTCCGCTTGAGGCAAAAAGCAGGGCAAGACAGCAAATACAATCAACAATGATTATCATTTGCTATAACGCAGTAATCGCTCGGATGCAATTCGGTCTCATTCTTCGAGCTTGCCGTCGATGAAGCCTGTAGCCACTAC
This sequence comes from Aeromonas sp. R1-2, assembly GCF_040908505.1. Taxonomy (NCBI): domain Bacteria; kingdom Pseudomonadati; phylum Pseudomonadota; class Gammaproteobacteria; order Aeromonadales; family Aeromonadaceae; genus Aeromonas; species Aeromonas sp. R1-2. Next base: position 52,254 of record NZ_JBFODU010000050.1, on the reverse strand, counting down.
CCCCGCCACCATTCACTGAGGTGTCCTGACAAGATCGGACAGTCCCGGATCAAGCAGCCTGAGCTGTTCTCGCCATCACCACCATGTGGTCCTTATCGCCCTGGCCAACAAGATAATGCGAATTTGCTGGAAAGTGCTGACATCCGGCAGGGATTACCAACCGTATCCTGACGCAAGCTCAGCCGTTTAACAGATAGAACTCATACCCGGTTTTGCGAGCCCAAAACAGATGACAGAAGCGTTACCCCACGACGTTGCAGCCTGGCTAAAAAAGCAGTCTCTTGTGACTGATAGCTTTATTAGGACGACGACGTGCGGCTCCCATCAAGGCCAGAGCCGGAAAACGGCTCACAGACAGACCGGATACATTGACGCAAACGACTTCTGGAAATCAGTTGAAGCCTGCAGATAAGGAGCAGACCATACATTTTTATGATGTAGCGCACCATGTTGACTTGTGCGAGAGCGTTGCGTAGCCGGGTCACTTCAGCATCCAGCTCGGCGACAGAACGCGGGCCGATGTGTATCCTTTCCTCCTTTGGCTGCGACCACCCAGTTGCTCAGTGTGCCCTTGGCTATACCCAACCTTCTGGCGGCTTCAGCTTGGCCAAGGCCTTGCTCCAACACCAGTCGAACCGACTCTGCCCGAAACTCTGGTGAATTGTGTTCTCTCGATTTTATTCAACACCCCCGATTGTCTCATCGTAACAATCGGGACTGTCTGTGAAAATCAGGATACCTCATAACCAAGTGTCCGGATTTAGTTGATCACTACAGTTCAAACTATACGGCCTGAGCCGGGTAGAGTACCGAACTCAGGCCATGTCATTCGCCAGCTAACGTGGGATTCACTTCATTGCGTTTTTTTCATCTCTGCATCTAATTAGCCGATGTTGCAGGCCTTCAGATCCCAGATCCGATCCACATAGTCTTGGATGGAACGGTCTGAGTTGAACTTGCCCATGGTGGCCGAGTTGATGATGGCCTTCTTCGCCCACAGTGCCGGATCCCGATACCAGGTATCGATCAGCTTGTGTGCATCCGAGTAGGACTGGAAGTCCGCCAGGGTCAGGTAAGGGTCTCCCCCTTCCAGCAAAGAGCGCTTGATGGAGGCCAGCTCACCCGGACGACCCGGCGTGAAGTAGTCGGTATCAAACCAGTCCAGCACGGCCTTGAGCTCGGAGTTGGCATAGTAGAAGTCGTACGGATTATAACCGCGCGCCTTCAGCGACTTCACTTCGTCCACGTTCAGACCGAAGATGGCACAGTTTTCGGCCCCCGCCTCTTCGGCGATCTCGATGTTGGCTCCATCCAGCGTCCCGATGGTGATTGCACCGTTGAGTGCCATCTTCATGTTGCCGGTACCGGATGCTTCATAACCTGCAGTAGAGATCTGCTCGGAGACATCTGCCGCCGGGATCAGCTTCTCGGCCAGACTCACGCGGTAGTTCGGCATGAACACCACTTTCAGCTTGCCCTGGATACGAGCATCGTTATTGACCCGATCCGCCAGCTTGTTGATGGCATAGATGATGTCTTTGGCCAGCTTGTAACCGGGCGCCGCTTTGGAGCCGAAGATAAACACGCGCGGATGCATGTCATAGTCCGGGTTGGCCAGCAGACGACGATAGAGTGCCATGATGTGAATGAGGTTCAGCTGCTGGCGCTTGTACTCGTGCAGACGCTTGATCTGAACGTCAAAGATCGCCTCGGCACTGACATCGATACCGGTTTCGTCTTTGATGACCTTGACCAGCTTCTCTTTGTTGTGACGCTTGATGGTCATGAACTGCTGCTGGAACGCCTTGTCGTCGGCAAACTTCACCACGCCACGCAGTTTGTCCAGTTGCAGCGGCCACTCCTTGCCCACCACTTCGTTGTAGAGACCCGCCAGCTCCGGGTTGCAGGCCAGCAGCCAGCGACGCGGGGTTACCCCGTTGGTCACGTTGCACATTTTTTCCGGCCACAGCTCGGCATACTCGGGGAAGAGATCTTCCTTCACCAGCTTGGAGTGGATCTCGGCCACACCGTTCACTTTGGACGAACCGATCACGCACAGGTTGCCCATGCGAACCTTGCGCACGGCTCCCTCTTCGATGATGGAGAGCTTGGCCTTGATGGCATCGTTGCCCGGCCACTTGGGCTCCACCAACTCGTTCAGGAAGCGGGCGTTGATCTCGTAAATCACCTCCAGATGGCGAGGCAGTACTTTCTCGAACAGGCTGACCGACCACTTCTCCAACGCTTCCGGCAGCAGAGTGTGGTTGGTATAAGAGAAGACCTGATAGCAGATAGCCCAAGCGGCATCCCAGTTCAGATCTTCCTCGTCAACAAGCACCCGCATCAGTTCCGGGATGGCGACAGTCGGGTGAGTATCGTTGAGCTGAATGGCAATTTGCGCGGCAAAGTTGCTGAAGTCACTGCCATGGACCCGCTTGTAGCGGCGCATGATGTCCTTGATGGAGCAAGCACAGAAGAAGTACTGCTGGATCAGACGCAGCTCTTTACCTGCATCGGTCTCATCGTTCGGATACAGCACCTTGGAGATGGTCTCGGCTTGGGCTTTCTCCGCCTGGGAGTCGATGTAACCACCGGCGTTGAACACGTCCCAGTCGAAAAACTCGGAGGCGCGGGATTCCCACAAACGCAGGATGTTGACGGTGTGACCGCCAAAACCGACCACCGGAATATCCCAAGGCACCCCTTTAATCTTGCGACCGGCGTGCCATACCTTCTTCAGGCCGCCATTGTCACCAAACACGGTCTCGACGTAACCATAGAGCGGCACTTCTTGCACTGACTCGGGACGGCAGATCTCCCAGGGGTTGCCATATTCACGCCAGGAGTCTGGGCGCTCAATCTGGCGACCATCCTGAATTTCCTGACGGAACAGACCGTGTTCGTAGTGGATACCGTAACCAACCGCCGGATAGTTCAGAGTGGCCAGCGAGTCGATAAAGCAGGCAGCCAGACGACCCAGGCCGCCGTTGCCAAGTGCCATGTCCGGCTCTTGTTCGCACAGGTCGGTCAGTTCCAGACCGAGTTCGCCCAGCGCCTCTTCGCAAGTCTTGTAGAGGGAGAGGTTGTGCAGGTTGTTGGAAGTCAATCGTCCCATCAGGAATTCAGCAGAGAGATAGTGAATCGCACGAGTATCTTTCTTGAAATGAGTCTGCTGAGTGCGGGTCAGGCGCTCGTACACCTGTTCATTGACAGCCGCAGCAGTGGCTTTCCACCACGCTTCGGGAGAGGCTTTCTGTTCGCTTGTTCCCAAGGTAGAACGCAGGTGACGCACGATACTCGCCTTGAGCTGATCTTTATCCAGTTGGAGATCCTGGTCTGTCTTCTTCTTGGTAGCCATAAACCATATTCCTTCGTTACAAATAAAATTGTTATCCCGCTTGCGGGACCGGCGCTGTTGTTATCTCAAAATATGTACCGGCGTGAGAATACTAACTAAAGCGGCAGAATTAAAAGTTAACGCAAGTCACACTTTAACCGATAAAAACAGCCTGAAAAGCTTGAAAACCCTTTCCTTTAATTGATCGCATAAAAACAAACATTCCCTTTATTATCATAAACTTAATGAAACAATAAAAATATTCTGGCATGAATAGGTTTTCAGAGATTGCCAAGCCTTGAAAATCCCTGAAAATAGGCAGCAAGACGGCACATTGAAACCGGTTTCAATGTGCCTGAAAAATTACCGTATAAATATGAAGCAATCATTGCACCCTTAAAGATGTGCTTTGAACTGATTGCTCAATGGATCGTAATGGTACCCAATCTGATCCAGACGTCCTGCCAACTGCTCTTCACTCATATCGTAATAGGCCAGCAGCTCCTCCAACCCGTCACACTCAAGCCTTAGCTTCTCATTGATGATGCCCAGCAAGATGTTGGCATCAAGACGTTGCAAGGTACTGATATCCATGGCGGCAGCTCCTGTAAATGACCTGTATAACCATGGGCGGTTACGCAAGGTTTGTCCATAGTACGAAAAACACCCAACCAGCTTTATATTAAATAGTGTTTAAAAACATAACCTTACTAACGACACATGCCAACACCATCACATTTTTCAGCAAAAACACCTTGTCACTGCCACAGGATAGAACTACTGTATACACATACAGCTTGGATATTCATACAGGAACCCCATATATGAACCAGCCCCTGCACTCACTGCCCTTTGCGATGAATCGTGTCATGAGCAAGCCCTGGCCAACCAGAACCGCCTGCAAAGCGGAGTTGGCTCATTATGGTGTGACTATCCAGTCCGATGATCAGTTTCTGAGCGAGCTGACAAAGCTTGGGGAGGCTCATACCGGCTGGATCTTGTTGATCGCCCCGCCGGGACGCCCCACAGTCAGCCGTCTGGAAGAGCGAGGTATCGATCCCAAGAGAGTGCTGGTGGTACATAGCCCCAAAATCAAGAACTGGCAGCAAACCCTGGAGCGCAGTCTGGGCAATGGTCACTGCGCCGCCGTATTTACCTGGCTACCCGAGCAGATCGAGTTGGATCACGTCAAGCTGCAGCGACTAGGACAGCAATCTGGCGTACTCACCCGCTTCTTTGGCGCGAAACGGACTAACCTCGGCACACCTCTGCTGGCCTATTCAGAGCAAGATATCTATCTCAATCATTAAGACAAAAAACGAACGCCTGCGCAGGCTCTCCCGCGGGTCGCAGTGACAGAAGGGCGCAAACAATTTGTGACCAGCGGCTTTATTTGAAAGACAAGCTTGCAACAGCCTGACGGTAGGCATCGGAGATCATTTGACCCTGCTTGCTGCAAGCAGACAAACATCAAAAGATGTAACGGATAAAGAAGCAGAAAATAAAACCTGAACTGGACAATCATGCAGCCCAAGTATTCAAACCTGCGGGACTTCCTGCCCACCAGCGAACCCGTTTGAGCAATATGATGAGGCTGAAAGTCATTGCATTCATTTGAGCTGATCACGACAATTTGCCCACCGGAGTGACCCTCTCCTTGAAATACCGGGTAACAAGGGGTATAACCACGCGTTTTATCAGGTGTAATAAGTGAGCGGTATGATGCAAGCCCCCTTTTGGCAGACCAAGAGTCTGCAGCAGATGACTGAGTCCGAATGGGAATCCCTCTGCGATGGTTGCGGAAAATGCTGCCTCAACAAGCTGATCGATGAAGATACCGACGAACTGGTTTTCACCAATGTCGCCTGCAATTTGCTTAACACCAAGACCTGTCAGTGCTCTGATTACGCCAATCGTTTCAAAAAAGAGCCTGACTGTCTGCAGATCACCCATGACAAGATCGCCGAATATGACTGGCTCCCCTCAACTTGCGCATATCGCCTGCTGTCTGAAGGTGACGCTCTTCCAGAGTGGCATCCTCTGCTGACCGGCAGTCGTTCCGCGATGCATCAGGCTGGTCAATCCGTCCGTGGCAAAGTCATTCACGAGGATCAGGCGGGTGAATGGATCGATCACATCATCACCTGGGCCAGCTGACACGCTCAACCCGCTATTCTCCAGAGGCAAGGGCTGCACAATGTGCAGCCCTTGTTGTTTCTGCAAGCAGGGTTTGTAGCTTCACACATATCTGGCTGGCTAAACCAGACCCCCTCCCAGCTGCGCATTGAGAGAGGCAGAGGCAGAGGCAGAGGCAGAGGCAGAGGCAGAGGCAGAGAATGATTCCATAGTCACAGGCTTATGGGTATTGCTTGATACCCGCGATGGCGCCTCTGTTCACCCCTTAAACCTGATCAGCTGTTCCACGAGCCATAGCAACACTGATGCAATGGCAGGCAAAGCAACCGCCTATCCCCCTAGAGCGCGAATAAAGCATAATCGCATTACAAACGGGACCTAGGTCAATCCTGGTGACCCCCTCCCCTTAATCCTCTTCAAATACCCAGTAACAGCTGTTGTGGTTGCGATGAAACTGGGGGCGATTCACAGGGGATGATTACTCCCCCTGAATCGCACGCATAAAAAAACCGGCGCCTTGGCGCCGGTTTTTGCTCACTACGTCTCGATTACAGAGAAGCGGTGAAGGTACGAGTGATGACGTCTTGCTGTTGCTCTTTGGTCAAAGAGTTGAAGCGAACGGCATAACCGGATACGCGGATGGTCAACTGCGGATATTTCTCCGGGTTTTCCATGGCGTCCAGCAGCATTTCACGGTTCATCACGTTAACGTTCAGGTGCTGACCACCCTCTACGTTGGATTCGTGGTGGAAGTAACCGTCCATCAGGCCAGCCAGGTTGGCTTTCTGGGCTTCCATATCTTTACCCAGTGCGTTCGGAACGATGGAGAAGGTATAGGAGATACCATCTTTAGCGTAAGCGAACGGCAGCTTGGCTACGGAAGTCAGGGAAGCAACAGCACCTTTCTGGTCACGACCGTGCATCGGGTTTGCACCCGGGCCGAACGGAGCACCAGCACGACGACCATCCGGGGTGTTACCGGTCTTCTTGCCATATACCACGTTGGAGGTGATGGTCAGAACAGACTGGGTAGCAACAGCACCACGGTAGGTGTTCAGCTTCTGAATCTTCTTCATGAAGGTCTCAACCAGCTCACAGGCGATATCATCGACGCGAGCGTCGTTGTTACCGAACTGCGGGTATTCGCCTTCGATTTCGAAGTCGATGGCAACGCCATCTTCGTCACGAATCGGCTTGACCTTGGCGTACTTGATGGCAGACAGGGAGTCAGCCGCTACAGACAGACCAGCGATACCACACGCCATGGTGCGATATACGTCACGGTCGTGCAGCGCCATCAGAGAGGCTTCGTAGCTGTACTTGTCGTGCATGTAGTGGATGATGTTCAGCGCAGCAACGTATTGCTTGGCCAGCCAATCCATGAAGTGGTCCAGACGATCCATTACGTCGTTGTAGTCGAGGTACTCGGACTTGACCATCTCGGTTTTCGGACCGACCTGGATCTTGAGCTTCTCGTCCATACCACCGTTGATTGCATACAGCATGGTCTTGGCCAGGTTGGCACGAGCACCGAAGAACTGCATCTGCTTACCAACGATCATCGGGGATACACAGCAAGCGATGGCGTAGTCATCGTTGTTGAAATCCGGACGCATCAGATCGTCGTTCTCGTACTGAACGGAAGAGGTTTCGATGGATACCTTGGCACAGTACTTTTTGAAACCGACCGGCAGCTTCTCGGACCACAGGATGGTCAGGTTCGGCTCAGGGGACGGGCCCATGGTGTACAGGGTGTTCAGCATACGGAAGCTGTTCTTGGTGACCAGAGTACGGCCGTCAACGCCCATACCAGCCAGGGTCTCGGTCGCCCACATCGGGTCGCCGGAGAACAGTGAATCGTATTCCGGAGTACGCAGGAAGCGAACCATACGCAGCTTCATGACCATGTGGTCCATCAGCTCCTGGGCTTCTTGCTCGGTGATCAGGCCTTTTTGCAGGTCACGCTCGATGTAGATATCCAGGAAGCTGGAGGTACGACCGAAGGACATGGCTGCACCGTTCTGGGACTTGACTGCCGCCAGGTAGGCGAAGTAGGTCCACTGTACGGCTTCTTTAGCGTTCTTGGCCGGTACGGAGATATCGCAACCGTACTTGGCAGCCATCACCTTCATCTGTGCCAGGGCACGGTGCTGCTCGGAGATCTCTTCGCGCAGACGGATGGTGGCTTCCAGGTTGACGCCGTTTTCCAGGTCAGCTTGCAGGGACTTGAACTGGGCCAGTTTGTCGGCCATCAGGAAGTCAACACCGTACAGAGCAACACGACGGTAGTCACCGATGATACGGCCACGGCCGTAGGCATCCGGCAGACCGGTGATAACACCAGACTTACGGCAGTTCAGGATGTCTTTGGTGTAAACGTCAAACACGCCCTGGTTGTGAGTCTTGCGGTATTCGGTGAAGATCTTTTCGACCATCGGGTCCAGTTGACGACCGTACACTTCGCAAGAAGTTTTAACCATCTTGATACCGCCGTTGGCGATGATGGCGCGCTTCAGCGGCTTGTCAGTCTGCAGACCAACGATCTGCTCCAGGCTCTGATCGATATAACCGGCATCGTGTGCGGTAATGGTGGAGGGCAGGTCAGTATCAAAATCAACCGGCGCATGAGTGCGGTTCTCGATTTTGATCCCTTCCATGACCTTGTCCCACAGCTTGGTGGTCGCTTCGGTCGCGCCAGCCAGGAAGGACTCGTCACCTTCATACGGGGTGTAGTTCTTCTGGATGAAGTCACGGGTGTTGACAGAGGTCTGCCATTCACCGGCCGCGAAGCCTTCCCATGCTTTTTGGAACTGTTCGTTAAGTTCTGCCATTTTTCATTACCTCACACGGTATTGATGTAGTATCCCGCAATCATCCTTAATGATGACGACGGAAGATAAACCAGTAAGTCAGACCAACCATCACGCCACCACCGATGATATTGCCGATGGTCACGGGGATGAGGTTGTGTAGGACGAAGTTGGATACGGTCAGGTCAGCAAAGGTTGCCGGATCCTGGCCGATGGCCTGCCAAAATTCCGGACTAGCCACGCTGTGGATAGCGATACCAACCGGAATCATAAACATGTTTGCGATGCTGTGCTCGAAACCTGATGCAACGAACATGGCAACCGGCAGCAGCATAACCACTACCTTGTCAGTCGCGCTGCGGGCACCAAAGGCCATCCAGGCAGCAAGACATACCATCAGGTTACAGAGGATACCCAGCGCCACCGCTTCAAAGAAGGTGTGGTGAATTTTGTGTTGGGCCACTTTGAGGGCATTGAGACCCCACTGACCGTCTGCGGCCGTGTACTCGGCAGAAACGATGATCAGCGCCACCATCAGCAGACCGCCAATCAGGTTGCCGAAGTAGACCAGACCCCAGTTCTTGAGCAGCTGAGCCCAGCTGATGCGATTGGCAGCCTTGGCCACCAGCGTCAGGGTGGTGGAGGTGAACAGCTCGGCACCGAGCAGCACACAGAGAATAAGTCCGAGAGAGAAGCAGAGACCGCCCACCAACTTGGCCATACCCCAAGGCATGGAGCCGGTTCCGGTAGTCACTGTGATGTAGAAGATAAATGCGATGGCGATGAAAGCGCCTGCGGTGATGGCCAGTGGAATGACCTTGTATGCCGGCTTGGTAGCCTTGGCATAGGTGATGTCTTCAGCCAGTGCAGCGATGGCTTCGGGCTTGAGACAATCGAATGGAGATTCAGCTTTCAATTATTTTCTACCTGAATGTTTTGCCTGTTGAAATCATAACAAAGGGCCAAATAGCCAAAATTGACATTGATCAAGTTTATCAGAGTGCGAATGTAATTTTACTACAAATATTTTAGTGCGATGGCTACGCCACTTTACACCAGGTATCAGCTGAAACAGAAATATCACATTTTTAATGCAATGATTTTAAAGAATTTATTCTAGAGCATGGAAATGTGGCATTGGCAAGATATCTTTGCAGATCGACAGCACATCCCCTGCCCTGTCATCAACCCCCTTAGGGGTATTTTTTGTTTTTTATTTCATCTTTGAATAACAATCCCGTGCCTTGCTGCACGATAAACAGAAGGGGCCACTCGGCCCCTTCCTTTACAACAACGATCACGCCCAGTGATGGGCTCGCTTGGCCTTCTGCAGCTTCTCGTAGGCCGCCAGCAGCTTCTGGTGCAGCGGGAATTGGGAGAGCGACAGGTCGGCCGCTTCCAGCCCGTGGAAGCGTGCTTCGCCAGTGGCGTTAGCCCATGCCTGTGCCAGCGTCTCTTCGCCATACATGCGAGTGAAGACGGCGCGATACTGCTCCGGATCCCGCTCCTCGTCGAGGAACAACTCGACGCAGGCACGCAGGGCGCGGTAGTAGCTGGCACGCTCGGCTGAGAACACCGACTGGTTGAACTCCATGGTCCAATCGATGAGATCGAGAGCAGTCTCCAGCTCACCGGCGGCCAGCGCCAGCATGGCTTTCAGCTCGCCAACGCGCAGGGTGTGCAGCGCGGTACCCTTGGCAGCGGCGATGCCCAGCAGCTCGCGTACACGGGTACGCTCGTCGTGCCCCTCTTCATCCAGTTGATCAAACAACGCCATGTACTGCTCGGCATCCCAATCCAGTGATGGCAGTGCCAGGATCACTTCGCGCAGGTTGGCGCCCATATTGTTGTTGGCCAGCAGCAGATCTTCGGCCGGATAGATGTCGGACATGCCCGGCACCAGAATGCGGCAGGCGTAGACACCCAGATGCTCGTAGTCGGCGATATAGACCGGCTGCTCCAGCTCGTGGAAGATGCCGATCAGGTGGTCGAACTCCTCCTGCGAGGTGCCACGAAAATCCCAGTCGGCAAACTCGAAGTCCGCATCCTGCTTGAACAGATCCCAGCTGATAAGGCCCGAGGAGTCGATGAAGTGGGTCTCGAGGTTGTGGTGATCCGCCACCTGCTCGTTGTCGAATGACGGCGGCACAAACACGTCGAGATCCTTGAGACCGCGGCCCTGCAGCAGCTCGGTGACGGTACGCTCGAAGGCCACTTCGAAGCGCGGATGGGCGCCGAAGGAGGCAAAGCAGGTACCGTTGCTCGGGTTAAGCAGCACCACACAGATGACCGGATAGCGGCCACCCAGGGAGGCATCGAAGCTGTAAATGGGGAAGCCTTCCGCTTCGAGCGCCGCGATGGAGGCGGCAATCCCCGGATAACGGGCAATGATCTCGTCCGGGATCAGCGGCAAGCTGATGGCCTCGGCGATGATCTTGTTCTTCACGTGGCGCTCGAACACCTCGGAGAGCGCCTGGGTGCGCGCTTCGGTCTTGGTGTTGCCGGCGCTCATGCCGTTGGAGACATAGAGGTTGCCGATGATGTTCATCGGGATGTAGACGGTCTCGTGATCGGACTGACGCTCGAACGGCAGGGCGACGATACCGCGCTCCTCGTTGTTTGACTGCAGATCCACCAGCATGTCGGCGGTCACTTCACCGTCCGGGTTGTAGAACTTGCGGGTGAAGCTGTCGAGCAGACCGGCCGGGAACTGGTCACCCTCGATGGGGAACCACTTCTCGTTCGGGTAGTGAACGAAATCGCCGTTGGCGACCTGCTCGCCCAGATAGAAGTCGGCGAAGAAGTAGTTGGTTGAGAGACGCTCGAAATATTCGCCAAGGGCAGACGCGAGGGCCGCCTTCTTGCTGGCACCCTTGCCGTTGGTGAAGCAGAGGGCGCACTCTTTGTCGCGAATATGCACCGACCAGACGTTCGGCACGGGGTTGAGCCAGGAGGCCTCTTCAATATCAAAGCCCAAGGCTTGCAGCTTGGTCTGGAAGCGTTCGATGGAGTCTTCCAGCGCCGCGTCCTTGCCGGGAATAAAAGTGTGGTCAGTCATCACGATATCCTGATTTTTATTGGCTCATGTTCGGCCGCAGATAATAGCAGGGGTCGGCGGCTTTGGCAGGACAAAAATCAGCAAAGAGGGATGAGTCGCACGGTGAGAAACCAGCTTGCCCCCTCTCCCCCGCCACAAACAGCGCGGGCCCGGGGATTGCCCGGGCCCGCTTGTTACGCGACGCGATAAACCGTCAGAGCTGCTTGCCCTGGCTGGCGATCACCTGGCTGTACCAGTGGAAGCTCGCTTTCTTGATCCGGCGAAGGGAGCCCCCCTGCTCGTCACGATCCACATAGACGAAGCCGTAGCGCTTCTGGTAGCCATTGAGCCAGCTCAGGATGTCGGTGAACGACCAGGCGCAGTAGCCGAGCAATTCCACCCCATCCTGCATCGCCTCCTGGCACGCCTTGACGTGGCTGCGCAGGTAATCGATGCGGTACGCATCATTCACCTTGTCGCCCGCCTCCAGCTTGTCGAACTCGCCAAGGCCGTTCTCGGTGATCATCAGCGGCAGACCATAGCGGGAAGAGAGGCGACGCAACGCGATGCGCATACCGGTCGGGTCGATGGCCCAGTCCCAGTTGCTGGTCTCAAGGTGCGGATTGGGCGCCGTCTTGTAGAGGCCGGGGATGCCGCTGGACGGCGTAGTGCCTTTCTTGCCGGTGGTGTTGATCCGCTGCAGGGTCTGACCGCCCAAGGGGTTATCTGTGTAGGTCAGGGTGTAGTAATAGTTGACGCCAATGTAGTCGGGCGTCCCCTCGCGCAGCAGCTCCATATCGCCCGGCAGGATCTCCGGCGCCTCACCGTTTTCCCGCAAGTAAGCGAGCGCCGCCTGGGGATAGCGGCCAAAGCAGTAGGCATCCAGCCACCAGAGGTTGTTGAACTCCTCGGCGTTCTCATAGGCCAGCATATCTTTCGGGTCGCACGACGCCGGATAGGCAGGGGAGTAGGCAAAGCTCGGGCCGATGAGGCCGTTTGGCACATGCTGGCGAAACGCCTTGATCACCCGGGCGTTGGCCAGAAACGCGATATGGTTGGCGGCAAAGAAGCGCTTGCGATCCTGCACGGCCGGCGGATGGGTGCCGAGCTGATAGGCGTTGGTCAGGTTGTAGTTCTGCTCGTTGAGAGAGACCCAGTACTTCACCTTGCCGGCAAAACGCTGATAGAGGGTCACGCAGTAGCGCTCGAAATCCTCGATAATGCGTCGGTCTTCCCAGCCGCCGTACTCATCCTGCAGCGCCTGCGGCAGATCCCAGTGATAAAGGGTCAGTACCGGCTCGATCTGGTGGGCCAAGAGGGTGTCGATCAGCTTCTCGTAGAAGGCCAGACCCGCCTCGTTCACCTCCCCCCGACCAGTGGGATAGATGCGCGGCCAGCTCACCGAGAAGCGGTAAGCCTTGAGCCCCATCTCGGCCATCAGCGCCACGTCCTCTTCCATGCGGTGGTAGTGATCCACCGCCACATCGCCGTTGCTCCCCTCAAAGGTCTTGCCCGGCAGCTTGGTGAAGAGATCCCACACCGAGGGCCCCTTGCCATCGGCATTCCAGCCTCCCTCCACCTGATAGGCGGCGGAGGCTGCGCCCCACAGAAAATCGCTCGGGAAGTCGTTGAACTTGTGGTGATGCATCTGGTGTTGCTCCTTCTGCGCTGATGGTGTCAGCCATCTCTGATAACTCGGCGCCCCCTGTCTGGGCACCCGAAATGAATTGGCATAAGCATCCATCACTTCTAAAATTCCGTCCAATGACAAATTTGACCACTCAACATTCCCAACAGGAATGAAAGGAGCCCTGATGGAGCTACGGGATCTGAAAGCCTTCGTCACTCTGGGGGAGGTGCTGCACTTCGGCCAAGCGGCGGTACGTCAGCACGTTACCCAGTCGGCCCTGAGCAAACAGATAAAGCGGCTGGAGGATGAGCTTGGCGGTGAGCTGTTCGAGCGCAACGCCAGCACCACTCGCCTCACCGGACTGGGCAGGGCGCTGTATGAGGATGCCCGCGCTGTGGTCATCCAGAGCGAGCAGCTCTCGCGCACCGCCCGCGACGTGCTGGCGGGCAATGTCGGCACCCTGCGCATCGGCTTTGGCGTGGCCACCAAAATCCTGGTGCCCGCCGCCATTGCCCGTTTTCGCGCCGAGCGGCCGCAGGTGACTATCGAGCTCAACGATCTCTCCACCCACCACCAGCTGCTGGCGCTCAGTGAAGGCAAGCTGGATCTCGGTTTTTGTCGCCTGCCCGCCCCCAAGGGGTGGCACGCCCTGCCAGTGGTCGAAGCCCACTTTGTCGCCGTGCTGCCCGCCAGCTACCGCGATGTGAGGGAGTTGGCGGATCTGGTGGACAAGCCGCTGGCGATCCTGCGTCGGGACAAGGCCCCGTCGTTTTACGATCACCTGATGAACTATCTGGCCCAGAGCGGGCTGCGTTTTCGCGATATCCAGTACGTCAACGACTTCGCCGCTGGCGTCGCCACCGCGGCAGCCGAGATCGCCTGGACCCTGGTCCCCTCCTCCACCACCATAGAGCACCCGGATGTGCTCACCCTCCCCTTGAGAGACGGGGAAGCCTGCTGGACCATTGGCCTGATCCGTCCGCCCCACAGCAAGGGGCCCTTGATCGATGCCTTCTGGGCAACCATCGCCGATATGACGCCAAGATAGACACGCCCTTGGCAAACCGCAGATGGCGGCAACGCATCAACGATAGCGTTCGACGATACGCGCCAACTCGCCGCTTTGTCGCAGCTGTTGCAGGGCACGGTTGAACTCGGTTATCCGGGTATTGAAGCGGGAGTGCTTGCCGATGCAGAGATTGAACGGGGTAGAGGCAAGCTGCAGCGGCACCTCGACCACCTGCCCGGACAATCCCAGCTGGTTGAGTTTGAAGCGTGCCACCAGTGGGTCGGTCACCATCAGGTCCCCCCGACCCGCCGCCAGCATTTTGAAAACATTATCGACATTGATGGTGTGATGAACGGTGAAGCCCGCCAGGTTCTCCTTGCCCCAGCCGTTACCGAAATAGTCGAGAAAGGTAAGTGATTTGAAGTCGCTCAAGCGGCTGGCACGCTGAAAATCGCTCATCCGGGGGTGGCCAAGCCGGGTAAATACCGTCAAAACCGTCGTGGTAACGGGCTCCTCCACCACCAATGTGTAAGAGCGGCGCTCCCGGGTGGCGATGGTGACAAAGCCATCGGCCTGCGCCATCCGCACCAGTTTTTGCGCCCGTTGCCACGGATAACCTTCATGGCGCACCCGCAGCCCCATCTGCGCTGCCACCCGATCCATCACGTCTATCATCAGCCTGCGCATCCTGCCCTGTTCGTCACGCCACGAATATGGGGCAAAGTCGTCAAAGTAGACCATCTTCAACTCGGCCGCTGGCGCCGCCCATGCACTCTGCCACATCAGCAATCCCCACAGGATTGCGCTCCCCAGACTGACTCTCATGGCCGCGACTCCATCCACTTCTGCCAACTCTGAGCCTAGTGCAAAGCGGGCTGCGGCAAGGTTCAGGATCCAGTGGAAAAGTGGCCAACGAAAAAAGAGAGAGGAAGCAATGGCTTCCCCTCTCTCGTTCGTTTGTCAGCACGCCACCTTACCGATGGCGGTCACGGCTAGCCGGTTACGCCAGCTCGGCCCGCAGCGCCCTGGTGGCATCGACCATCACCTTGAGGGCGGCCTCAGTCTCTTCCCAGCCCCGGGTCTTGAGGCCGCAATCCGGGTTGACCCAGAGCCGCTCGGCCGGGATCTGCTTGGCCGCCTTGCGCAGCAACCCCTCAATCCAGCTCTGGCTCGGCACGTTCGGCGAGTGGATGTCGTAGACGCCCGGGCCAATCTCGTTGGGGTAGTTGAAGCGTTCGAACGCTTCAAGCAGCTGCATCTGGCTGCGGCTGGTCTCGATGGTGATCACATCCGCATCCAGCGCCGCCACCGCCTCGATGATGAGGTTGAAATCGCTGTAACACATGTGGGTGTGGATCTGGGTGCGGTCCGCCACCGGGCTTGCGCTCAGACGGAAGGCGCGCACCGCCCAGTCGAGATAGGCCTGATGATCCTGCTTGCGCAGGGGCAAGCCTTCGCGGATCGCCGGTTCGTCGATCTGGATGATCTTGATGCCAGCGGCCTCCAGATCTGCCACCTCGTCACGAATGGCCAGCCCGATTTGCAGGGCAGATTGCTCGCGGCTCACATCTTCCCGCGGGAAGGACCAGCAGAGGATGGTCACAGGGCCGGTCAGCATCCCCTTGACCGGCTTGTCGGTCAGGCTCTGGGCAAATCGGGTCCATTCGAGCGTCATGGGAGTCGGGCGGTCAATATCGCGGGTGATCACCGGCGGCTTGACGCAGCGGGAGCCATAGCTCTGTACCCAGCCGAAGCGGGTGATGGCAAAGCCATCCAGCAGCTCCCCGAAATACTCCACCATGTCGTTGCGCTCGGCCTCACCATGAACCAGCACGTCCAGCCCGATGGCCTCCTGACGCGCAATGGCATCGCGGATCTCGGCCTTAATGCCAGCCTCGTAGGCGCTGTCATCGATGCGACCGGCGCGCCAATCCTGCCGCAATACCCGGATCTGGGAGGTCTGCGGGAAGGAGCCAATGGTGGTGGTGGGCAGCAGCGGCAGCTTGAGATCCGAGCGCTGCAGCTCGGCCCTGACCGGATAGGGGCTGTGGCGATCAAAATCGCTGTTGGTGAGGCTGGCGAGCCGTGACTGCACCGCTTTTTTGTGCACCCGGCTGTCGGACTCCCGATCGACGATGGGCTGGCTGTAGGCGGTGATTTTGTCGAGCTCGCCCCCATCCAGATACTCTCTGAGCAGCCCCAACTCGAAACATTTTTGCAAGGCGAAGGCGAACCAGCTGCGGGTCTGGGGATCCAGCTCCTGCTCCAGGGTCAAATCCACCGGGCTGTGCAGCAATGAGCAGGAGGAGGCCAACCAGAGCCGCTCACCGAGTTTGGCTTTAAGTGCCTTCAGAGTCGGCGCCAGCTTGGCCAGATTGGCACGCCAGACGTTGCGGCCGTTGATCACCCCGGCAGAGATGACCCACTGGGCGGGCAGATGCGGCACCAGGGTCTCCAGTTGCTCGGGGGCGGCCACCAGATCCAGATGCAGGCCATCTACCTTGAGGCTGGTGATGATGTCGCGCTGATGGGCCACCGAGCCGAAATAGGTGGTGAGCAGCAGCTTGCAGGGGCCGCTCAGGCGCTCGTAGGCGTTGAGGTAGGCCAGTCGCCACTCGTCTGGCAAGTCCAGCGTCAGCGCCGGTTCGTCGATCTGCACCCACTCCACTCCCTGGGCGGCCAACTTGGCCAGGATCTCCTGATAGACGATGAGCAGGCGATCGAGCAGTTCAAGGCGCGAGAAGCCGCTCTCTTTCTCCTTGCCGAGCCACAGATAAGAGACCGGTCCCAGCAGCACCGCCTTGACCGGCAGCCCCAGCGCTTTGGCCTCTTCTACCTCGTCAAACAGCTGGCTCCAGCCCAGCTTGAAGCGCTGGTCACGGCTGAATTCCGGCACCAGATAGTGATAGTTGGTGTTGAACCATTTGGTCATCTCGGCGGCCGCCGCCGCCGGGCCGGTCGGCGCACGGCCGCGGGCTACCCGGAACAGGGTGTCGAGATCGGTCTCGCCATGACGGTGACGGGCAGGCACCGCATCCACCAGCAGGCTGGTACCGAGCACCTGATCGTACCAGGCGAAGTCGCCCACCGGCAGCAGATTGACCCCGGCACCGTGCTGGGCCTGCCAATGGCGCTCACGCAGCGTCTTGCCCACGGCAACGAGTTCGGCCTGAGTGGTCTCGCCACGCCAGTAGGATTCGAGGGCAAATTTCAGCTCGCGCTTGGCGCCGATACGGGGGAAGCCCAGGGTGTGTGCTCGTGTCATAGGTTCATTTCCTTATGCTCATTCATCTGATGGGAAACTGGATGATTTAGCCATCCAGATGTTTACACATCCAAAATGACAAGATAAGGTGACGCTGGCTATTGAATCCTCTTCAAGTGGCTCTCAAATAATCCTCAACTGACCGCCAGTCAGGTTCACCGCGAGGATACAGAGGCCGATGTTTACAGGTGCAAGAGGTGCCGGAGTCAAGAAGCGCAGCAGGCCACCGCCGACCGCAACCTCAGCGCCATACGCAATCTCACAAGGAGCCATCTTATGGCAGTGCCAAGCAATGCAGGGATAGAGATCAAACACTTGAAAACATTGACCGCGCTGGCCGAGCAGGGCTCGCTGGCCGGTGCGGCGCTGACCCTCAACCTTACCCAGTCCGCCCTCTCTCATCAGCTCAAAGAGCTGGAGACCCGCCTCAATCTGGAGCTCTACCTGCGCAAAAGCCGCCCGCTGGTGCTGACCGCCGCCGGCAGCCAGCTGCTCGCCCTCGCCCGTCAGGTACTGCCCGCCCTGGCCCAGACCGAGAAGCAGTTGCAGGCCTTGCAGAGCGGCGATGCGGGCAGGCTGCATCTGGCGCTCGATTGCCACAGCTGCATCCAGTGGCTGCTGCCGCTGTTGCCCGATTTTCGCCGCCAGTGGCCTGGGGTAGACCTGGAGGTGGAGTCGGTGCCGGGCTTTGATGCCATCAATGCCCTGCTCGGCGGCCAGCTCGACCTGCTTCTCACCTCGGACGTGCAGGCCCGCGGCGATCTCCACTTCGAGCCGCTGTTTGCCTTTGATCTGACTCTGGTGATGGCACCGGATCATCCCCTCTGCCACCGGAGCCACATCGAGCCGGGCGATCTGGGGGCGGAGGTGCTGCTGGTCTATCCGGTGGAGCGCAGCCGCATGGATATCTTCAGCCGCTTTTTGCAACCCGCCGGGGTGGAGCCCGCCCGCTGCAAGCCGGTGGACAACACCTCGGTGATGCTGCAGATGGCCGCCGCCGGCCTCGGCGTCGCCGCCTTGCCACGCTGGGCCAGCGACGAGTTTGTCAGACAGGGGATGCTCTGCGCCCGCCCCCTCGGCAGCGGTATCCGTCGCCATATGTACGGCGCGGTGCGGGCCGCCGATCGGGATCAAGCCTGCCTGCAGAGCCTGTTCGAGCGCATTCGCACCAAGATGGAGGGATAGCCCTCCTCAGCGTGGCTGACCGACCTCTGCCAGCAGTGTAGGCAACTTTGCCTTGATAAAGTCGATGAGGGCTCTGACCGCCGGTGACAGGCCGCGCCGCGCTGGGTAGAGCATCACCAGCTTGCCACCTTTGGGACGCCACTGGGGCAACAGTTGTTGCAGCCGCCCATCCGCCAGCTCATTCACGCAGGCGTAAAGTGGCAAGCCCACCATTCCTAGCCCCGCCAGCGCCGCCTGCTTGAGGGTTTGCACATTGTCGCTGCGCAGCAGCACATTGACCGCCACCTCCTCACTCTCCCCACTGTCGTGCCGCAGCCGCAACAGATCGGCCTGACGCTCCAGCGAGCTGAAGAGCAGGGCATCCTCTCCCTCCAGCTGGCGCGGATGCATCAATGCACCGTGGCGGGAGAGCCACGCCGGGGTCGCCAGCACGCCCCACTGCACCGTGCAAAGCGGTACCTGCACCAGACTGGAGGGGGGCTGCTCGAAGGCCACCCCGCGGATCACCACATCCAACCCCTCCTCCAGCAGATCCACCTGCCAATTGTTGGCTTGCACGGCGAGTCTCACCTTGGGGTATTGCGCCATAAACGCGGGCAGCAAGCGGGCGAGCAGCGCATCGGCAATGGTAATGGGCACGCTGATCCGCACCAGACCGCTCGGTTCCTGCTGCCGTTGCCGCACAGCCGCCTCTCCGGCCTGCGCCTCGGCCAGCATCGCCTGACAGTGGCGATAGAGCACCTCACCGGCATCGGTCAGGCTGAGCTGGCGTGAGGTACGCTGCAGCAGCCGGGTATCCAGCCGCTCCTCCAGCAGCCGGATCCGGCGCGAGATCCGCGACTTGGGTACGCCAAGCGCCCGCGCGGCGGCGGTGAATCCCTGCCGCTGTACCACATGGGTGAAGAGATAGAGATCATTCAAATCAAGTTCCAGTGGTGTCATCGGGCAGCCTTGGTCAGGGTGAGGTGCATTTACATCGTTCCATTGATGGAACGATAAGAACCTATTTCACCAGATTGTCGCCATTTTTGCAGCCATCATAATGGTCCTGTCCCCATCAGACGGTTGCTGCGCGGGCAATCCGCCCCACCAGCAAGGGCCGTTTGACTGTTCCAATATCACAAGGAGTTCACCATGAAACTGCGACAAATCTGCTCTGCCACCCTGCTCGGTCTGGCGACCCTGACTGCCACGCTGACCACCACAGCGACACCGGCTATAGCTGCCGAGGCTGCCAGCCATCCGACCGTATCACCCAACCACTATCTGGAGATGCTCTCCCGAGATAATGCGGTACTGCTGCTGGTCGACCATCAGGTCGGCTTGCTGAGCGGCGTGCGCGACACCACGGTGGGCGAGCTCAAGCACAACGTGGTGGCGCTGGCCAACGCCGCCCGCGCCCTCGGCGTGCCGGTGATCGTGACCGCTACCATGCCCGATGGCATGTGGGGCCCCACCATGCCCGAACTGACCAGTGCCCTGCCGGATGTGAAGGTGATCAACCGCACCGTCATCAACGCTTGGGACGATCCTGCCGTGCGCGCCGCCATTGAGAAGACCGGCCGCAAACAGCTGATCATCGCCGGGGTATCCCTCGAGATCTGCGCCAGCTTCCCGGCCCTCTCTGCCAAGGCTGCCGGCTATGATGCCCGGGTGGTGCTCGATGCCTCCGGCACCTTCAACGAAGCCAAGCGCACCACTGGGCTGCAACGCTTGCTGGGGGCCGGTATCCCGGTCACCGACTACGCCTCCGCCGCGGTCGAGATGCTGCGCAGCAACGTCGACCCCAAGGCGCACGATGTCTACAGCGCCCTCGACATGCCTTTCGCCACCCTGGTGTGGCAGATGCAAGAAGGTGCCAAGAAGTCGTAACTCGCCTCGCCTTCGGTCAGATGACCGAAGGCTTCTTTTGTCTTCAAGAGGTTATATCGATGACCAGACGCCTGACTCTCTCCGCCCCCGTCAAGGGCCAACCGCTGCGTATTGGCAACGGCTTTGCAGCCAGCCATTTTGGCGAACACTTTTTCAACGGTCTGATAGACCCCGTGGTGATGGTGGATCACTTCCAGATGACCGCCCCCACCTTCGAGCCCCATCCCCACGCAGGGATCTCTGCCGTCACCTATCTGTTCGAGGATTCGACGAGCCCCCACGTCAACTACGACTCCCTCGGCAATCAGGGCCCCATCGAACCGGGGGCGCTCCACTGGCTGGCGGCCGGGCGCGGGGCCGTACATACCGAGCAGCCGGAAGGGGCATCGCCCTATGTTCACGCCCTGCAGATCTTCGTCAACCTGCCTGCCCGTCAGAAGATGGCGTCGCCTTTTGCCGTCCACGCAGCCGCAGCCACCATCCCCGAGTTTCATGGCGAAGGGGTGCGAGTACGGGTGGTCGCAGGCCACAGCAACGGGATAACGGCACCACACTCGGTAGAACTGCCCCAACCCTTTACCCTGCTCGATGGCCATTGCGTGCCTGGCAGCCGCTTCACCCATCTGCTGGCGGCAGGCTGGAATGCCATGATCTATCCCCTAACCGGATCGCTGACCCTGGAGGCGGAGGGAGAGCGGCACCTCATCCCGGCAGGTCACGGGATGGGTGTCAGCCTCTCTGCCGATGGCGGCGAGGCGGTGGCTCTGCAGCTTGAGGCCACCGAGCCCTGCCACTTCGTGCTGCTCTCAGGCCAGGCGCTCAATGAACCCCTGGTCAAACATGGCCCCTTCGTCATGAACAGCCACGACGCCATTGCAGATCGGCTGCATGCCTATCAGCGCGGCGAATTTGGTCAGCTCAACGATGAGTGGCTGCGCAACGGCCAATATCGGCCATGAGCACGCTCGCTGGCCACCAGCCACAAAGCACGCGCTGGCCTCTGGTCTTCCTCGCCATTTTTGCCGGTGCCAGCGGCGCCCTCTGCCTTGGCAAAGTGCCCGCCGTACTCGGCATTCTGCGCAGCGAGCTGGGGCTGACACTGGTTGAAGCCAGCTATCTCGCCTCAGCTTTCAATACGCTGGCGATCCTCTGCAGCCTCTTTCTCGGCCTGTTGCTGACCCGCTGGAGTGGGCGGCAAACCGGGGTTGTCGGGCTACTGGTTATCGTCACAGGCGGGGCGTTGGCACTACCCGCCACCGGGCTGGCCATGATGCTGCTGTCGCGCATTGTCCAGGGGATTGGCTTTTTGCTGGTCTCGGTGGCTATGCCCGCCTTTATCGTGGCGGTGAGCCGGGAGGAGGATAAGCGACTGGCCTTGAGCCTGTGGGCGGTCAACCTGCCTCTCGGGGCGGCGGCGGGTATGCTGATCACCCCCTGGCTCACGGCGCAAGGTGGCTGGCGACTGGCCTGGCTGATCCTGATGTTCCCGCAACTCTCTGCCCTGCTGCTTCTGCTCGCCAGTCGCTCGGCAGATAAACTGCGGGTCTGGGCACCCCAAAACTCGATCAACTCGGGCCACCCGCTGCGCCAGCTCACGGTGCTCCGGCAGAAGGCACTCTGGCGCTACGGGTTGGCGTTCACGCTCTACAGCCTGATGCTCTGGGCGCTCTTTGTCTGGCTGCCAACCATGTTGCAAGGCAGCCCCGGGATTGGCCAAAGCCAGATCGCCCTGCTTTCGGCGCTGGCGGTGGTCGCCAATATTCCCGGCAACCTGCTGGGGGCATGGCTGCTGCGCCGGGGCGTAGCGCGAGATCGGCTCATCAGCTGGGCACTGAGCCTGATGGCGCTGTGCGGCATGCTCGCCTTCTGGCCCGGCCTGTCGCCGTGGTGGGCCTATGGATTGTGCCTCGTCCTCTCCCTGGCGGGTGGCATGGCGCCGCCGGCTATCCTCTCGTCAGCACAGGGAGTGAGTCAGGGGCCGGTACAACTGGCCATCGTGCAGGGCTTTTTTGTCCAGCTCGCCAACCTCGGTCAGCTGCTTGGCCCCCTGTTGCTGGCGGCCCTGATGACGGACAGCGGCCATTGGGGGAGCGCTCGCTGGCTCTTTCTGGGCGGCTTGCTGCTGGTCGCGCTACTCTATGCCGCGGGCCACCTGCCGGGCTCAAGCATGGCTGCAAAACAGGCTCGATCGCATTCGCGGCAAGATGAAAGGTGACGAATAGAGAGGGAAACATCACAGTTATCGCAGGGAATACTGGCCGGACAAGAGGCTGTTCAGTATGTTAACTGTTTAATCATGCTTAACGGTAGCCACCATGTCTCAAGTCGATCTCAATCTCTTTCGCGTCCTCGATGCGGTGATCCGCTATGGTGGTGTCACCACGGCCGCCGAGATGATGGAGATGACCCCCTCGGCCATCAGCCAGGCCATCAGCCGCCTGACCAGCCTGGTGGGCGAGCCGCTGTTTGTCCGCCAGGGACGCGGCATCACCCCCACGGCGCGAGCGCTCAGTCTGCATCACGAGATCATGGTGCCGCTGCACGACATGGAGCGCAGCCTGCAGCGCACCGATCTCTTTGATCCCCAGACCAGTCGGCGCACTTTTCGCATCGCGGGGGTGCCCGATATCGATATCTTCTTCCTGCCGGAGCTCAACAACCTGCTGCAGACCCAAGCCCCCAACTGTCAGCTGGAGTGGAACACCCAGGTGCAGGACGAAGCCCTGCGCCAGAACAGCCTCTATCTGCACAGCGTGGATCTGGTGCTGGCCACCAAGCCGATGGCGGAGCAGGGGATCGAAAACGAGCAGATCATGTCCCAGGCCCTGCGCATCGCCTGCCGCAAGGATCACCCCAGGATCCGTCAGGCCCCCGACATGGCTACCTTCTTCAACGAAAAGCACGTGGTATTGCAAACCAGGCGGCTCGACAGCTTGCTGCTCAACACCCTGACCAAGGCGCCGCTGCCGCCGCGCCAGATTGCCTACGAGAGCGACTCCCTTCTCACCGCCCTGCATCTGGTGAGTCGTGCCGACTGGCTCTGCGTCGCCAGCCAGTGGCATATGGAGAAGCTGGGGCAAGCGCTGGATCTGGCCAGCTATCCCCTCCCCTGGCTCTCGGAGGATTGCCCCGTCTACATGAGTTGGCACAAGAGCTCCGGTCAGGATACCGGGCTTAATTGGCTCAAAGATCAGGTGCGGGCCGTCAGTTCGTTTTAAGTATGCTTAACAGTCAAGCATGCCCATCTCCTCATCCGGGCTATCGCTCTTCTCGACAAACCGCCTTATGGATAATCCCCCTTCAGGATAATCGGGGGCCTTTTCTCAACCATTAAGGCGCAGCTCATGACGACATCGTCGTGCCGAAGTAGCTGCGCAGCGCCTCCACCACCCGCCGCACCTTCTCCGGGATCTCCCGTTGCGGTGTGATGGCGTGGATCTCCATCGGCTGCACCCGAAAACCGGGCAGCAGTTCGAGCAGACGCCCCTGCGCCAGATCCTCGCCAATTTCTCCCTCCGGTTGCAGCGAGATCCCCTGCCCCGCCAGCGCAAACTGGCGCAGGGGCAACACGTTGTTGCAGAGCACCTTGGCCTTGAACCTCACCCTGTGTTCGCCACCCTTTTCATCCTGCAGCAGCAAACCGTTGCCCAGCATGTCGCCGCAGAGCCAGTCGTGGGTGGCCAGATCGGCGGGCATGCGCGGCGTCCCCTTGCGCGCCAGATAGGCGGGAGCGGCGCAGAGCAGCATCCGGGTCTGCCCCAGTTTGCGGGCCACCAGAGTCGAATCGGGCAAAGTGCCGACCCGCAGCGCCACGTCGATCCGCTCGGCAATCAGATCCCGCTTCTCGTCGTCGGCGATGATCTGGATGGTGAGGCCGGGGTGGGCCTGCAGCAGCGGTGAGAGGGCAAGCGCCAGCGGCTGGCCCGCCATCCCCACCGGGGCAGTGATCCGCACTTCCCCGAGCAGGGCGTCGCGCACCTCCGAGAGGCGCAGCTCGGTCTCGCTCAGAGTCTGCTGCAACGCCCGACACCCTTGCCACACCACCTCTCCCGCCTCGGTCAGACTGAGACGACGGGTGGAGCGATGGAGCAGGGGCAGTCCGAGCAGGCTCTCCAGCTGACTGATATGCTGACTGACGGCGGAGGGGGTCATGCCAAGGGATTTGGCCGCCCCTGTCATGCTGCCCGCTTCCACCACGGCGGCGAAGATGGCGTAACGTCTGAGCTGTTCCATTATTAAATCCAACTTATAAGTGAATGCATTTTTGAGGTGATTATTAAATCATAAATGGCGGCGTAGGATAGCCCCATTCCAACAGTGAAGGAGAGTTCCCCATGAAGATTGCCCTGATCGGTGCCAGCGGTTTTGTCGGTTCAGCCATCCTGAACGAGGCCATCAGCCGCGGCCATCACGTCACCGCCATCGTCCGCGATGTCAGCAAGGTGACCGCCCATCCGCAGGTCACCGCCGTGGCGGTGGATGCCCAAAACCCGCAGGCATTGGCCGAGGTGCTCAAGGGGCACGATCGGGTGATCAGCGCCTACAACCCGGGCTGGACCACACCGGATATCTACGACCAGTACCTCAAGGGCGCCAACGCGATCGTCGCAGCAGCCAAAGCGGCCAACAGCTGGCTGCTGATAGTAGGTGGCGCCGGCAGTCTGGAGGTTGCCCCCGGCGTGCAACTGGTGGATACCCCTGAGTTTCCGGCCGAGTGGAAACAGGGGGCGCTGGCGGCCCGCGACGGTCTCACCGCCCTGCGTCGTGAAACCACCCTCGACTGGCGCTTTGTCTCTCCCCCGGTGTTCCTCGAACCGGGCGAGAAGCGCGGCGGCTATCGGATTGGTGGCGATCAGGTGCTCTTTAGCGGCGAACAGCCTGCCGGGATCACCGCCGGAGATCTGGCCGACGGCGTGCTGAACGAAGTGGAAAAACCGGCTCACCAGCGCCAGCGCTTTACCCTGGGTTACTGAGAGCCAGCAATCGGTTAAGGCCAGAATGCACAGTCACTCACCTACGCACCCGGTCAGGTGAACACCCGCTCAACCAGAAGGGAGGCATCCGCCTCCCTTCTGTTTTGGCCATTTTCTGTTTTGGTCATTTTTGCCACTGGCAGCTTGCCTCTGGTTATCACTCTCCCCCTCATCATTGCCCCTTTACCCCACAATGGCTGCGCAAAAAACCTTCAGCCCATCAGTTGCCGAATTCCATTTCGAATTTTGTGTATAACTAAGAATAATTTGTTGTTTACGTCTTATAACACCGAACAGTAGCATCCCCTTTATCCCAGATGGCGCCACACTGTCGCGCCATCCCGTTTGCCGCTTATCAGGTCTGCCAACAGCGGAGGCAGTGCAAGAGATGGCGCCAGAGATAACGAAAGAGTGAGGAGGTGCACATGGAACATTCACCACTGCCGATCATCGATCTGGCTGCCCTCAACGGGGCGCCCGAGGTACGTCGCCCTATGCTGGCCAGGCTGGCCGCGACCGCCCGCGATGTGGGCTTTTTCTATCTGGTCGGCCACGGCTTGAGCAAGGTTGAGATGCTAGAGACCCTGGCGCTGGCAGAGCGCTTCTTTGCTCTGCCGGAGCAGGAGAAGTTGGCAGTGCAGATGGTCAACAGCCCCCACTTTCGCGGCTACAACCGGGTCGGTGCCGAGCTGACCCGCCAGCGGCCGGATCTGCGAGAGCAGTTCGATATCATGAATGAGGCGCAAGCCCTGCCTGCGGCCTTGATCCGTGAACCCTGGCAGCGGCTGATCGGCCCCAACCAGTGGCCGACTACCTTTCCCGAGATGAAAGGCCATCTGCTGGCGTGGCAGGAGCGGCTGAGCGATATCACCCTCACCCTGCTGGCCGCTTTTGCCGAGGTGCTGGAGCAACCGGCCAACGTGTTTGACGACAGTATTCGCGGCGCCCCCTACCAACACATGAAGCTGATTCACTACCCAGGGCAAGAGGCGGGTGGCAGCAGTCAGGGGGTCGGCGCCCACAAGGATCCTGGCTACCTGACGCTGGTGATGCAGGACAATCACTCGGGGCTTGAGGTCGAGACGGCCGACGGCTGGATCTCCGCGCCCCCCCTGCCGGGAGCGCTGGTGGTCAATATCGGCGAGCTGCTGGAGCTAGCCTCCAACGGCTATCTCAAGGCGACCCTGCATCGGGTGGTAAGCCCGCCGCCCGGTGTCTCGCGCCTCTCCTGCGCCTTCTTTATGGCGGCGCGACTCGATGCCACCGTACCCCAGCTCACCCTCTCCCCCGAACTGGCAGCGCAGGCGCAAGGGCCGGAGAGTGACCCGACCAACCCGCTCTTTAATCAGGTGGGGGAGAACGTGCTGAAAGGGCGGCTGCGCTCCCACCCGGATGTGGCGGCCCGTCACTATGGGCCGTTGGAGCCCGCTCGCCTCCCGCGCACTGAAAGCGAAGCGATACTGGCCTGAGCAGCGCAGAGATCCGCCAGCGGGTATATGCATAAGCCACAAGCAGCATGGATATACCCGCCCTGACAACGAACAACAAGCAACAAGCAACAAAACAAGTCATGGCCAGAGCCTGGCCATCACGGAGCAACACGATGAAATTCAAGACCATGAGCGTACACAGCGGCCAGCGGATCGACCCCCAGACCGGCGCCCTCACCACCCCGATCTACCAGAGCAGCACCTTCAGCTACTTCAACGCTCAAGCGGGCAAGGAGCGTTTTGCAGGTCAAGCTCCCGGCTTTATCTACAGCCGCTTTGGCAACCCCACCACCGCCGAGCTGGAGCAGAAACTGGCAGCGCTGGAAGGGGCTGACGAAGCGCTGGTAGTGGCGAGCGGCATGGCGGCGGTGAGCGCCATCATGTATGCCCTGGCCGACAGCGGCGATGAGGTAGCCTATATCGGCCCGCTCTACGGCGGCACCGATGCGTTCCTCAAGCAGACCTTCAGCCGCGCCGGTATCCAGATCACCGCTTACGAGAGCGACCGGGATCTGCTTGCCAATATCCGCCCCGCCACCAAGGTGGTACTGTTCGAAACCCTGACCAACCCCACCCTCAAGGTGGTGGATCCGCGGCTGGTGGTGGAAGCGGCCCGCAAGGTGGGCGCCATCACAGTGTGTGACAACACCTTCCTCACCCCCTACCTGCTGCGTCCGCTGGAGCTCGGGGTCGATGTAGTGATGCACAGCGGCACCAAATATCTGGGTGGCCACGGCGACATCATCGCCGGGGTGGTGGCGGGCTCTCACGCCCTGATGAAATCGATCCGCACCGTGGCCCTCAAGCATATCGGCTCCCCCATCGGCCCGCAGGAGGCATACCTGCTGCAGCGTGGGGTCAAGACCCTGCCGCTGCGGATGGATGCCCACCTGCACAATGCCCAGAAAGTTGCCGAGTTTCTGGCGGCACATCCGGCGGTGAAGACGGTGATCTACCCGGGGCTTGCCAACCATCCAGGCCACGATGCTCTCAGCGCCTTCGCCAGCGGCTTTGGCGGCATGGTGAGTATTGAACTTGAAGGCGGGTTTGAGCGCTGCGCCACCCTGCTCGATAACCTACAGCTATTCGTGCAGGCGGTGAGTCTGGGGGATCTCGAGAGTCTCGCTTGCCATCCAGCCAGCACCACCCACGCCGCCATGGACGAGGCGAGCCGCCTCGCCGCCGGGGTCAACGACGACCTCATCCGCTTCAGCATCGGGGTGGAAGATGCGGACGATCTGATCGCCGATCTGGCCACCGCGCTGGCGCAGATCTAACCGGGCGCGCTTTTACTCGCCGACAAAACAGCGGCGAGTGATATGCCTCAAACACAACAACGGCCCATCAAGGGCCGTTGTTGTTTGTTGCGCTATGGAAAGACGGGATTTACTCCTCCCACACCACCACCTGGGATGAGGGCCAGCGATCCCCGACCTGGGCGTACTTTTGCTCCAGCAGGTGACGCTTGATCTTCATGGTGGGGGTCAGCACGCCGTTCTCGATATTCCAAGGGGTTTTCACCACCAGAATGCCGCGAATTTTGGCATGAGATTCCAGCTGATCGTTGACCCGAACCCGCGCCGCTTCCAGCCTGGCGTTGACCTCCTCCCGATTGCCCTTCATGGCGCTCTCGGCCAGTTGCACCAGCGCAATGGGCTGGGGCATGCCGTAACCAATCACGCAGAGCTGTTCGATAATGGGCTCCTGCCCCAGCAGTCCCTCGATGGGCACCGGCGCCACATACTTGCCCTTGGCGGTCTTGAACACATCCTTCATCCGGCCGGTGATGGTGAGGTAACCCTCCCGGTCCAGCTTGCCCATGTCGCCGGTGTGGAGCCACCCCTCGGCATCGATGGCCTCGGCGCTGTGCTCGGGATCCTTGTAGTAACCCAGCATCATCCCTTCGCAGCGGCAGAGGATCTCCCCCTCCTCGGAGATCTTGATGGTCACCCCGATCCCCGCCTTGCCGACGGTGCCGATCTTGTCGGCGCGGAACGGGTAATTGATGGTGGAGTAGGCGTGGTTCTCGGTCATACCCCAGGCTTCAGTCACCTTGAGGCCGATGCTCAGATACCACTCAAGCAGCGCAGGGGAGACAGGCGCAGAACCGCAGCCCAACACCCGGGCCTGATCCAGCCCAAGCCCCTTTTGCAGCTTGCGTTTGATCAGGCCGGAGATAAGCGGGATCTTGAGCAGCAACTCCAGTTTGTTCTGGGGCAGCTTCTCGTGGATCTTGATGCGGAACATGGCCCACAGCCGTGGCACCGAGATAAAGACGGTGGGACGGCAGCGTTTGACATCTTCGATAAAGGTGTCGAGGGATTCGGGAAAGGCGATGGTAGCGCCGCCATAGAGGCTGCCGCCGTAGATGTAGACCCGCTCTGTAATGTGGGCCAGCGGCAGGTAGGAGAAGCCCCGATCGGCCTGGCTCAGGCTCACCGTCTCCACCAGCTTCTCGCACGACCAGGCGTAACGCTCAACGCTCAGCATGGCCCCTTTCGGCTTGCCGGTACTGCCGGAGGTGTAGACCAGACTCAGCAGGGAGTCAGGGGCCTGCACCGGGCTGTCAGGGATCGGCTCATGCGCCTCCAGCAGGTCATCCCACTGGTGGCTGGCCGGCATGGTGTCGTAGGGGAAGGCGATGCGCAGCAGATCGGCAGGTACGCCAGGCTCCTGACTCTTCCAGTCATCCAGCTTGCCGACGAAGATCGCCTTGGCCTCGCTGTGGCGCAGCACATATTCGATGGTGTCGACGTTGGCAGTCGGGTAGATGGGCACGCTCACATACTGCCCCATCTGCATCGCCAGATCGGCGATAAACCACTGGGCGCAGTTCTTGGAGAGCAGCGCCACCTTGTCACCGGCCACCAGACCGAGGTGACGCAAGGCCGTCACCATCCGCCGCGCTTCATCGGCCACTTCACCCCAGGTGAAATCGACATATTCGCGGTTGATGGTTTGACGCAGGTAGGTTCGATCAGGACACTGCCGCTCCCAGTGATAGAGCATCTCGAGCGGCAGTTTATTGGCAATGCGTGAGGAGGAGGCCATAGTTTAATCCCTGAAACAAAAGGCGAAACTTATTATTAACCTTTCACTAACTTCAGGGGAAGAACAAACTCAAACTTCAGTTTGAATTGTGTATCCGATCAAGCTTCTGCGTCTTGTTGCAAACGACTCCACATCGCCTGCACCAGTTTTTCATCCTCTTCAGAAAGCTCACCTTGCAAGATCGCCTCGTTGAGGCTGCGCAGCACATAGCTCTTGACGTCCCGCACCAGGGTCTTGCCTTCCAGCTCGGCCCGGGCAACGGCCAATGAGATATGACCTCGCAGGTAACCCCCCGCAAACAGCTCATCGTCGGTCGCGGTAGCAACCATGCTGTCGATCAGTCCCAACAACTTGTGCTCAAAATCGTGAATCGTCATGTAACGCAGCCTCATTTGCGGCAAAAAATTCGGGGGTATGGAACCGCAATCCGGTTGATTGCAGCTCTCTGGCGCCAGGCCAGCAGCGTCCTTGGCGTCCTATTCCGGGTTGGCCACCGGGTAGATGACCTGATCCTTGTATCCCGTGGTTATTCGCAGATAACCACGCAACGCCCGGTTTAATTCGGGATCATCGGTGTCCACCAGCAGCGGCCTGCCCGCAAGGGCGGCAAGCTTGGCTTTGGTTGCCAGCACCTGGATATTGTCCAGCCCGACACACCGAATCACCTCGGGACTCAATTGCTGATTTCCGCGCCCGAACAGATGTCCCTGTCCGCCTATCAGGGTAATGATCAGTCGGCAGCGACGGCCGCGGATCCGGGTCAGGATCTCGGCGGCGCTGAGATCCTGCCCGATAAGTCGGCCATTTTCCACCAGATCCACACCGAGCAAAGTATTTTCCAGACCGAGCTCAGCCATACAGGCTGCCACCGTGCTGCCGGAGCCCATCAGATAGAGGGTATCGGGCTCCATCTGCTCCACCACACCGGCGGCGAGATCCGCCAACACCAGCTCTTCGGACTCCTTGCCCCCCTGTTTTACCGCTTGTACGTAACGCAGATCACCGGGCACCTTCAGCTGGCCGTAGTGGCGGGCCCGCACCTTGCCCGCGCGAAACGCCTCCTCGTCGATGTCGCGCACCTCGGCATCGATCAGGCTGAGCAGTTCCCCTGCGATCATCCGCGCCACCACCCGCCCGCTGGCAGCGGGCGTCACCCCGTAGACGCCGGAGTGGATCTTGCACCCCGCAGGAATGCCGAGCACATGGCAGGACTCCCCCACCGCGGCGCAGATATCCCGCGCCGTGCCATCGCCACCGGCAAACAGCAGCAGATCGACCCCGGCTTCGCGCATCAGCTCTGCAGCGTGGCGGGTATCACCGGCCGAGGTACTCTCCCCGGCCGGTTGATAGATGACCCGACAGGGTAGTCCCAGAGATCGGGCTACCGTCTCCCCCATCTCTCCCGCCACCGTCAGCAGTTCGAACGGGACGCTCAGCTCGCACAGTGGCAACAAGGCTTGCCGCGCCCGCTCCTGCGCCTTGGGCACGGCACCACGAGCAAGCGCCTCATCCACCACGCCGTCACTGCCCTTGAGCCCCACTGCGCCGCCAATCCCGGCGACCGGATTAATAATGAACCCTAATCGAAACATGCCAGCCTCCCTTGCGATGGCCACCATTTTTATCTTTTCCCCCCTCTGGGACAAGCAGTGGCGCCCCTGCTAGAATGCGCTGCTTCAATTTTCCAACCAATTTTCAACCAAGGTTCAATCATGCTGGAATGGGTTCTTGATCCCTCTGCCTGGGTCGCACTCGCCACCCTTACCCTGCTCGAGATCGTGCTGGGCATCGACAACATCATCTTCATCTCCATCCTGGTGGGTCGCCTGCCGGAGGCGCAGCGTCAAAAAGCGCGTATTCTGGGTCTGGGGCTCGCCATGGGTACCCGGATCCTGCTGCTGCTCTCGCTGGCCTGGGTGATGCGCCTCACCGATCCGCTCTTCACCGTGCTGGGTGAAGCCATCTCCGGCCGCGACCTGATCCTGCTGCTGGGGGGCCTGTTCCTCATCGGCAAGAGTGCCCACGAGATCCACGTCACCCTGGAAGGGGCGGCCGAGCCGGAAAGCGTCAGCAAAGCGGCCTCGGGCTTTATCAGCACCCTGATCCAGATCGCCATCCTCGATATCGTGTTCAGCCTCGACTCGGTGATCACCGCGGTCGGCATGGCCGATCACGTGCCGGTGATGGTGCTGGCCATCATGATCGCCGTCTTCATCATGATGTTTGCCGCCAAATCCATCGGTGATTTCGTCGATAACCACCCCACCATCAAGATGCTGGCCCTCTCCTTCCTCACCCTGGTGGGCTTCGCCCTGATGGCCGAGGGGATGGACCTGCATATTCCGAAGGGCTACATCTACTTCGCCATGGCCTTCTCGCTGGTGGTGGAGATGATCAACATCCGCCTGCGCAGCCATCACGACAATAACGGGCAAAATAGCGCGCAGTAACCCTGCCCCCACATGCCCTCGCGACCCCAGCTGTCGCGATCAAAAAGAGCGCCGGTCGGGCGCTCTTTTTTTATGGGTAACGAAACGATGAAAGGGTTATTGATCGCTGATGACGATGGCAACCCGGCGGTTGGCGGCCCGGCCCTCTCTGGTCTTGTTATCCGCCAGCGGCATGGTCTCGCCACGGCCATGGATCTCCAGATTGGCTGGCTTCATGCCGACCGAGACCAGCACATCGGCCACCGACTGGGCCCGCTTCAGAGAGAGTTGCTGGTTGTAGCTGCTCTCGCCGGTATTGTCAGTGTGCCCATCCACCCGCGCCTTGTCCAACCCTACGCCAAGCAGTGTTTTACCCAGTTTTTCAACGGATTGGCGAGTCTGGGGATTGAGCGCCCCCACGTTGTTGGCAAACAGCACCCGGTTGGCCAGATCCAGCGTCCACCCCTCATCGGTCAGATAAAAGCCCTGCTCCTTGAGCACGGCGATTTGCTCCGGGGTCAACCCCTTGGGGGCACTCTGGCAACCGGCCAGCAATGACAACATCAACCCCAGCAGGGTCACTTTCAACAGGTGGGTGATCTTCATGGTTTGCTCCTTGTTTATGTTGTTATTCTTGCCAGTCAGGCGATGGTTTGCTGTTCGCTGCGGCGCGCCCGTTTCGCCAGATACATGGCTGCATCGGCCTGATCACACAGCACGCTGGCACTCATGCCCGCCTGATAGACGGCGAAGCCGACACTCACCTCTGCCACCAGCTGACGACCGTCACGCAGCGCCACCGGTTCGCTCATCGCCTGCTGGATGCGGCCAATCACCTCTTCCACCTCATGCTGTCGCTGGAGTGGGCCAACCAGCACCGCAAACTCGTCACCACCGAGGCGAAAAACCAGATCATCCGGACGCAGCTGATGTTGTACCCGTCTTGAGAGCGCGATCAGCACATCGTCACCGGCGTTGTGCCCCAGCGTGTCATTAATTTGCTTGAAACGATCGCAGTCGAGATAGAGCAGCGCAAACCCCTCTTGCTCGCCGAGGGAGATGGCCTGCGCGAGCCGCGCTTCAAACAGGGCGCGATTGGGCAGTCCGGTGAGGGCATCGTGAGTCGCCTGATGGAGCAGGCTGGCATTTTCGCGGGCCTGCTGGGCCTGCCAGGCTTGCAGCTCGTCCAGCAGGGAGTTGAAGTCATCCCCCAGCTCGTTAATCTCGACGATATCGGCCGGTGGTGCCCGCATCCCCAAGGTGCGTTGTCGACGTACCGAGTGGGCGACAAGTGCCAGTTTGCGCAGCGGTGCGGTGATGGAGACCTGCATCCGGTCAGCCACATAGAGTGCCACCATGGCGCTCAGCATCAGGCAAACCACCATCGCCAGCAGCGCCGAGAGCAAAAACAGCAACAGATATTCACCGTGGCCGCGCAGCTCGATGGTGGCGATCTGCTCACCACCCCGCAGCATGGGGAGTTTGACAGGCCCCGGCATCAGCAGTTGGGCCAGATAGTCTTCGAGCGTCACCAGCGGGTTGCTTCTGGGGCGCTCCCAACTGGCGAGCAGCTGACCATTGGTCAGTACGATAGTGGCTTGGGCCACCTCTTCCTTGGCAACGATACCACTGAGCGCCTCGCTCGCCGCCTCCTCATCGTGGAACACCACCGCCGCCTCGGCGCTGTAGCTGATGGCGCGGGCTACCAGCTCCAGATTGTGGTCGGCGTAAAAACGCACTACCAGCAGGGCCACCAGAGTAAAAAAGAGTCCCGCCACACTGACGGCTGTGATGGCGGCCACCAGATGGGTTCGCCCCAGGCTCTGACGCAGGGTCAGACGGCGGGGAGCCGCGCTCACCTGTCGTCTCATGGAACCCCCTTGTCGGCATGGGCCAGCTTGAGCACGGCGGGATGCACCCGGACGCCGCTCAGGGCCAGGGCATCGAGGTTCACTTTAAACCGCACCCGCACGCTGTCCGGCGAGGTCTGCAGGCAGAACACCGAGCTGGTGGAGCAGTCGTGGTTGTATTCGCTGATGCTGAGCACAGGGTGTCCCTGCAGGCGGGCAAACAGCGCAATCCGGGTCGGCTCGTCGAGCACTCCCAGATAGAGCACATCGCAGTGATCGCTGATGGCCGGATCGCTCGCCTCGTAACGATGGACCTGCACGGTACGGCCATTGGCCTGACGATCGATGGTAAAGAGGGCGCCGGCATATTCGGTAGGCGCCGCCACGCACATGCGCAGCACCGCAGGCTCGGTGGGCCAGCGGGTATAACTCATGATATCGAGCACCAGCTCCCTGACCGCCGTCGCCCGGCTCTCTGCGGCCGTTTCCGCCAGCGCGCGGGGCAACAGCAGGCCAAACGCAACCAACAGGAGCGCCAGACGGGCAGTTAAACGGGGGGAAAAGAGTAACAGCATGATCGGGAGGTAGTCGCCTTGACAATACCGCTGCTATGGCATTGCGGTTCGGGTACATGAACCCAGATAGTAAGTTGGCTGACACTGGCCTGACAAGTCTCACCCCGCCATCAACTACGGAGTTCGTGTAAAGAAAACGGAGAGCCCGTCTGGTAACGGGCTCTCTGGTGGCAGGCAACAAGACGGAAATCACTTCTTGCTGATGCCGTATTCCCGCAGCTTGTTGGCGATGGCGGTATGCGACACGCCCAGGCGTTTGGCCAACTGGCGCGTCGACGGGAAGGCGGGATAGAGCCGGGCCAGCAGCTGGCTCTCGAAGCGCTTCACCGCATCGTCGAGATTCCCCTCAAACCACTCGTCGATCAGCGGCATGGTATCGGCCGCCACCGGCAGGTCGATCTGCTCGGGTCCCAGCTCATCCCCTTCCAGCAGGGTCATGGCACGGTAGAGACAGTTGCGCAGCTGACGCACGTTGCCCGGCCAGCGGTAGGCGGTCAGGTAGTCGGCCATGTTGCGGGTAAAGCGCGGACGGGGTCGCTGCAACTCGCTGGCAAAGCGGGAGACAAACTGCTGGGCCAGCACCATGATGTCTGCCTTGCGCTCGCGCAGGGGAGGCAGCGCCAGACTGAGCACGTTGAGGCGATAGTAGAGATCCTCGCGGAAGGTTCCTTCGTGCACCAGATCCAGCAACTGCTTCTGGGTGGTGCAGATGAAACGCACGTTGACCTTCACCTCTTGCTCGTCACCGACCCGGCGGAATACCCCATCCTGCAACACCCGCAAAAACTTGGTTTGCAGATGGGGAGACATGTCGCCGATCTCGTCCAGCATCAGGGTGCCGCCGCTCGCCAGCTCCAGCACGCCGCGCTTGCCCTCGGTGTTGTTGCCAAAGGCGCCGGGGGCATAACCGAACAGCTCGCTCTCGGCCACGTTATCGGGCATGGCTGCGCAGTTGAGGGCCATAAAGGGGTGGCTGGAGCGCAGGCTGGCCCCGTGACAGGCACGGGCCAGCAGCTCCTTGCCGGTACCGGTCTCGCCGACGATCAGCAGCGGCGCATCCTGCATCGCCAGTTTGCGCGCTTGCGACAGCACCTCTTTCATCTTGGGGCTCTCGGCCTGCAGATGCTCGAAGCCCCCCACTTCCACCGCATGAAGCGCGCTGAAGTGCAGGCCGACCCGACGGGCAGATTTGAGCACCACCACGGCCCCGGCCAGCGCCTGCTTGCCGCGGGCTTCTGCCACGAACAGCGGCATCAGATCTGCCAGATACTCTTCGCCATTGAAACTGAGCTTGCAGGTCTGCGGCTTGATCTCGCTCGCCTCCAGCCAGCGGGTGAAGGAGAAACCCTTGACCAGCGAACCGAGCGCCACGCCGCGCACCTCCTCCACCGGCAAGCCGAGGGTGGTGAGGGCAGACTGGTTGGCCTGGGTCACCTTGCCCTTGCTGTCGAGGGAGAAGACCAGATCCGGCAGCGCCTTGAGCAACGCCTCGATCTCGTGATGCTCTCGCTCGGAAGGCATGTAGGGGATGGTCTTGACGTCGTAGACGCCGGGAATGCGGCGGATCTCCGGCATCAGGTGCTGAAAATCACTGAACTCCAGCTCGGGAAAGTTGAGATAGATGATGCCTGAGGTATCGATTTCGATGCCGCGCAGATCGATATTGTGCTCCACCAGGCGGTCGAGCAGTTCCCGGGTCAGGCCCAGGCGGTCTTCACAGCTGACTTCAAGACGCATTCGGGACACACTTCCTAGCTAACTCTATGAATGAGCGGATAATACAGTCTCGATCCCCCCAGTGCGAGCGCCAGCCCATAAAAATGCGGGCCTGCCCCGCTTTCGCAGGCAGGCCCGGGTCAACCGATGACGCTGGTTTGGGGTGCGATTAGCGGAGCAACTGATCGGTGCGCGCCGCCATGATGAAGTCGTTGCGGTGCAAGCCGCCGATCTTGTGGGTCCACCAGCTGACGGTCACCTTGCCCCACTCGGTCAGGATGGCCGGATGATGGAACTCCGCTTCCGCCAGCTCCCCCAGGCGGTTGGTAAAAGCCAGCGCCTCCTTGAAGTTGCGAAATGTAAATTCTCGCCGCAGTTGCAGCGCCCCCTCCACCACCAGCGGCTGCCAGTCAGGAATAAGCTGCATCAGCTCGCGCAGCTCCTCATCGCTCACCTTGGGGGCATCGGCGCGACACGCTTCACACTGCTGGCTGGCCAGTTCGGACATGGGTTACTCCTGCTTGAATTAATGAAAAATTAATGAACATGAAATAGGGTTGCTTGCTTTTGGTCAGCTCGCCTGTTTGCCAGCGAGAACCTCAAAACGTGGCGGATAGAGGCCAAGCCGACTGGCCTCCGCCAGAGCAGCCATGATCTCCTCACCGGTCAGCTGGTAGAGATGATCGAGACTCGGCAGCACAAAATAGGTGGGCTGCATGATGTCGATGCGATACGGGGTGCGCAGCACGGTCAACAGATCGAAAGGTTGCAGCAGCGGCTGGCCGGAGAGGGCATAGGCGGTCTCGCCGATGGAGGAGAGAATGCCGCCACCGTAGATACGCAGCCCGTCCGGCGTTGCCAAGAGGCCAAACTCCACGGTGAACCAATAGAGCCGCGCCAGAAAAACCCGCTGATCCTTGCTCGCCTGCTGCCCCAACTGACCGTAGAGGTGGGTGAAGTGGGCAAAGGCCGGATTGGTCAGCATGGCGCAGTGGCCGAAGATCTCGTGAAAGATATCCGGCTCTTGCAGGTAGTCGAGCTCGTCGCGGCGCCGGATAAAGGTCGCTACCGGAAACTGGCGGTTGGCCAGCAGGGCAAAGAAGCGATCGAACGAAATCAGCGCTGGCACCGCCGCCACCGACCAGCCGGTAGCGGGCTGCAAGACAGCGTTGATCTCGGCCAGCTGGGGGATGCGATCACGGGGCAGCCCCAGCCTGTCAAGACCGGCCAGATACTCATCACACCCCTTGCCATCGAGAGCGGCGAACTGACGTTCGATCAGGATCTGCCAGGTGCCGTGCTCTTCGTTGCTATAGTGGATCACCCCGTCAGCATCCGGCTGGTGGGCGGTGTAGAAGGTTGCCATAGCGGTTCCATCCTCTGGCGCCACATCAGGCGCCTTGCCGTTTCATCACGGTTTCACTGTAACGAAATGGCAACAAAAAAAGCAGCCGACCCATGAGTCGGCTGCCTGAAACAGTTGTAAATAAATTGTGACAACCGCTATTCATCTCCAGCAGCCATCAAGGCTTATTGAGATACCCCGCCAGCTGGCCGATCAGCCGCTTGCGCAGCTCGCCGAGTTTCGGCTTCTCGTCCGCACACCAGGGCAGCGGGCGGCACGCCTCTATGGTGCGCAGGCCAAGGCGGGCAGTGAGCAGCCCCGCCCCCACCCCTTGCGCCGCGCGGGCAGAGAGCTTGGCGGCAAACTCGGCGCCCAGCAAGTCCATCCCCACCTCGGTCACCAGCTCGGTGGCACCGGCGTAGAGCATGTTGCGAAACACCTGACGGATCAGACGTATGCGGCT
This sequence comes from Aeromonas sp. R1-2, assembly GCF_040908505.1. Taxonomy (NCBI): domain Bacteria; kingdom Pseudomonadati; phylum Pseudomonadota; class Gammaproteobacteria; order Aeromonadales; family Aeromonadaceae; genus Aeromonas; species Aeromonas sp. R1-2. The sequence goes on along the minus strand of NZ_JBFODU010000050.1, from coordinate 14,081 downwards.
CCAGTAGCCGAGTTCGATGGCGTAGACATCGGCGATATCCTCGATCATCCGCAGGTTGCGCCACAACATCAGCATCATGTCGACGGTGGCGAGCGGGCTTAGCGCCACCAGCACGGCGGCCTCCCCCGACCATTTGGCCACCCGCGCCTGCGCCAGCTTGTCACGCTCGCCGAGTACCAGCTGGCTGTAGAGGGTCAGCACCTCCCGATCGCTGTGGCTCTCGTCGAGCTGAGCCAGCCAGGTCTGATACCCCTCGCGCCCCTTGTCGCCACTTTTGACCGCCAACCCTTCGCAAAAGGCTTGCCCCTGCCCGACTCCCTGATGAGCAAGCAGATCTTCTGCTCGCGAGCGCACATCCTGACGCCGCTTGAGGGTGCGCAGCCGCAGCCACTCGCGCCCCACCACGCTGGCGGTACCCGCCGCCACCAGCGCCGAGGCTGCCAGCCAGGCGCTGCCCCAGAGCGGGGTGGTGAGGAATTGATCGTAAAGAAAGGCGCCATACTGGCCCAACGAGAGCAGACCGACCGCCCCCAGCCCCCACGCCAGCAGCCGATGACGGCGACGCGGTTTGATGACGAGGGCGCTCTCCACCTCGGTGAAATCGTCCAGCTCGTCGAGGCGCTCGAAGCTCGCCTCCTCCAGCCGCTGGGCCGGTGCGGGCGGTCGCTCGTCACTGGCCACCGTCAAGGCAGGCTCAAGGATCACCTTGCCCTGCAGCGGTGGCCGCTCTTTTATCTGATCGTTCATCGCCTTGTTCTCCTGAAAACAGTCTCCTGCGGGCGGCGCAGGAAACAAACCCGAGCCGCACACCGTTATTCGAGGTGATCCCCGAGCAGAAACTCCAGCGCCGCATCGAGCCGGATATGGGGCAGCGCCTGATGGGGGCTCATGGGCATGGGGCGAAAAGCCTGAAAATCAAAACCCTGACTGTTCCACCACTGGGCGGGGGGAATATGAGGCGGCACCTCCCCGGGGAACAGCAGCAGCGGCTCACCGCTCAGGCTGGTGCCACGGATGGCGGGGAACTCGCGGCCATTGGCCACCCCCTTGCCCACTTCGGTCGCCTTGATGGCGGCGAGCGCCAGACACTCGGTGGTGATCCCCTCAAAACGAGCCTGACCGCGACCGCTGCGCACCAGATGCTGCAGCAGGGAGACCATGGGCGCATGTTGTTCGGGGGTGACGTGATCAGCCTTGCTCGCCACAAAGAGCAGCTTGTCGATACGGGGCGAGAAGAGTCGCCGCCACCAGTTGCTCTTGCCGTAGGCAAAGCTCTCCATGATGCGGGCGATGGCCTGCTGCATGTCGCCAAAGCTGGCCGCCCCGGCGTTGAGGGGCTGCAGGCAATCCACCAGCACGATCTGGCGATCAAAGCCGGCAAAGTGCTGCTCATAAAAACCCTGCACCAGATGCTGTTTGTACTGCTCGAAGCGCTGCTTGAGAGTGGCGTAAAGAGTGCCATCGGCGGGCTCGCTGGCAGGCATCTCCCACACCCAGGGGACAAATTGCAGCATGGGGGCACCGGCATACTCCCCCGGCAACACGAAGCGACCGGGTTGAATAAGGTGCAATCCCAGCTCCTGTTTGCAGGCATGCAGATAGGTGGTGTAGCGCTCGGCCAGCTCAGCCACCGGCCGCTCTTCGAAGCGCTGATCGACCTGCCACCCGGGTGTCAGCCAGCTGGCGGCAAGTGCCTGCAGCTCTGGGCGACGAAGCTGCTCGCGCACCTGTTCGCTCCACTGCTCGTAGCTCATCTCAAGGAGCGGCAAGTCGAGCAGCCACTCCCCGGGGTAGTCCACCAGATCCACGTAGAGGGTGGAGATCTCCCCCAGATGCTTGCGCAGAGGATGACGGGTGCGATAGCGAATTTCGAGACGCACTTCGGCCACCCCGCGGGTGGGCTCGGGCCAGGCTGGTGGAACGCCAAACAGGGAGTCGAGGCCACGTTCGTAGGCAAAGGTGGGAATGTGGGCATTGAGCTGCGGCACCCGGCGTGCACCGAGGATGCGCCCTTGACGCAGGGCATCCCACAACGGCAAACGGCCATCGATGGCCGCGTGTTCCAGCTGGTTAACCAGCGCCGTGATAAAGGCGGTTTTGCCGCTGCGAGAGAGGCCGGTCACCGCCAGCCGAATATGGCGATCCCGCACCCGGTTCACCACGTCGTTCGCCTTGTGTTGCAGGCGAGTCAACTTCTGTTCCAGTTTATTGAGTATCAAGGCTTGATCCGTTCTCCCTTGGTGGTTGCATCCGGCGTGCTCAGCCGTGCGAGAGGTCGACCGCTTATCCACGTCTGGATAGTTGTCGTCGATGGTGGATCATCACAGAAGATTCCACCATCGACATTGAGTGCTTTGGCAAGCACTACAGCTTGCGAAATTCCCGCTGCAGGGTGAACTCCCTTGAGGTCACCAGCTTCTCGATCCGCTGAACTCTGGGCTCCAGCGCGTCAAGTTCCTGCGCGATGCGGCCCAGCGCCTGATGCGGGGTGATCCCCGCCTGCCAGCTGCGCGCTTTCATCCGCACCTCGGCAAAGTCGGCATCCTCTTGCGAATAGAGGGTGACCGGCTTTTTATCGAGCAAGAACCAGGCAGCGATATAGGCGGTGAAGGTAATGAAACCGGCGAAGATAAGGCCACTGATGGCGAGCAGCCGCACGATCCAGGTCTCCACCCCGAAATACTCAGCCAAACCGGCACAGATCCCGGCTATCTTGCCGCGCTGGGGATCACGATAAAGGTTACGGCCTTCACGACTGACACTGCTCATACCTTGTTCCTCCAACCGGGTACTTCCGCATCCAGAATCGACTCCAGCGCGCCCACTCGCTCCTGCATTTTCTCGGTGCGAGCCAGCAGCCCTTGCAGCTGTTCCCGCTCGCTATCGGCAAGACCGGCGCCAATGCGCCCCTTGGCACGATAGTGCAGCACCAGCCAGATGGGGGCCACCACCACCATGAAGACCACCATGGGAACCATCAATACGCCCAGCAGATCTTCCATCTGTTACTCCCCCTGTTTGCCTTCGCTTTTGCTGTCGCCCTGGCCCAGCTTCTGGCGCATCGCTTCCAGCTCGCGGCTTATCTGATCGTCCACTTCCAGCTCGGCAAACTGCTGCGCCAGCGCCTTGTCGGACTGTCCCAGATCGGCGCGCGCTTCCATTTCGTCGATGCGACGCTCCATCCGCTCAAACTTGCTCACCACCGCCTGGCTCTCGCCACGGGCTACCTGGCTCTGCACATTGAGACGGCTGCTGGCCGCTTCAGTGCGAATGGCCATCGCCTTTTGACGGGCGCGGGCATCTTCCAGCTTGGCTTCGAGCTGGCGGATCTCCTCACCCAACTTCTCGATACCGCTGTCGACCGCCTGCTGCTCGCGGTAGAGGGTCTCTGACAACTCGGTCTGTTTCTTCTTCTCGATAAGGGCGGCGCGGGCCAGATCTTCACGCCCCTTGGTCAGGGCCAGCTCAGCCTTGGCTTGCCACTCGTCGACCCGCTCCTGATGACGGGCGACCTGACGGCCAATCTCTTTCTGGCTGGCGAGGAAGCGGGCCAGATTGGAGCGCTCCTTGACCAACTCGTCCTCCATCTCCTGGATGATCAGGCGCACCATCTTCTGGGGATCTTCTGCCTTGTCGAGCAGGGCCGTCAGGTTGGAATTGATGATGTCGGCCAGACGGGAAAAAATACTCATGATTGCACTCCTGTTATTGGCATGGCGTTGTTTCTCCATTGACAATGGCAACTTGTGTGCCAATCTGGAACAAAATTTAACTTGTTGATTTATATGGGGCAGAATAGCCGGATTGCAAGATGCCTCGCGCAAGTGATGATTAAAATCACCAACTTTTGGTAAGATTGACCAGCTTTTACAACTGACAGGGATCACTATGACCACGGCCACGGAAAGCCTGCTGGGGGAATCCAACGCATTTCTCGAGATCATTGAGCAGGCCTCACGGCTCGCCCCGCTGCGCAAACCCGTGTTGATCATCGGTGAGCGGGGGACGGGCAAGGAGCTGATCGCCCACCGCCTACATTATCTCTCGGCGCGCTGGGATCAAAGCTTTGTCACCATCAACTGCGCCACCCTGAGCGAGAGCCTGCTGGAGACCGAGCTGTTCGGTCACGAGGCGGGATCGTTTACCGGTGCAGCCAAGCGCCACCAGGGCCGCTTCGAGCGGGCCGATGGCGGCACCCTCTTCCTCGACGAGCTGGCCACCACCAGCGCCCGGGTGCAGGAGAAGTTGCTGCGGGTCATCGAGTATGGCGAGTTCGAGCGGGTGGGTGGGGCCAAGCCCCTCAAGGTGGATGTGCGGCTGGTCTGCGCCACCAACGAGGATCTCCCTGCGCTGGCCGACAAGGGGCAGTTTCGCCACGATCTGCTCGATCGGCTCGCGTTTGATGTGATCACCCTCCCCCCCTTGCGGGAGCGGCGGGAAGATATCCTGATGCTGGCGGAGCACTTCGCCCACAGCATGACCCGAGAGCTGGGCTATCCGCTGTTTGCCGGTTTCTCGCGCAAGGCGACCCAGTTGCTGCTGGATTACCACTGGCCGGGCAATGTGAGAGAGCTGAAGAACGTGGTGGAGCGCAGTATCTATCGTCAAGGCAATCCCCAGCTGCCGCTCTCGACCCTGGTGCTCAACCCGTTTGATTCCCCCTGGCGACCACAGGTCACGCAACCTGCGCAAGAGGCCCGAAGCGAGGTACAATCTGCATCCCCCCTCGCCTTGCCGCTCGATCTCAAGCAGGCGGTGGCGGAGTACGAGATTAATTTACTCAAGCAAGCGATGCAGCAATCCCAGTATAATCAGCGCAAAGCCGCTCAACTGCTGGCCTTAAGCTATCACCAGTTCCGTGGCATGCTACGCAAATATCAGCTGCTGGATGGCGATAACGATGCAGAACAAGAGTGAAGGAGTGCGGTTGATGCCGACTCCAGCAACACGCCAGCCTTCGCGCTGGCACATTTGTATCAAAACGTGCGTACAAAACCCCTATAAGAACATGGTTCAACAATGAGAATGCTCACACCCTTGCTGCTGGGTCTGCTGGTGCTGGTCACCGGCTGCCAGAAGCAACCCGAGGCCTCCAAAACCGGACTCATCTATTGTGCTGAGGGATCCCCCCTCTCCTTCAATCCCCATGTTTCCAACTCCGGGGTGACACTGGATGCCAGTGCCCGTCCGCTCTACGACCGCCTGCTGGAGGTGAACCCCAACACCCTGGCGCTGGAACCAGCGCTCGCCACCAACTGGCATGTCAGCGAGGATGGCCTCACCTATACCCTGACCCTGCGCAAGGGGGTAACGTTTCACCATACCCCCTGGTTCAAGCCCACCCGCACTTTCAATGCCGATGACGTGGTCTTCACCTATGCCCGCCAGCTTGACGAGCAGCACCCCTATCACAATGTCTCCGGCGGCGATTACCCCTACTTCTACAGCCTGGGGCAAGATCTGCTGATCAAGCGGGTGAGCAAGAAGGGGCCGCAGACGGTAGTGTTCGAGCTGAACCAGCCGAACGCCTCCTTCCTCGCCACTCTGGCCAGCGACTATGCGGTGATCCTCTCCGCCGAATACGCCGAACAGATGTTGCAGGCGGGCACGCCAGCCCTGCTGGATAGCCGCCCCATCGGCACCGGGCCGTTCAGCTTCAAGGAGTATCGCCACAACGAGTTCATTCGCTATCTGCGCCACCCCGGCTATTGGGGCGGCGATGCCAAGATTGAACAACTGGTCTACGACATTACCCCCAAATCCGCCAAACGGCTGGCCAAGCTGCTGACCGGCGAGTGCGACGTAATGAGCACCCCTTCCGCCAGCCAGCTCTCGGTGATCAAGCAAAATCCGGCGCTCAGCCTCTCGGTCCAGTCGGGGATGAACGTCGCCTTTTTGGCCCTCAATACCCGCAAGCCGCCGTTCAACAACGTCAAGGTGCGTCAGGCCATTGCCAGCGCCATCAATATCGACAACCTGCTGCAGGCGGTCTATTTCGATACTGGTCTGCCCGCCAACAGCCTGCTGCCGACCCTCTCATGGGGGTACAACCCCAGCCTGCCCGAGCGCAAACCCGACCTGAAACGGGCGCGCCAGCTGCTCAAGGAGGCGGGACTGGAGAAAGGGTTCGAGATGCAGGTGCTGGTACAACCGGACGCCCGCCCCTACAACCCGGATGCGGTCAAGACAGCCCAGCTGATCCGCAGCGATCTGGCCAAGGTCGGGATCAAGCTCAAGATCGTGCAACGGGAGTGGCCGGTGATCGAAGGCCGCCTCACCAAGGGGCAGTACGACAGCTTGCTCTCCGGCTGGATTGCCGACAACGCCGACCCGGACAACTTCTTCCGCCAGCTGCTGAGCTGCTCGGCAGTGGAGCGCGGCAACAACTACAGCCGCTGGTGTAGCCCGGCCTTCGATCAGTTGCTGGATGATGCGGTCACCACGCCCCAGCTCTCGTTCCGGCTGCGCAACTACTACTATGCCCAGACCCTGCTCAACGAACAGCTGCCGCTGATCCCGCTGGCGCACGCCTTGCGTACCCAGGTCAGCCGCAGCGACATCGAGGGGCTGACGCTGATGCCCTTTGGCGGCACCTCCTTCAACCAGGCTCACAGGGAGTAAGCATGCTTCTATACACCTTGCGCCGCATCAACCTGCTGCTTATCACTCTGCTGGCGCTGACCTTTGTCGCCTATCTGCTGGACTATCGGCTGATCGGCAATCAGCTCAGCTTCTGGAGCGGCTACCCCGATTTCCTGCGCCGCATTTTCGCAGGTGACCTGGGGCTCTCCAGCGTCTCCGGGCTGCCGGTGCTGGACGAGATCCGCCACTACTTCCCGGCGACCCTGATCCTCTGTCTGGCGGCGTTCGCCATCTCGCTGCTGGTGGGCATTCCCCTCGGTACCCTGGCGGCCCTGTCACAGGGCAAGACGCTGGATCTCTCCATCATGACTGCCGGTCTTATCGGCTATGCGGTGCCGGTATTCTGGCTGGCGCTGCTGGTGGTAATGCTCTTTTCGCTGGATCTCGACTGGTTGCCAGCCTCCGGGCAGATCAGCCTGCTCTACGACGTGCCCCCCATCACGGGCATCGCGGTGATCGATGTGCTGCTCAGCAACGAGCCCTGGCGGCAAGCGGCGCTGCATGATGCCCTGCGCCACCTGATCCTTCCGTCACTGGTGCTGGCGGTAGTGCCTACCACCGAGGTGATCCGCCATGTACGCAGCTCGCTCATCGACGTGATGAAGCAGAACTACATCAAGGCGGCGGCGAGCCGGGGCCTTTCCAAAGCGCAGATCGTCTGGCGCCATGGTCTGAAGAACGCCCTGCCGCCGGTACTGCCGCTGCTGGGTCTGCAACTGGGTAGCGTGCTCACCTCCGCCATGATCACCGAGGTGGTGTTCGAGTGGCACGGGATCGGCCGCTGGCTCATCAGCAGCATCGCCCTGCAGGATTACGCCGCCATTCGCGGCGCGCCCCTGGTGGTGGCCAGTTTCGTGATCCTGACCAGCGTCAGCACCGAGTTGCTGACCACCCTTATCTATCCGGCACGGCGCAAAGAGTTGTATGCCAAACAAGATTGAACGCGCTCATGGCGTGACCAGGAGCCAGGTATCCTATGCAAGATAAATCGAACATCTATCCCGAGCTCAAGATCCTCTCGCCCCTTGAGCAGACGTGGGCCTCCTACAGCCGCAATCCGCTGGCGATGGCGGGGCTATGGTGCTTTTTGCTGTTGCTGCTCATCACGATGGTGGGGCCGCTGGTCGTCCCCTACGGCATCGATGAACAGCACACCGACAAGCTGCTGCTGGCCCCCTCGTGGGCGGCGACCGGCAACATCGACTACTTCCTCGGCACCGACGATCTGGGGCGCGACATGCTCTCCCGGCTGGTGGTGGGGGCGCGCCTCACTTTCGGTTATGCGCTGGTCGTAGTGGTGATCGCCATGGTGGTGGGTTCCGCCATCGGCATCCTCGGCGGGATGAGCAAGGGGCTTAAATCGAGCGTGCTGCACCACCTGCTCGATACCCTGCTCTCCATCCCATCCCTGCTGATGGCCATCATCATGGTCGCCATCATGGGGCCGGGTTTTGGCAATACCCTGATAGCCATTACCCTGGCGTTGATCCCGCCCTTTATCCGGGCCACCTACAACGCAGTGCATGCCGAGATGCAGAAGGAGTACATCACCGCCAGCCGCCTCGATGGCTCGCCCCCCTTCCGGATCATGCGTCTGGCTATTTTGCCCAACATTGTCGAGACCCTGGTGGCCCAAACCACCCGCACCTTGTCGGCGGCCATTCTCGATATCTCGGCGGTCGGTTTTCTTGGCCTCGGCGCCCAATCCCCCCAACCGGAGTGGGGCACCATGCTGGCCGATTCGAGCGACCTCATCTATCTCGCCCCCTGGACCGTCACCCTGCCCGGCATCGCCATCCTGTTCAGCGTGCTGGTGACCAATTTAGTTGGTGAAGGCATTCGTGAAGCACTCAAAGAGGGGAATGACTGATGCCGCTGCTCGATATTCGCAATCTCACCATCGAGATCGACACCCCGCAAGGCAAGGTCAAGGCGGTGGACAAGGTGAGCCTGACCCTGACCGAGGGGGAGATCCGCGGTCTGGTGGGTGAATCCGGCTCCGGCAAGAGTCTGATCGCCAAAGTGATCGTCGGCATCGAGAAGGACAACTGGACGGTACGTGCCGACCGGATGCGCTTCAACGACATGGATCTGCTGACCATGGCCCCCAAGGAGCGCCGTCGCATCATGGGCCGCGAGATCGCCATGATCTTCCAGGACCCCATCAGCTGCCTCGACCCCTCCGAGGAGATCGGCACCCAGCTGGAAGAGGCGATCCCGACCGATTCGTTCGAGGGACAATTCTGGCAGCGCTTCCAGTGGCGCAAGAAGAAGGCCATCGCCCTGCTGCACCGGGTAGGCGTCAAGGATCACCGCAAGGTGATGCGCGCCTATCCCCACGAGCTGTCGGATGGCATGTGCCAGAAGGTGATGATCGCCATGGCCATTGCCAACCAGCCGCGTCTGCTGGTAGCCGACGAGCCCACCAGCGCCATGGAGTCCACCACCCACTCCCAGATCCTGCGACTGCTGGACAAGATGAACAAGCTGGGCAATACCACCATCCTGATCATCAGTAACGATATCGCCGCCATCGCCAACCTGACCGATACCATCAACGTGATGTACTGCGGCCAGATGGTGGAAGTGGGCACACGGGAGCAGATCCTCGAGACCCCGCATCACCCCTATACCGATGCCCTGCTCAAATCGATCCCCGACTTTGACAAGCTGGTGCGCCACAAGTCGCGCCTCGAGACCCTGCCCGGCGTCATCCCGCCGCTGCAACACCTGCCCATCGGCTGCCGTCTGGGGCCGCGCTGCCCCTACGCCCAGAAGCAGTGCGTGCAAACTCCGTTGATGAACAAGATCAAGGGCCATCAGTTCAGCTGTCACTTCCCGCTGAACATGGAGGAGCCAAAAAAATGATGACCGTTAATGCCCCCATGAAGGAGCCCCGCTTGTGATCGAGCCATCCCTGTTGCAGGTCAGAGGCCTTAGCAAAACCTACCAGAACCGCACCGGTCTGTTCCGTCGTCAGGCGGTGGAGGCGATCAAACCCCTCTCGTTCGATCTCGAAGTGGGTCAGACCCTCGCCATCGTCGGCGAAGCTGGCTCCGGCAAGAGTACCCTCGCCCGTATTCTGGCCGGGATGATCGAACCCACCAGCGGCGACATCGCCATCGACGGCCAGCTGATGGTGCACGGCGATTACCAGACCCGCTGCAAACTGCTGCGGATGATTTTTCAGGATCCCAACACCTCGCTGAACCGCAAGATCCGGGTCGGCCAGATCCTGGAGACACCGCTGCGTCTCAACACCGAGATGACCGAGGAGGAGCGCCGCGAGAAGGTGGTGCAGACCCTGCGTATGGTGGGGATGCTGCCGGATCACGCCCTGTTCTATCCGCAGATGCTCTCCTCCGGTCAGCAGCAGCGGGTGGCGCTGGCGCGCGCGCTGATCCTCAACCCCAAGATAGTGGTGGCCGATGAGGCGCTCTCCACCCTGGATATCTCGGTGCGCTCCCAGATCATCAACCTGCTGCTGGAGATGCAGGAGACCATGGGACTGAGTTATGTGCTGGTAGCCAACGACCTGGGTATCGTCAGCCATATCAGCGACGAGGTGCTGGTAATGCACGAAGGTCGGGTGGTGGAGCGCGGCAAGACTCTCAAGGTGTTTGCCGATCCCCAGCATGAGGTGACTCGCCGTCTCATCCAGAACTACAACAACGAATACCGCAAATAGAGAGGCGCTGGCCACCTCCCTCACCGCTGTGTTTTGCCGAGCTCACACGGCGGGATCAAAAAAGCCCACTGCATGCAGTGGGCTTTCTGTTACCGGCGTTGCTGCTTAGGCTTGCAGCAGCAGACGGTTGATACGGGAGACGAAGCTCGCCGGATCGTTCAGTCCGCCCTGCTCGGCCAGCTGGGCCTGTTCGTGCAGCAGGGTGACCCACTCACCGAACAGTGCCTCGTCTTCAATGGTGTCGAGTTTCTTCACCAGCGCATGGTCAGGGTTGAGCTCCAGAATGTACTTCTGCTCCGGTACCGGCTGGCCGGCCGCGCGCATCAGCTTGATCATCTGGGTGCTCATACCGTAGGCGTCGGTGACGATGCATGAGGGGGAGTCGGTCAGACGGTGGGTGACCCGCACCTCTTTCACTGCATCGCCCAGGCTCTTCTTGACCCGCTCCACCAGACCGGCGTTGGCCTTTTCGGCCTCTTCCTGGGCCTGCTTGGAGGCTTCGTCTTCCAGATCGCCGAGATCCAGTTCGCCACGGGTGACGGAGATAAGCTGCTTGCCGTCGAACTCGGTCAGGTGGCTCATCAGCCACTCGTCCACGCGCTCCCACATCAGCAGCACTTCGACACCCTTCTTGCGGAAGATCTCGAGGTGCGGGCTGTTCTTGGCAGCGGCATAGGAGTCGGCAGTGATGTAGTAGATCTTCTGCTGGCCTTCCTTCATGCGACCAACGTAATCCTCGAGAGAGACGGTCTGGGCTTCGCCCTCGCCAGCGGTGCTGGCAAAACGCAGGAGCTTGGCGATCTCTTCGCGGTTGGCGTAATCCTCGGCCGGGCCCTCTTTGAGCACGTTACCGAACTCTTTCCAGAACTTGGCGTACTTCTCGGCATCGTCTTTCGCCAGCTTGGAGAGCATGGTCAGCACGCGCTTTGAGCAAGCCTTGCGCAGAGAGGCAGTCACCTTGTTGTCCTGCAGGATCTCGCGGCTGACGTTGAGCGGCAGATCGTTGGAGTCCAGCACCCCTTTGACGAAGCGCAGGTAGGTCGGCATAAACTGCTCGGCGTCATCCATGATGAAGACGCGCTGCACGTAGAGCTTCAGACCGTGCTTCTGCTCGCGGTTGTAGAGGTCGAACGGTGCGCGGGCCGGTACGTAGAGCAGGCTGGTGTACTCCTGCGCCCCTTCCACCCGGTTGTGACCCCAGAGCAGCGGATCTTCAAAGTCGTGAGCAACGTGCTTGTAGAACTCCTGATACTCCTCGTCCTTGATATCTTTCGGGTTGCGGGTCCACAGTGCCGTGGCGCGGTTGACCTGCTCCCACTCGCCCGGGGTGCCGACGATGGTCTCGCCATCCTCTTCGCGATCCGGGGTACCCTCTTTGAACATCTCCACCGGCACGCTGATATGATCGGAATATTTGCCCACCACGGAGCGCAGACGCCAGTCGTCGAGGAACTCGTCCTCTTCGGCACGCAGGTGCAGGATAACGTCGGTACCGCGACCGGCTTTGGTTACGTCAGCGACGGTGAAGGAGCCTTCCCCTTCAGATTCCCACTGTACGCCCTGCTCCGGAGCAGTACCGGCGGCGCGGGAGACCACGGTCACCTTGTCGGCCACGATAAAGGCAGAGTAGAAGCCGACCCCGAACTGACCGATCAGTTGGGAATCCTTCCCCTGATCGCCGGAGAGGTTTTTGAAGAATTCGGCGGTGCCGGACTTGGCGATGGTACCCAGGTGCTCAATCACCTGATCACGGGTCATACCGATCCCGTTATCGGAGATGGTCAGGGTACGCTTCTCTTTGTCCACCACCAGACGCACACGCAACTGGCCGTCGTTTTCGAACAAAGAGGCATCGGAAAGCGCCTTGAAGCGCAGCTTGTCCGCCGCATCGGATGCGTTGGAGATCAGCTCGCGCAGGAATACTTCTTTGTTGGAGTAGAGGCTGTGAGCCATCAGGCTCAGCAGTTGTTTGACTTCAGTCTGAAAGCCGTGGGTTTCGGCATGAACACTTTGGGTCATGGACCAATCCTCAGAAACATCGGGTTGAACATATGCCCAACCTAGATGGGGACAGCGATCCAAATATCAAGGGGGCGAATGTGCAATCCTGCTCATTCGCCCCCTGTTGGCGTGTAACCGCCGATTTTATGTTCAGTTTTTCGCGACTTACCGCCACCCGCCCCTTACTTGAGGCGCTGGCGCCCCATCAGGGAGTGGGAAAGCGTAGTGCCATCCACCAGTTCCAGCTCGCCCCCCACCGGCACCCCGTGGGCGATGCGGCTCACCTCCACCCCGGCCGCACGGGCCATGTCGGCGATATACCAGGCGGTGGCATCCCCCTCGATGGTCGGATTGGTGGCGAGGATCAGTTCGCTGATGTGCTCTTCCTTCAACCGGCGCTCGAGAATATCGAGCCCCAGCTCCTCCGGGCCGATGCCGTCCAGCGGCGACAGATGACCCATCAGCACAAAGTAGCGACCGGAGAACTGGCCGGTCTGCTCGATGGCCGCCACGTCCGCCGGGCTCTCCACCACGCAGAGCAGGCCATTCTCTTCCCGCTTGGGATTGGCGCAGATATCGCAGCGGTCGTTCTCGGTAAAGGTGCGGCAGTGGCTGCAATGACCGATCTCGGTCAGGGCGCGAGAGAGCAGCTGGGCCAGCCGCAAACCGCCGCTGCGCTCACGCTCGAGCAGGGTAAAAGCCATCCGCTGGGCAGACTTGGGCCCCACCCCCGGCAATACCTGCAGGGCTTTCATCATCTCATCGAGCAGGGGACTGAACTTCATAACACTCCTTACACAGGCCTGCCCCTCGCCACCACCAGGGCCACGACGGGTCAGCAAAACAGGATAACGCAACTGGCGCAGGACTATACCCGAGCCCGCCGCCCATCGCCATCGGCTTGCCCACAGAGCCCGCTAAAAACGCGGATAGCAAAAAGCCCTGATGTTTCCATCAGGGCTTTGCAATCTGGTAGTGCACTGTGGCAGTGAGCGCCAAATTCGCAGCATCAAATCACTGATTATTCTGCATTGCCACTTTTTAAGACGAACCGCGACACAGGACAAACCAAGCGAGGTTTATCGCTCTGCACTGCTGGCACCCACATTAGGATGGCGCTTAAAAACAAAAAACCGACCATCAGGTCGGTTTTTGCAATTTGGCGGTGAGGGAGGGATTCGAACCCTCACTTTTGTATATCACAGCACAAATATAACCTTCAATTTCAATAGCTTACGCATTTTTTGCCGCAATAAAAGCTACATAATTGTCTCAGGTGATTGCTATGAGACTTATCATACTTTTATATAGGAAATTAATTAAATGTCAACCACATAGGTTGTGGCAATTGACTGCGTTGTAGCTCCTATCTGACCGATGCAAAGGCACTTGGAGAAACTGCTTAACGCAAAAATCTGTCTTGAGGTGTCCTGACAAGATCGGACAGTCCCGGATCAAGCAGCCTGAGCAGTTCTCCAATACCTCTTGTTAAACTCCGCCGGGCTGACATTGCCAAGTCGTGAATGCCGACGCTGGCGGTTGTAAAAAATCTCTATGTATTCCTGAATCTCTGCCTTGGCCTCCGCTCTCGTCTCGAATCTATGGTGGTGAACCAGTTCATTTTTAAGAGACCCCCAGAAGCTTTCTATCGGGGCATTGTCGAAGCAGTTCCCCTTGCGTGACATGGAGGTCTGCATGCCAAATTGTACCTGGAGAGCCCGGTAAGCCTTGGCACAGTACTGACTGCCCC
>NZ_JBFODU010000005.1:0-11200 GCF_040908505.1 Aeromonas sp. R1-2 | reverse complement strand
GGGTGTGGCTTGTTTTGTTTGGCGACTAATCAGATCGCACAAACTGGACTGAGTTCCCTTCCTCCAGTGATCTACTATTCGGAACAGTTATTTAGGTTGCTATATGATTTTCTACATCCAGCCATTAGTCTTGAGGCTAATTTGATACACTCCCTTTAAATGCAGTAGACGAGATAAGCTCACAAAAAAAGAGCGCATATTATGCGCTCTTTTTATTTCAGACCTGTTTGGTAAAATTTATCAACCCGTATTACGCATACCTGCCGCAATACCGGCGATGGTGACCATCAGCGCCTTGTCCAGCTCGGGATGCAGGGTCTCCGGGTGGTTGCGGGAGCGGTTGAGCAGCTCGGCCTGCAGCACGTTGAGCGGGTCTGTGTAGGGGTTGCGCAGCTTGATGGACTCCTTGATCCAGGGCTGATCCTCCAGCAGATCCCCGCGCGGGCTCAGTTTCAGCACCACCTCGATGGACTCGGCGAGCTCCTGACGCAGCTGTTTGCCAAGGCCCCACAGCTCCTGCGGCACCAGACGGGTGTCGTAGTACTCGGCGAGCCAGACGTCCGCTTTGAGGAACACCATCTCCAGCATCTCGAGGCGAGTGCGGAAGAAGGGCCACTGGGCGCTCATCTCTTCCAGCACGGCCAGCTTGCCGCCGTCGATCGCCTGCTGCAGCGCCTTGTGGGCACCGAGCCAGGCCGGCAGCATCAGGCGGTTCTGGGTCCAGGCGAAGATCCACGGAATGGCGCGCAGGCTCTCGACGCCGCCGTTGGGTTTGCGCTTGGAGGGACGGGAGCCGAGTGGCAGCTTGCCGAGCTCCATCTCCGGGGTGGCGGCACGGAAATAAGGGACGAAGTCCGGATGACCGCGCACGATACTGCGGTAGTGCTCGCAGGAGTCGGCGGCCAGCTGTTCCATCACCTCGCGCCAGCACTCTTTCGGCTTGGGCGGTGGCAGCAGGTTCCCTTCCAGCACGGCGCTGGTGTAGAGCTCCAGACTCTTGATCGCCACTTTCGGCAGACCGAACTTGAAGCGGATCATCTCCCCCTGTTCGGTGGTACGCAGACCGCCGCGCAGGGATCCCGGCGGCTGGGAGAGGATGGCCTGATGGGCAGGCGCACCACCACGACCGACGGTACCGCCACGGCCATGGAACAGGGTGAGGCGGATGTTGTTGGCTTCGGCCAGCCCCACCAGGGATTCCATGGCGGCGTACTGGGCCCAGCCAGCGGCCATCATGCCCGCATCCTTGGCAGAGTCGGAGTAGCCGATCATCACGTACTGACGGCCCTGAATGTAGCCGCGATACCAGTCCACCGAGAGCAGGCGCTCCATCACGGCGGTGCCTGCCATCAGGTCATCCTGGGTTTCAAACAGCGGGGCGACCGGCATGCGGAACTTGCAGCCCGCCTCTTTGAGCAGCAGTTGCACCGACAGCACGTCGGACGGCGCACCGGCCATGGAGATGATGTAGATACCGAACGCATCGGGGTCGTGCTGGGCGATGACCTGACAGGTATCCAGCGTCTCGCGCACCTCGGCGCTCGGCTCCCAGTCGTGAGGAATGAGCGGGCGACGAGAGTTCAGTTCGTTGAGCAGGAAGGCCTGCTTGTCATCTTCGCTCCACTCGGCGTAGTCACCCAGACCCAGATAGCGGGTCAGCTCGGAGAAGACCAGCCCGTGACGCTCACCATCCTGACGGATATCCAGCTTGACCAGATGGATGCCGAAACAGGCGACCTTGCGCAGCACGTCCAGCAGCATGCCATCGGCGATGTTGCCCATGCCACAGGCGTGCAATGAGTGGTAGCAGAGCTCCAGCGGCTCGCGCAGCTGGGCGGTGGTCTTGACCAGATCCTGGCTCTCGCTCGCCTGGCCCTGTACCTTGGCGGTGAGGTGCTCCTTGGTTTCCCGCAGCGCTTCACGCAGCTCGCGCACCAGCGCACGGTAGGGCTCGGGGTGATCGCCAACGCGAGCGCGCACGGCATCGGTACAGTCGGACATGGAGAGCTCGGAGGTCAGCTCCTTGATGTCTTTGTAGAACAGGCTAACCGCCATCCAGCGCCCCAGCTCCAGCACTTCGGCAGTCACCTTGGCGGTGACGAAGGGGTTACCGTCACGGTCACCGCCCATCCAGGAGGTGAACTTGACCGGCGCGGCATCCAGCGGCAGCCGCACACCCAGATGGTGTTGCAGACGCTCGTCCAGATTGCGCATGAATTCGGGAATGGCGGGCCACAGGCTGTTCTCCACCACGGCGAAGCCCCACTTGGCCTCGTCGACCGGAGTCGGGCGCTGTTCGCGGATCTCGTTGGTGTGCCACGCCTGATTGATGAGCTGTTCGATGCGATTGAGGATCTTGTCCCGCTCGCGGGGCAGCAGGTCGGAGAGCTCCAGCGCCTCGAGGCAGTCGTTGAGCTGTACATGCTTGTGGATCAGGGTGCGACGGGTCACCTCGGTGGGGTGAGCGGTCAGCACCAGATCGATATCCAGCTCGCGCACAGCCTGAATGATCGCCTCTTGCGACAGGTTGGAGGCTTTCAGTTTGTCGAACATCTGCTCCAGCGGATCCGGGGTGCAGACCTGCTCTTCACAGCGACGGGAGATGGTGTGGAACTGTTCCGCCACGTTGGCCAGATTGAGGAACTGGCTGAAGGCGCGGGCCACCGGTAGCAGTTCATCATCGCTCAGGGTGCGCAGGGTATCGAGCAGACGTTCCCGGTCTGATTCATTGCCCTTGCGGGAGGACTTGGCCAATTGGCGAATGGTTTCGATCTTGTCGAGAAAGGCCTGACCCTGATGATCCTTGATGGATTTACCCAGCAGCTGACCCAGCATACCTACGTTGGCGCGTAGTGCGGCGTACTTTTCGTTCATTCCACATCCTTATCTTGTTGGTGCCTGACACCCATCCGGGGTGCTAGACGACCTCACTTATTGTTGTGCGATTACAACATATGCTCCGTCATCTTAGGGTGACAATCTACCCAGATTGTCTGCGCAAGGTCAAATAACAGGCCGATTCAGAACATGTATTTCCATCACCACTCCACAACCGGCTTGTTATGTAACTTACTTACAGTTTTTACGCCCCTTTCACCGCCGCCGCTACAGGCAAAAACGTCTGATCAGGTGCTGCAACACCGAGGTGGTCGGCTTGACGAAGGAGAGGTCGAGATACTCATCCGGCTGGTGCGCCTGGGTGATATGGCCGGGGCCCATCACTATGGTCTCGCAGCCAAGCTGCTGGATAAACGGCGCCTCGGTGCAGTAGTTGGCCGACTCGGCGGCGCGACCGCTCGCCTTCTCAGCTTCGCGCACCAGCACAGAGTCGTCGGCGCAGGCATAGGCGGGAATGGGTTCATGCAGATGTTGCAGATGCAGACAGCCGGGTTGGTGAATTTCGATGGGAGACAGCGCCTCTTTCAGCATCCCCATCAGCTCGTCCGGCCCCACCTGCGGGGTGGGTCGCAGGTCGATATGCAGCTCGCAGCAGCCGCAGATGCGGTTCGGGCTGTCACCGCCCTGAATGTAACCGAGGTTCAGGGTTGGCTGCGGCACGGCAAAGCGGTGGTCGGCGTAGCGATCTTTCAGATCCTGCTGCAAGCGCAGCACCTGCCCCATCGCCTTGTGCATGATCTCCATGGCGTTGACGCCGTTGGCGGGATCCGAGCTGTGGCCGCTCTTGCCGGTAATGCGGATCGCCTCCGACATATGCCCCTTGTGGGCCACTACAGGCACCAGCCCGGTCGGCTCGCCAATCACGGCGTAGTCGGGTTTGAGCTCGGCCGCCGCGGCGATGGCGCGGGCCCCCGCCATGGTGGTCTCTTCGTCGGCAGTGGCGAGAATGCGCAGCGGCTTGGTCAGCTTGGTGAGGTCAATATCTTTCAGCGCCTCGACGATAAAGGCGAAGAAGCCCTTCATATCGATGGTGCCGAGGCCATAGAGACGGTTGCCCTCTTCGGTCACCTTGAAGGGATCCTTGCTCCACCCCCCCTCATCGAACGGCACCGTATCTGTGTGGCCCGCCAGCAGCAAGCCACCCTCCCCCTGACCGATCGTCGCCACCAGATTGAACTTGCCCGGCAGATCAGGGAGCGCCGTTACCTCGCACTGAAAACCGAGCTGACCGAACCAGTCGGCCAGCAGCCGGATCACCGCCTCATTGCTCTGATCCCACTTGGGATCCGTGCTGCTGATAGAGGGAATCGCAATAATATTCTTATAAAGTGAAAAAAAATCCAGATTGGCCATCAGCTCCTCCTTGCGTCCCCGGAATGTTTCTGTTAGAAAATACAAATGCAAAGTGAGTGCATGAATATTCTTTAATTTTACCTGAATATCTGGCTCATCAACAAAGGCTTCTAGTTGTAAGGGAAAGTTAATGTTCTGTCACCTGATCTATAACCGACGACACACACCCGCCTGAATTGCCCCTCCGCACTTGTGCAAAGGGGCGCTCGACCACCCTTGTGCACTGCAGCGTCATGCTGTGAATCTCGAACTCTGACTTGGAATATTCAACATGCTTAACACCGTTATCGTCGGTGCCAGTGGCTACGCGGGAGCCGAACTGGCCGCACTGGTACAGAACCACCCACAACTCAAGCTGTTCGGCCTCTATGTCTCCGCCGGCAGTCAGGATGCCCACAAGCGCTTCTCTTCCCTGCATCCCCAATGGGTCGGTGCTCTCGATCAGCCGCTGCTGCCGCTGGACGACGACGGCATGACCCGGATCCTGACCCAGGCCGATCTGGTGCTGCTGGCCACCGCCCACGAGGTGAGCGCCGAGCTGGCACCCAAGTTTCTCGCCAAGGGGCTGCCGGTGTTCGATCTCTCCGGCGCCTTCCGGGTCAAGGATCAGGGCTTCTACGACAGCTTCTACGGCTTCACCCACGACAGCGAGCAGTGGCTGGATCAGGCCGTCTATGGCCTGGCGGAGTGGAATGCCGATGCCATCGCTACCGCCCAGCTGATTGCGGTGCCGGGTTGCTACCCGACCGCATCGCTGTGCGCTCTCAAGCCGCTGCAGCAGGATGGTCTGATTGCCAAGGGGTGGCAGCCCATCATCAACGCCGTCTCCGGGGTTTCCGGCGCCGGTCGCAAGGCGGCCATCAACACCAGCTTCTGCGAAGTGAGCCTCAATCCCTACGGCACCTTCAATCACAGACACCAGCCGGAGATCAGCCATCACCTCGGCAAGGAGGTGCTGTTCCAGCCCCACCTTGGCAACTATGTGCGCGGCATTCTGGCCACCATCTATGTGCAGCTGGCGGACGGCGTCACCCCCACTCAAGTGGATCAGGCCTTCCTCAAGGCTTACGAAGGCAAGCCGCTGGTGCGCCTCACCGGCCAGATGCCCTCCATCCGTGGCGTAGCGGGCACCCCTTACTGCGATATCGCCTGGCAACAGCAGGGCAACATGCTGGTGGTGGTCTCGGCCATCGACAACCTGCTCAAGGGTGCCGCCTCGCAAGCCATGCAGTGCATAAATATCAAATTTGGATTTGAACCGGCCACTGGCCTGATTTAAGGACTTAGGAAGGATCTCGAACATGGACAAACAGACGTTGGTAATCAAGCTGGGCGGCGCCCTGATAGAAAACGACGAGGCGCTGACCGCCCTGTTCGCCACCCTCAAAACCTTTCTCGATGATCAGCACCGTCCGCTGGTGCTGGTGCACGGCGGTGGCTGTCTGGTGGATGACCTGCTCAAGGGGCTGGGTCTCACCTCCACCAAGAAGAATGGCCTGCGGGTAACCCCGTTCGAGCAGATCCCCTTTATTGCCGGGGCGCTGGCAGGGACCGCCAACAAGCAGATGATGGCCAAGGCGATCGCCACCGGCATTCCGGCGGTGGGGCTCTGCCTCGCCGACGGCGGCCTCTGTCAGGTGACCCAGCTCGACCCGGATCTCGGCGCGGTCGGCGAGTGCAAGCCGGGCAACCCTGCGCTGGTGGCGGGCATCCTCGGTCAGGGCTTCCTGCCGGTAGTGAGCTCCATCGGCATCACCGCCGAGGGGCAGCTGATGAACGTCAATGCGGATCAGGCAGCCACCGCCATTGCCGAGGCGCTCGGTGCCGATCTGGTGATGCTCTCCGACGTGAGCGGCATCCTCGATGGCAAGGGCAAGCTGGTGCCCCAGCTCGACAAGCTGACCGCGCTGGATTTGATGGAGAAAGGGGTGATCCGCGATGGCATGGCGGTCAAGGTTGAAGCGGCCCTGCACGCCGCCGAGACCCTCGGCAAGCCAGTCTGTGTCGCCAGCTGGCGTTACCCGGATCAGCTGCTCAAGCTGCTGGCTGGCGGCGCGGTCGGCACCCAGGTAGCTATTTGATCTCCACCGGAACAAGGAACATCCGATGCAACACCTTCTGAAAGACAGTGATCTGAACAAAGCCCAGATTGAAGCGCTGATTGCGCTGGGCAAGGCAGTGAAGGCCGACCCGAAGAAGTACAGCCAGGCGCTGGCGGGCAAGAGTGTGGTCACCCTGTTCGAGAAACCCTCCCTGCGCACCCGGGTCACCTTCGACATCGGCATCGCCAAGCTGGGCGGCCACAGCGTCTATCTGGATCAGCAGAACGGCGCGCTGGGCAAGCGGGAGTCGGTGAAGGATTTCGCCGCCAACCTGTCGCGCTGGTGTGATGCCATTGTCGCCCGGGTGTTCGATCACCAGACTCTGGTCGAGCTGGCAGAGCACGGCACAGTGCCGGTGGTGAACAGCCTGTGCAACCTCTACCACCCCTGTCAGGGGCTGGCCGACTTTATGACCATTGCCGAGCACTACGACGATCTGTCGAAGGTGAAACTTGCCTACCTCGGTGATGGCAACAACGTCAGCCACTCTCTGCTGCTGCTGGGGGCGACCCTCGGCACCGACGTCACCCTGATCTGCCCGAAAGGCCACGGCCCGGATACCCAGATCTTCCTGCAGGCGCAGGCATTGGCGGCCAAGTCGGGGGCGACCATCCACATCAGTGATGACGTGGCGGATATCGAAGGGTTCGACGTGGCCTACACAGATACCTGGGTCTCCATGGGCGACAACACTCCGATGGAGCAGGTCAAAGACCTCTTTATGCCTTACCAGATCAACCAGGCCCTGCTCGACCGCACTGGCATTGCACATGTGCTGCACTGCCAACCGGCTCATCGGGAGCTGGAGATCACCTCGCAGGTGATGGATGGCCCCGCCTCCCTCATCATGGACGAGGCCGAAAACCGGATGCATATCCAGAACGCCGTGTTGCTGACCCTTCTCGGCGGCAAGTAACGCGACACTCAACCTGAATCACGACCCTTTTATTGAATCATCACGGAGAGAAGTAACATGAGCGGAATCAACAAGATCGTACTGGCTTACTCGGGTGGACTGGATACCTCGGCCATCATTCCCTGGCTGAAAGAGCACTATGACGCCGAAATCATTGCCTTCGTGGCCGACGTCGGTCAGGAGCGCGACGATCTGGAAGGGATCGAGCAGAAGGCGATCGCCTCCGGCGCCACCAAGTGCATCATCAAGGATCTGCGGGAAGAGTTCGTCAAAGAGTACGTCTACCCGACCCTGAAGACCGGCGCCGTCTATGAGGGCACCTATCTGCTTGGCACCTCCATGGCCCGTCCGGTGATCGCCAAGGCGATGGTGGAAGCGGCGCTAGCGGAAGGGGCCGATGCCATCTCCCACGGCTGCACCGGCAAGGGTAACGATCAGGTGCGTTTCGAAGGTGCGGTCGCCGCGCTGGCGCCCCAGCTGAAAGTGATCGCCCCGTGGCGGATCTGGGACATGCGCTCCCGGGAAGATCTGCTCTCCTATCTGGAGACCCGCAACATCCCCTGCAAGGCGACCCTGAAGAAGATCTACAGCCGCGACGCTAACGCCTGGCACATCTCCACCGAGGGTGGCGAGCTGGAGAGCACCTGGAACGAGCCGTCCGAAGCGGTCTGGCAGTGGACCGTACCGGCCGAGCAGGCTCCGGATCAGCCGGAGTACGTCAAGCTGACCGTGGCGCAGGGTGAAGTGGTGGCCGTTGACGACCAGCCGCTCAGCCCGCACCAGATCCTGATGACCCTGAACGAGCGTGCCGGCAAGCACGGCGTGGGCCGCATCGACATCACCGAAAACCGGATGGTGGGGATGAAATCCCGCGGCTGCTACGAGACCCCGGGCGGTACCGTGATGGTCGCCGCGCTGCGCGCCGTGGAAGAGCTGGTACTGGATCGCCCGACCCGCGCCTGGCGGGAGAAGCTGGGGGCCGAGTTCTCCCATCTGGTCTATGACGGTCGCTGGTTCACTCCGCTGTGCAAGGCGATCCTCGCCTCTGCCAACGCCATCGCCGAAGATCTGGATGGTGAAGTGGTGCTGAAGATGTACAAGGGTCAGGTCACTGCGGTGCAGAAAAAGTCGCCGAACAGCCTCTACTCCGAAGACTTCGCCACCTTTGGCGCCGACGAAGTATATGACCAGAGCCATGCCGAAGGCTTTATCCGTCTCTACACCCTGGCCAGCCGGATCCGCGCCATGAAGGAGCAACATCAAGCCATCGGTGGCGACCATACCCACGGCTAAGCAAGCGCGATAACCCGTTGATTCCGTTGAGGGGGCATGGCCCCCTCTTCTACAGACAGAGGACATAACCCCTGACCCATCAACAGCGGGTGTGACAAGAGCGGCAGCGCCCGGGCCACTTCTGTGAGATAACAGGCTCGCAGAAAAACAGGGCACGATTTCAAGCTCGGTGGCCAGGGCGCCGCCGACAACGCATTCAAGGAGAGCAGTATGGCACTTTGGGGTGGACGCTTCAGTCAGGGAGCCGATAGCCGGTTCAAGCAGTTCAACGATTCGCTGCGGTTCGATTACCGGCTGGCGGAGCAGGATATTCAGGGCTCCATGGCCTGGGCCAAAGCGCTGGTGAAAGTGGGCGTATTGACCGCCGATGAGCAGGGCAAACTGCAACAGGCGATGGAGGTGCTGCTCGCCTCGGTGCAGCAGGATCCCCAGCAGATCCTGAGTTCGGACGCCGAAGATATCCACTCCTGGGTCGAGAGCCAGCTCATCGCCGCCGTCGGCGATTTGGGCAAGAAGCTGCACACCGGCCGCTCGCGCAACGATCAGGTCGCCACCGACCTGAAACTCTGGTGCAAGGCACAGGGCGAGCTGCTGCTCGGCTCCATCACCGCCCTGCAGCAGGGACTGGTCGCCTCCGCCCGTGCCAATCAGGCCGCGGTGCTGCCCGGTTACACCCACCTGCAACGGGCCCAACCGGTCACCTACGCCCACTGGGCGCTGGCCTATGTGGAGATGCTGGAGCGGGATTACTCCCGCCTGCAGGATGCGCTGAAGCGGCTCGACACCAGCCCGCTCGGCTGCGGCGCGCTGGCGGGCACTGCCTACGCCATCGACCGCGAAGCGCTGGCGCTCGACATGGGCTTTAGCGGCGCCACCCGCAACAGTCTGGATTCGGTCTCCGATCGGGATCACGTGGTGGAACTGATGCACGTGGCGTCCCTCTCCATGACCCACCTGTCGCGCTTTGCCGAAGACCTTATCTTCTACAACACCGGCGAGGCTGGGTTTGTCGAGCTCTCCGATGCGGTTACCTCCGGCTCGTCGCTGATGCCGCAGAAGAAGAATCCGGATGCGCTGGAGCTGATCCGCGGCAAGACCGGTCGGGTGGTCGGCGCCCAGATGGGCATGCTGATGAGCCTCAAGGCGCTGCCGCTGGCCTACAACAAGGACATGCAGGAAGACAAAGAGGGTCTGTTCGATGCCCTCGACACCTGGCACGACTGCCTCGATATGGCGGCGCTGGTGCTGATCGATCTGAAGGTGAACGGCGAGCGCACCATGGCGGCAGCGCAGGGCGGTTACGCCAACGCCACCGAGCTGGCGGACTATCTGGTAGCCAAGGGGATCCCGTTCCGTGAAGCGCACCATATCGTCGGCGAAACCGTGGTATTCGCCATCAGCATGGGCAAACCGCTGGAGGAGCTCTCCATCGGCGAGTTCCAGCGTTTCAGCCCGGTGATCGAGTTCGACGTCTACCCCAACCTGGAGCTGGAAGCGACCCTCGCCAAACGGGTCGCCAAAGGCGGCGTCGCCCGGGAGCAGGTAGAAGCAGCCCTGACTGCCGCCGAAGCTTGGCTGGCCAAGCGGGTGGGTTAATCCACGGTAATAGTCATCCGAAATAGAAAGAAAAACGGCAACCTCGGTTGCCGTTTTGTTCTTTATGCAGCTGTAGATTGACCACACTCTGGGCAAAATTTCATCGTTGTATCAGTTAGTATTGTTTCGCATTTACTGCAAGTAAGAGAGCTTAATTTCTTCCTCAACATGGCAACATGTATCACACACGGAATTGTCACTTTATAAGCAGGTCCAGCTAGGTCAACTGCAGCCCAAACCCCTGAGATGACCCAACCAATAGGACCTGTTAGGACTGCTGCAACACGAGCAAGGCTTGCATTAGTAGCTAGCATTAAGCCTCGCCCTAAGACAGCTTTTGCAATCTGGTTAGCAATAATCAGCGTCAGCTGGTAAGAATAAAATCCACCAGACCTGAAAATACCGATAAATGCTGCTGTTGCTAGACTACCTTTTCCCATAGTGGCCTTTCCGCCCATCTCTTTGAGCAGTTCTGTTTTTTGTTCATCGGACATTTCAGATAAAGCTCTCTCGAGAATAGTTTCCAAAATCGAGTTTTCTATATCCTCAACCGATTTATTCTTGTTATAGGGAGCATTTAATTTACTAGCAACATCACAAACAATTTCATGATAATCAGGTCCCTGGCCACGCCATAAATTTGCAAATGAGTTGCCTCCCATATCTCTGATTTCTTTAGCTATGACATCTACATATCTACGATGATTAGGGTAATACTTTTTGTAATCATCATGGCATGTCAAATCTTCCGACAACTTAGTTTTCAAATACTCAACTAAAGTTTCAAGGTCATCATTACTAAATAACTGTTCCGAATAGTAGATCACTGGAGGAAGGGAACTCAGTCCAGTTTGTGCGATCTGATTAGTCGCCAAACAAAACAAGCCACACCCAAAGGACTGAGTTGATGCCTATCCTACCACCCCTGCCACGACCACAACGGCGCCGCATTCACAAAATCATCCATGCCACACGTGATAAAGGACATGCTCGTCGCTTGATGGCCATCTTGCTGTTACATGAAGGACGCACGGTCACTGAT
>NZ_JBFODU010000049.1:0-34843 GCF_040908505.1 Aeromonas sp. R1-2 | reverse complement strand
GGTGTGGCTTGTTTTGTTTGGCGACTAATCAGATCGCACAAACTGGACTGAGTTCCCTTCCTCCAGTGATCTACTATTCGGAACAGTTATTTAGACTATGAGGTAGCGAACTACTTTAGAAGTAAAAAAACAAAATGGGTTGTTCCATTAGGAATCAAGAGCATTCTCATGAAATGGGTGGGGGCCAGAAGCTCAAGTGATTGAATTTGATTGGTGGGAAGAAAAAGTCATTGATGGGGTGTTTATTGCTTCAACACCGGCACGCCATTACTCTGGCCGTTTATCAAGATCTAATCACACCTTGTGGTCGAGTTGGGTCATAAAGGATAGTAATAATTCAATCTTTTATAGTGGTGACACGGGGATGCATCGGGAGTTTAACACTATTGGTGAAAAGTATGGCCCATTTGATCTAACATTAATGGAGGCTGGCTCATATAGTGCCATGTGGCATGATACACACCTAGGACCAGAGCAAGCCGTTATAGCTCATAAAATATTGCGAGGGAAATATTTATTACCTGTTCATTGGGCTGCTTACAATATGGCTCCACATGGGTGGTCAGAACCCATAGAGCGAGTGATAAATGCTGCTAATAAATTGAATGTGAAGATTTTAACTCCACAACCGGGGACAACAATCGACAAGGCAGATTTTGATAAACATGGCTTTGTATGGCCTATCAAAAAAAATGAAAATAAAGAATATGAACCTGTTTGGTCGAGCAAGGTGAATGACCTTTTGATGGCAGATAAAAAAGTATTGAACCGGGATGCTTTAAAATAACCTGATAGTATTAGGTGGATTATTTCCTAAAAAAGGCAGTGGCTATACGCCCTCATACTAAAAAACAAACTGCATCCCTTGTGGTGGCCCGAGAGAGCCTTATTTAGTTGATGGATATATCCACAAATGGGTGTGTCAGGAGTGCCGAATAGCTAGAGACGGATATCCGGATGTAGGGCTGAAAAGGGAGATGTGTGTGCAGGAGCGTCAGCTTTGCGAAATAGCAAAAAGGCACCCGAGGGTGCCTTTTTCACAATCTGAGTGGCTTGCCTATCAGGCAGCGGCTTTCAGCTGTACTGCGGCGGCTTTCTTGTGATCGCCGATTGGCATCACGGTGCGGCCGAACTGCTCGTTAATAACGGTGGCCATGGCCAGGTAGATGGCGCTGGCGCCACAGATGATGCCTTCGAAACCGGCGATGGTGCCGATCAGGGTGCTGCCGGTGAAGTCACGGGCGGCCAGCAGGAAGAACAGCACGGTCAGGGAGGCGAACACGAACTGCTTGGCGCGTGGGTAGTTGATGGTGCCAACCAGCATGAACAGGGTGAACATGCCCCACATCAGCAGATACCAACCCATATAGGCGTGCGGAGTGGCTTCGGCCAGACCCATGGTCGGCATGACGAGCAGGACAACCAAGCTCAGCCAGAACAGGCCGTAGGAGGTGAACGCGGTCACACCGAAGGTGTTGCCACGCTTGTATTCCATGATGCCAGCAATGATCTGGGCGATGCCGCCGTAGCACAGGCCCATGGCCAGGATCATGGCGCTGATGGGGAAGAAACCTGCGTTATGGATGTTCAGCAGGATGGTGGTCATACCGAAACCCATCAGACCCAGAGGGGCAGGGTTGGCCAATTTTTCGCTCACGTGGCGTTCTCCAAAAATAGAGGTGGGGGTTAACAAAAGACGCGCGATTTTAGGCAGGCTGTGGCGCGCCCGCAAGGGGGCAAGGGGGATAAATCGTAAAAAAACTACGTGATTATTTGCATCAGAGGCCAAATGCTCACCAAGGCAGGCTGTTTGGTGAGCAAAAGGTGTCAAAATAGTTGAGGGGTTGTATTTTTATTACGCTTTTTACGAAGTGCGGCGGCGTCACTGATCCAGTGTCAGGATCACTTTGGCTTCCTTGTCCTCTTCCTTGACCTGGCTGTCGAGCACGAACAGCCGCTCCGGGGCGATCCCCTGGCTGTCGACCAGAAACTCCTTGGTATTTTGCGCCCGGCGCATGGCGAGATTGCGCAGGGATTTGGCGGTGATGAGCTGCTGATCCCGCAGCAGGATCACCGCCTGGGCCCGCAGTGCCGCGCTCTCTTCATCCAGATGGAGGCGATCGGCCAGATCTTCCAGATCTTCGCCAAAGCGCTCTTCATAGGCCTGGGCCAGCGCCTCTTGCAGGGCGGGGTCCTGTTCCAGCAGGTCGAGATCCGCCTGATTGCCGGTGAGCTTGGCCAGTACCCGTTCCAGCTTTTGCCGTTGCAGGATGGGGCGCTCCTCGTTGAAGTTGACCTTGCCGCGAATGTTCATGCTGAGCTTGGGTCTATCCTTGAGGGCCTGCGCCAGCTTGACCAGTTTCTCCTGCTGGGTGGGGGTGAGATCGGGATCCCCCGGCAGGAAGGGAAGTTCGTCGAGATCTTCGGTGCCATCGGCCAGCGAGGCGAGCAGGGAGAAGGGGGAGGTGATCGCCTTGCTCAGTGTGTTGCCCAGCACATCCCAGAAGATATTGCCGATGCTGAAGTCCGGTTGATCGAGATCGCCCTTCACCTTGAGGTTCATCTGTATCACCCCGTTGGCATCGCTTAGCAGGGCGATGGCTAGCCCCAGCGGCAGATCCTTGGCCTGATCGCTCTTGATCTTCTCGCCCAGTTGCAGCTTCTTGATGGTGATGTCGTTATCCCCCTCCAGCCGATTGCCCTCCAGCTTGTAGTGCAGCTTCATGGAGAGCTGCCCCTTGTCGATGGCATAACCGGCATAGGTGCCCGAATAGGGGGTGAAGGTGGTGAGCTCCAGATTGTGGAAAGCGACCGCGATGTCGAGGATCGGGTTGGCCACCAGCAGGTTGGTACCGCCGCGAATGGTCACCGGCGCATAGCGATCCACCTTGCCGTTGAAGGCGAGATCGGAGCGTTGCCCCGGAATATTGCTGATATGGCGACTTTGGCCGCCCAGCGAGGCGATATCGGCCACAAAATCTTGGCTCAGGCTGCGATCGGCAAAGCGCAGGTTGCCCTGCTCGGTGCGCAGCTGGTCGATGGTGAAACGAAAGTCGGGAGCCTTGCTGCCAGCCGTCGCGTGAGTGCTGTTGGCTGCCGCCGGTTGCGGCAACAGCAGCTGTTGCAGGTTGGTGGTGCCATCTTCGTTGATCTCGATGCGGGCGAAGGGCTTGTTCAGAGCAATGTCCTTGATCCGCATCTGCTGGCTGATGCCGTCGTACGTCAGACCGGTGAGAGCCAGGGTGTTGAACTCCAGCAGCCGCTGATTGTCTGCCCGATCGACTACTTTGAGCCCGTTGATATCGAGCCCCCCTTGCAGGGTCAGCTTGCTCAGATCTCCCTGGGCGGTGGTGGCGAGATCAAGGCGGGTCTTGCTGCTCAGCAGCCCGTTTTGCACCTTAATGCGTACCAGATCGGCTAGATAGGGCTGTGCCAGCGTCAGGGGCAGCCCCTGCTGGTTGATGTCGCCACTTAAGGTGAAAGGAGTCAGGGTCAGTTGGCCATCAAAGGCGAGGGGGCTGCTCTGGTTGAACTGGGTGGCCAGAGTCAGTTTGCTCGGTTGCTCCCCCTTGCTGCCCAGTGGCCCCAACGCCAGCTTGAGGCCGGAGAGCTGGCGTGCCTGCGGTTTGCCGCTGCTCGATTCGGTGAGGGTGAGATCGCCCTTGACGATGGCGATCTGCTTGATCTGCCACTGCCAGGGTTTGTCTGGCATATGTTTCTTGCCGTTACCGGCTGTCTTTGCTTGTTGTGCCGACTTGGGCGCCGCATTGTTGGCCACCTCGTTTGCGGTGTCGGCTCCTTTGACGGGCTTGGCGGGAGCTTGTTCAATCAGCAAGTCAGCCAGATCAAGCTCCTGCTGTGGGTTGAGGGTGGCCTTGAGCAGGGGCTGTTGCAGGGTTACCTTGCCGATCTGGAGCGACTGTTTCTGGCCATCGACAGCCAGATCGCTAAGCGCCAGCTGGCCGAAGCGGGCAAATTCGTCGCCCTTGTGTTTTTTAAGCTGCCAGTTGTCCAGCGTCAGCTTGCCTTTGGACAATTGCCACAGTACCCCTTGCTTGCCCTCTTTAAGCTGGTACTCCACCTCTGCATTGGCGTGGCCCTTGGCCAGATCCAGCTTGAGATAGGGTGTCCAGAGCGGGGCGAAGGGTTTCAGGTCGACCTGTTTGAGGCTCACCTTACCCTGACCCATGCCGCTCATCACATCGAGTTTGCCGTGGGCAGCGAGGCTGCTTTTGCCGTTGATGGCGGCGCTCAGCTGATAGGCGGTCGGATGGTTTGCCTCGGTGCGTAGGTTATCGAGCTTGAAGGTCACTTTCTCCAGATTGAGAGGCGGCAACCAGCCGGGTTCGCTCTCCTTGCGTTGATCCTGATAGCGCACATGGCCGTCAGTGACTGCGATGCTGGCAATATCGACCAATAGCGGGGCGCTGGCTGTTTCGGGCTCGGGGGAGGGCGCAGGGGCGAGCAGGGTGGCAAGCGCATCGGTCAGGTTGAGTCGAACATCTCCTTTTTTATCTGTCAGCCGTTGCAGCAGCACCACGGGTTTGGTCAGGGTGACGGTGGAAAGCACGACCCCTCTCTGCTGCCAGCTGGCTTGCAGGTTTGGGGTGATAAAGAGCTGCTCAAAACCGATGATAGGCTGCTGTTTGGCATCGAGCAGGGCAGTCGCGCCGAGGGTGAGAGAAGGGTTGCGCAGCCCTACGTCAATCTCCCCCAGCGTCAGTTGCAGGCCATAGTGCTCGGCCAGCCAGCCGGGCAGATAGCGCTGGACTAGACGGGGGGTTTGCCACAGCAGCAGAGTGATCAGGATAAGAAACAGCAGGAAAGCGTAGGCAAGGTAGCGCAGCAAGCGGAGCTTGGGGGACGCGGGCTCGGTGGTGTTCATTTGGTGCACTCCCATTTGGTTCCCGCCATGGTACAGAAAAGCTGGATAGTAATCATGGGGTTGCGTGCTGTTGTACGCCGTACTTTGTCCAAAGGCGATCCAGTTCACCCTTTTGTTGCAGCGCTGCCAGCCACTGTTCCAGCTGGGCAGGGGTAATGGGGGCCTCAGGGTGAAGGATGGCGCGGTGTTGATACTGTTGATCCCATTTTTGCGAGATCAGCAACTGGTCGGCTGTGTCGGGATTGGCCTGCAGATACTGGTTAAGGTAGGAAACGTTGAGAATGGCTACCTCGCCGCGCCCTTTGAGTAGCGCTTGCAGGGCGCTGACGTTGTCCTTGACCAGGGTGATATTGAGCTTGCGCTGCAGGTAGAGAGGATCGGCATTGAACTGGCCGACGCCGTAGTGATAGCCGGTCACCCCGATGAGGTGATGGCTGGCAGGATCGTCAAAAAAGCGCTGATCCCGGCCCGCTTTGTTCAGGGCCACATAGACCTCGCCACCACCGAGGAAGGGGGTTGTCATCTTGAATTTATCGGTGTCCCAGCCCCACTTGGTGTCTTCAAACAGCATCAGCGAGAAACGGCCCAGATCGAGCGCCTTGTAACGGTTGGCGGCCGAGGTGGGAACAAAGACGAAGGTCACCTCTTTCTGTACGGCATTGAGCTGGTCGATAAGCTCCAGAGTCAACCCTTCATAGCGGGAATCGGGGAGTTTGATCACAAAGGGGGCATAGGGGTATCCACCAACCTTGATGAGGGGATGGCTCCAGCCAGAGAGGCTGAACAAGAGCAAAAACCAGCACCAATATCTCATGGGAACCCCAGGGCAATAGCTTGCTCCCAGATTCGGTTAATCTGCGCCAGTTTTCAAGCTGTTAAGGGAATTAACACAGCGCTGTTCGGCGGCTTCCAGCTCGGCCATCACCATCTGGATATCCTCCAGTTGTTGGCGCAGTGCGTCGCGCTTTTCATCGATCAGCTGGATCATGGAGTGGAGCTGGGTTTTGCTCGATTTGTCGGTGTCGTACATATCGAACAGCTCGCGGATCTCGGCCAGGCTAAACCCCAGCCGTTTGCCGCGCAGGGTCAATTTGAGCCGGATCTTGTCCCGGTGGCTGTAGATGCGGGTTTGCCCCTCCCGCAGCGGGGTGAGCAGCCCCTCATCCTCGTAGTAGCGGATGGTGCGCGGCGTGACATCGAATTCGTGGGCCAGCTCCGAAATGCTGTAGGTGATCTCCTTGCCGGGCAGAGAACGGGACATGGTCATGACTCCTGTTGCTGGGCGTGTGGCTGGCAGAGGCGGGCACGCAGCCGCTCGGCATTGGCGTGCAGGGCCTGACCGACCCGCGAGCCGTTGGGGCGAGCGAGCTGCTCGCTCACCCACTGGCCGGTGGCCGCCAGTTTGTCGAGATCCACCCCGGTCGTCATGCCAAGGCCGTGTAGCAGGTAGACCACCTCTTCTGACGCCACATTGCCGGAGGCGCCCGGCGCATAGGGGCAGCCGCCAAGGCCAGCTACCGAGCAATCGATGGTGCGAATACCGCGCTCCAGCGCGGGCAGCAGGTTGGCCAACCCCTGGCCGTAGGTGTCGTGAAAATGGATCGCGAGTCGCCCCGCCGGGATCTCGTGCAGCACAGCATCCAGCATGGGCGCCACCGTGCCGGGGGTGCCAACGCCTATGGTGTCCCCCAGCGAAATTTCGTGGCAGCCGAGATCCAGCAACTGTTCGGCCATGGCGGCGACCCGTTTCGGGCGGGTCGGGCCATCGAACGGGCAGGCGATGACGGTGGAGAGGTAGCCGCGCACCTTGATGCCGAGTCGGCGCGCCTCCTGTACCAAGGGGGCGAAGCGCACCAGCGACTCCTCCACGCTGATGCCGATATTGGCGCGGGTAAAACCGTCGGAGCAGGCGGTGAAGAGGCCAATCTCATCGGCGCGGGCGGCAATGGCTGCCTGCAAGCCTTGCAGATTGGGCACCAGAGCGCCGTAACGGGTTGAACCCTTGCGCGGCAGTGCCTCGAACAGCGCTGCGGAGTCCGCCATCTGCGGCACTTTTTTGGCAGAGACAAAGGCACCCACCTCGATGCGTTGCAGGCCGCTGTCGGTAAGGCGCTGGATCAGCTCCAGCCGCTGTACCAGGGAGAGGGGCGCAGCTTCATTTTGCAGGCCATCTCGCGGCCCCATCTCCACCAGACTGACCCTGTCGTCACGGACGTCCTGTGATCGGTTCATGGGTGATCCTCCTGTGTGGCAATCTCTTCGACAAAGCGCACCAGCACGGCCCCCTGGCTTACCTGCTCGCCCTGTTTGCACTGCAGGGCTTCAATTACCCCATCCCGCTCTGCACGCAACTGGTGCTCCATCTTCATCGCCTCCAGCACCAGCAGGGGTTGCCCCTTGCTGACTGTTTGCCCTTGCTCGACCAGTACGGCCACCACGATGCCGTGCATGGGCGCGATGGCGCCCTGCACCTTCTCGTTTGCCTGCTCATAGTGGTGGCTGTGCTGCCGATCATCTGCCGCGAAGCGGATGCGCTGGCCCCCCAGGGTCATGATGAAGGCTGCCTCCGAGCCTGCGACCGTCTGAATAGGGATCTGTTGCCAGCAGCCACCCTGCTGCAGCCGGATATTATTGTCACCTCTTTGGTAGCAATGAGTCTCCCCTTGCCACTCAAACTGGCCGCCATGATCGTTAAGGGTCAATACCCGGCGCTCATCACCAATGCGTACCGCCGCTGTCCAGCAGCGAGCCGGCCCCAGCCGAAATCCGCAGGCTTGCTGCCAGGGGGAGGTGCCCGCAGGGCGGCTCGCCAGCCAGAGGGTGGCCAGCGGCCAGGCGAGCTCAGGAATGGGCCGTGTTGTGGTGGGTATGGGCCATTGGGTATGGTGGCCCATGGCCAGGACGTCGGGCTCTTCACACAGGCGCAGCAGCAGCGGGCCGTTGTGCACCAGCGGCCCGAGATCCAGTGCCGCCAGCGCATCGGCCAGTTTGGCGAACGCCTCGGTGCGGCTCTGGCCGTGGGCGATCAGCTTGGCGATCATGGGATCGTAATAGGGGCTCACCTCATCGCCAGCGGTGATGCCGGTGTCGATGCGCACGCCAACGGGCCAGTGGAGCCAGTGGATAGGCCCGCTGGCAGGCAGAAAACCGGCCGCCACATCCTCGGCGTAGAGGCGCGCCTCCACCGCATGGCCGCGCAGCACCACTTCCTCTTGGGTGAGTGGCAGCGGCTTGCCTTCGGCCACGGCCAGCTGCCAGGCCACCAGATCCTGCCCGGTCACCGCTTCGGTGACCGGATGCTCTACCTGCAGCCGGGTGTTCATCTCCATAAAGAAGAACTCATCCTTGCAGAGCAGGAACTCGATGGTGCCAGCCCCCTGATAATGGATGGCCTTGGCTGCGGCCACGGCTGCCTCCCCCATGGCGCGGCGCAGAGCCGGAGGGATGTCGGGGGCGGGCGCCTCTTCGATCACCTTCTGATGGCGCCGCTGCAAGGAGCAGTCCCTGTCCCCCAGATAGATGGCATTGCCGAGGCTATCGGCAAAGACCTGCACCTCAACATGGCGAGCTTGGGGCAGATAGCGCTCCAGCAGCACCAGATCGTCACCAAAGGCAGCCTTGGCTTCCCGTTTGACTGCCGCCAGCGACTCGTGAAAGTCGGCCAGCTGATCGACCCGGCGCATCCCCTTGCCACCGCCGCCACTGGCCGCCTTGATAAGTAGCGGGAAGCCAATCAGGCTCGCCTGATCGTGCAAGAAGTCCGGCCGTTGATCCGTGCCGTGATAGCCGGGCAGCACCGGCACACCGGCCGCCTGCATCAGCGCCTTGGCGCCCGATTTGTCGCCCATGGCGAGAATGGCGGCGCCGCTTGGGCCGACAAAGCGCAGGCCGCGCTGTTCGCAGGCGGTGGCAAAATCGCTGTTTTCCGACAGAAAACCGTAACCGGGATGGATGGCATCGGCGCACGCCTCTTTGGCAATCTTCAGCACCTTGCCGGTGTCGAGATAGCTCTCTCTGGCCGGTGCGGGCCCCAGATGCCAGGCCTCATCGGCCAGACGGGTGTGCATGGCATGGGCGTCGGCATCGGAGTAGAGGGCGATGGTGTGGATGCCGAGGCGTTTCGCCGTCTTGATGATGCGCACGGCGATTTCGCCACGATTGGCAATCAGCAGGCGCTTAATTTGAGTGTGATGGGTCATGTCTCATCCTTGAAACGGGGGCGCCAGGCGGGAGGACGTTTGTCGAAGAAGGCCTGCATCCCCTCCTGGGCTTCGAGTCCCACCCGAACCCGGGCAATGGTCTCGACAGTTTTCTCTTCGTGCAGGCGGGAAGGATGGGCCTCTATGGCCGCCAGCAGTCGTTTGGTCTCTTTCATCGCTTCCGGCCCGTTGCGGCACAGACGAAGGGCTTGTGCCCGTCCCTCCGCCAGCAGTTGATCCGGCTTGCAGAGTTGATGTGCCACATTGAGCCGACAGGCGGTGATGGCATCGAACGGCTCGGCACTGAGCATGTAGCGGCGCGCCTGACGCATCCCCATAGTGCGCACCACGTAGGGGCTGATCACCGCAGGCACTAGCCCGAGGCTTACCTCTGAGAGGCAAAAGCGGGCATCGTCGCTGGCCAGCACCAGATCGCAGGCGCAGATCAGCCCCAGCGCCCCGCCATAGGCGGCCCCTTGTACCAGTGCCACCGTGGGGAAGGGGAGCTCATCGAGGGTCTGCATCAGCCGCGCCAGTACCCGGGCGTCTTCGCGATTGTGCTCGAAATCGGCGTGGGCCAGATTACGCATCCAGTTGAGGTCGGCGCCCGCGCAAAAGTGTTTGCCTTCGGCACGCAGCAGCAGGGCGTGGGGACGTTCGGCGAGATCATGACCATGGAGATGGGCCAGATCATCGAGACAGTCGAGCAGCCCCAGCATCAGGTCGGCATCAAAGGCGTTGTGGCGGGCCGGGCGCGACAGCACCAGCTCGGCCAGCGGGCCGTGCCGCTCCAGCCGAAATGGGCCCTGTGTTGAAGAGCCAAGTGCTGAGGAAGTAAGTGGATCTGACATCGTTTTGCTCCTTACATCCGAAAGATGCCGTACTGCTCGGGTTCAATGCGGGCACCCTGACAGGCGGCGAGCGCCAGCGCCAGCACGGTGCGGCTCTGGGCCGGGTCAATGACGCCATCATCCCAGAGGCGGGCGCTGGCGTAGTAGGGGTGACCCTGGCGCTCATACTGTTCGATCACCGGGGCACGGATGGCGGCCGCTTCCTGCTCGCTCAAATCTTTGCCCTCGGCAGTCAGCTTGTCGCGACGCACCTGCACCAGCACCCCGGCCGCTTGCTCGCCCCCCATGACGGAGATGCGGCTGTTGGGCCAGCTAAAGAGAAAATCGGGTTCATAGGCGCGGCCACACATGCCGTAGTTGCCGGCACCAAAGCTGCCGCCGACGATCAGGGTGATCTTGGGCACCCGGCTGCAGGCCACTGCTGTGACCAGCTTGGCGCCGTGCTTGGCGATCCCCTCTTTTTCTGCGCTACTCCCCACCATAAAGCCGGTGATGTTCTGCAAAAAGAGTAGCGGGATGGCGCGGCGATTACAGAGCTGGATAAAGTGGGCCCCCTTCTGGGCACTGTCGCTGTGCAGCACGCCGTTGTTGGCGAGGATACCCACTTCCATGCCGCAAATACGGGCAAAGCCGGTCACCAGTGTGGTGCCGAACAGCGCCTTGAACTCGTCAAAGTCAGAGCTATCCACCAGTCGGGC
Organism: Aeromonas sp. R1-2; assembly: GCF_040908505.1. NCBI lineage: Bacteria > Pseudomonadati > Pseudomonadota > Gammaproteobacteria > Aeromonadales > Aeromonadaceae > Aeromonas > Aeromonas sp. R1-2. Next base: position 24,210 of record NZ_JBFODU010000049.1, on the reverse strand, counting down.
AATCAGTTCGCGGGCGTCGTAAGGGCGTTTGAGACTGGTGCCCACCAGACCGTAGAGCTCCTCGATCGGGTAGCAGGGGGGCTCGTAGCCGGGGCTGCTCTCTATCGGCTCGTTACCCAGATGAGTCACCAGCGTGCGGGCGATGGCCAGCGCATGGGCATCGTCACGGGCCATATGATCAGCAACGCCGGAGTGGGCACAGTGCACTTCAGCGCCGCCCAGTGCCTCGGCGCTGATCTCCTCGCCGGTGGCGGCCTTGACCAGCGGCGGACCCGCCAGAAAGATGGTGGCCTGCTCCCTGACCATGATCGACTCGTCCGCCATGGCGGGCACGTAGGCGCCGCCTGCGGTGCAGAGCCCCATCACCACCGCCAGCTGCGGGATATTCTGGGCCGACATGCGGGCCTGGTTGTAGAAGATGCGACCAAAGTGATCCCGGTCGGGGAACACCTCATCCTGCATCGGCAGAAAGGCGCCGCCGGAATCCACCAGATAGAGGCAGGGGAGACGCAGCCGCTCGGCGATGGCCTGGGCGCGAAGGTGTTTTTTCACCGTGAGTGGGTAGTAGGTGCCGCCCTTCACGGTGGCGTCGTTCACCACCAGCATGCAGAGCCTGCCCGAGACCCGGCCGATGCCGGTGATGATACCGGCGGCGGGTACCGGCTCGTCATAGACCTGCCAGCCAGCCAGCGCCGAGAGTTCGAGAAACGGGGAGCCCGGGTCCAGCAGCTGATTGATGCGCTCGCGGGGCAGCAGCTTGCCACGGGCCTGATGGCGGGCGTTGTTGGCCGCGCCGCCCCCTAGCGCGATCTCGGCAATGCGGGCGTGGAGATCGTCGACCAGCCCCTGCATGGCGGCCCGATTGGCCGCATATTCCGGGCTCGCCGTGTCGAGGCGGGAGTGGATACGACTCATGCATTTTCTCCCATCAGCTCGCGGCCGATGAGCCAGCGGCGGATCTCCGAGGTGCCGGCTCCGATCTCGTAGAGTTTGGCGTCCCGCAGTAGACGGCCGGTGGGGTATTCGTTGATGTAGCCGTTGCCGCCCAGCAGCTGGATGGCATCGAGGGCCATCTGGGTGGCATTTTCGGCGGCAAACAGGATAGCGGCGGCGCAATCTTTACGGCTGGTGCGGCCCTGATCGCAGGCGCTCGCCACCGAATAGACCAGCGCCCGGCTACTGGCGAGGCGGGTATACATGTCGGCGAGCTTGCCCTGTACCAGCTGGAACTCGCCGATGGCCTGGCCGAACTGCTTGCGCTCGCGCACATAGGGCAGCACCACGTCCATGCAGGCCTGCATGATGCCAAGGGGGCCCGCAGCCAGCACCACCCGCTCGTAATCCAGCCCGCTCATCAGCACCTTGACCCCGCCGTGCAGGGTGCCCAGCAGGTTTTCCTGCGGCACTCGGCAGTTGTCGAACACCAGCTCGCAGGTGCTGGAGCCGCGCATCCCCAGCTTGTCGAGCTTCTGGGCGGTAGAAAAACCGGGAGTGCCGGCTTCAACGATAAAGGCAGAAATCCCTTTGGGGCCCGCACTGGTATCTGTCTTGGCATAGATGACGAAGGTGTCGGCATCGGGTCCGTTGGTGATCCACATCTTGTTGCCGTTCAGCACGAAGTGATCGCCCTCGCGCTCCGCGGTGAGGCGCATGCTGACCACATCGGACCCGGCTCCCGGTTCGCTCATGGCCAGCGCCCCCACATGCTCGCCGCTCACCAGCGGGGGGAGATAGCGTGCTTTTTGCTCCGCCGTGCCGTGGCGGTGGATCTGATTGATACAGAGATTGGAGTGGGCGCCGTAGGAGAGGCCGACCGAGGCGCTGGCGCGGCTTACCTGCTCCATCACCAGCACATGGGCCAGATAGCCGAGGTTCACCCCGTCATACTCCTCCGCCACCGTGATGCCGTGCAGCCCCAGTTCACCCATCCGGGGCCAGAGATCACGGGGAAAGGCGTTGCTCTGATCGATCTCGCTGGCGCGCGGGGCGATCACTTTCTGGCAGAAGGCCGCAACCTGTTCGGTCAGGGCATTCAGGGTCTCATCCATCTGCATCCATGCTCTCCTTGCGGATATGACAGTCGGGTAGGAAGGTTGGCTCGACCGGCTGACTCGGCGTTACGGCTGGTAGTGGTCGGTCCATTTTGTACTTCACTTCTGCCACAAGTTTACGTTAGCGTAAACGTAAATCAATTGTTAGTCTGTTGTGTGTCGATAGAGAGGTAGTTATGAGAGCGTCATCAGCTACCACGACAACAGCGCCATAGTGGCAGATCCGACTGACGCAGCGTGTGGGCGCCGCGTTATAAAGCACTAACTCAGGAAAGTAAGCGCGGGAAAATAAGCGTTGGGCAACAAGGGAGTGAACGACAAGATGGATTTTACCCTGACTGATGATCAACAGGCGTATGTGGAGGCGGCCGCCGCCTTTGCCGATGAGGCGCTCAAACCCCATGCCGCGCGCTGGGACAAGGAGCATGAGTTTCCGATCCCGACCATCAAGCAGGCGGCCGGGCTAGGTTTTTGTGGCCTCTATACCCCGGAGCAGTTTGGCGGATTGGGGCTACCTCGCCTCGATGCGAGCCTCATCTTTGAACGCCTCGCCATGGGGTGTACCTCGACCACGGCGTATCTGACCATCCACAACATGGTGAGCTGGATGCTGGGTAGCTGGTTGCCCACCGAGGTTGCCAAGGAGTGGGTGCCCAAACTGGCCAGCGGCGAGCTGCTGGGCTCCTATTGCCTCACCGAGCCGGGGGCAGGCTCAGATGCGGCGGCCCTCAAGACCCGGGCGGTGCGCGAGGGTGACAGCTACCTCATCGAGGGGACCAAGGTCTTTATCTCGGGGGCAGGCAGCAGCGATGTGCTGGTGGTGATGGCCCGTACCGGTGGTGAAGGTGCGAAGGGGGTCTCTGCCTTTATGGTGCCGGCTAATGCTCCCGGCGTGAGCTATGGCAAGGCAGAAGAGAAGATGGGCTGGAACAGCCAGCCGACCCGTGAGGTTGTCTTTAATGGGGTTCGCATTCCTGCCTGCTATCGGTTGGGCGAAGAAGGGGAAGGGTTCAAATTTGCCATGCAGGCCCTCGATGGGGGGCGCATCAATATTGCCACCTGTTCGGTGGGCACCGCCCAGCAGGCGCTGGATGATGCGCTGGCCTATGTGCAGCAGCGCCAGCAATTTGGTCACCCGATCAGCGAATTCCAGAGCGTGCAGTTTCGCCTGGCCGATATGGCGACCGAGCTGGCTGCCGCCCGCCTGCTGGTACGTCAGGCCGCCGACAAACTGGATCGCGGGGCACCCGACAAGAGTGCCTGGTGTGCCATGGCCAAACGTTATGCTACCGATGTGGGTTATCGAATCTGTGATGAGGCTCTGCAACTCTTTGGCGGCTATGGTTATATCCGCGAGTATCCGCTCGAGCGCTATCTGCGCGATACCCGGGTACACCGCATTCTGGAGGGCACCAACGAGGTGATGCGACTCATCATCGCGCGCCGCCTGCTGGCCGATCCCGGTTTGTCGCTGGGCTAACCGGTGGTCGCATCAAGGGTGTGTTGCCTGCCACCCGATTTGCACCATGCCATGCCGGTTTCGGCTTTGTGAGCCAGCCACAGGTTGGTGTCATTCAAGCCTGTCATCATGGCGGCAGCTTCATCGACAAGGACAATGTTATGACAAGGATCAGACTCGAATATCATGGCCACGTGGCCTATATCACCCTCGACCATCCCCCTGCCAACACCTGGACCCTTGCCAGCCTGCAGGCATTTTTGCAGATGATGGTGGAGCTCGACAGTCGTCCCGATGTGGTGGCGCTGGTGATCCGTGGTGCGGGCGACAAATTTTTCTGCGCCGGTGCCGACCTCAATATGTTTGTCGAGGGGAATGTCGAGCTGGCCCGCGAAGTAGCCGAGGCCTTTGGCAAGGCCTTCGAGGCGCTGGCCCGTTTTCACGGCGTCAGTATCGCCGCCATCAATGGTTATGCCATGGGCGGTGGCCTGGAAGTGGCGCTGGCCTGTGATATCCGCATCGCCGAGCAGCAGGCGTTGCTGGGACTGCCGGAAGCCTCGGTGGGCTTGCTTCCCTGTGCCGGTGGCACCCAGCGTTTGACCGAGCTGGTGGGGCCGGGCTGGGCCAAGCGGATGATCCTCTGCGGTGAGAAGGTGAGTGCCTCGCTGGCCTACGAGATGGGGCTGGTGGAGGAGGTGGTGAAAACCGGTCAGGCGTGGGAGGCGGCGCACCAGATGGCCCATCTGGTGGAGCGCCAGAGCCCGAGCGCCCTGCGCGCCTGCAAAACCCTGATCAATCAGGGCCGCAGCGGCCCGCGGGATGCCGCCTTGCCCCTTGAGCGGTCGCTGTTTCTCGATCTCTTTAGCGATGCCAATCAGCGTGAAGGGGTGGCCGCCTTCCTGGAGAAACGCTTACCGCGCTGGCAATATGGCCCAACAGAATAAATCCATATGGAGCTGTTTATGAGTGAGCCGGTCAAGGTTAGCTGTTATCCCACCGAAGATGGTCATCAGGTCGGGGTGTTGACCCTCGACAGCCCTGCGTCTCTCAACGCATTGAGCCTGCCGATGATCCAGATCCTGCAACAGACGCTGACCCGTTGGGAGCAGGATCCCGCCATCGTCTGTGTGCTGCTGCAGGGGGCGGGTGAGAAGGCATTTTGTGCCGGTGGCGATATCCGCTCCTTCTATTACCGCAAGCAGGAGGCGAGCGGATCGGAACTGTTCGAATATGCCCGCGACTTTTTCGAGCAGGAGTACCGGCTCGACCACCACATCCACTCTTACCGCAAGCCCCTGATCTGCGTGGCGGACGGTATCTGCATGGGGGGCGGCATTGGCCTGTTTGCCGGTGCCGATTTTCGGGTGGTGACCGAAAAGAGCCTGTTCGCCATGCCGGAGGTGACCATAGGCCTCTACCCCGACGTGGGGGCAAGCTGGTTTTTAAGCCGGATGCCGGGGCGGCTGGGGCTCTGGCTCGGTCTGACAGGTGCCCGCTTCAACGGGAGTGATGCCATCGGTCTTGGGCTGGCGGATCACGCCATCGCCAGTGGCGAGCGCAGTGCGCTGTTGTCACGCCTCGCCGTACTCGACTGGACTGGCAATGGTGATCCCCGTGAGCAGATCGATCAGCTGCTCAGGGGGTTGCATGGTGAGGTGGTGGCCCAGTTGCCTGCGCCAGTGCTGTTGCCCCATCAACAGAGGGTCGATGCCCTGCTGGCGGGGCGCACGCTGCAAGGGGTATTGGATCGGTTGTTCGAGGCTCAGTTCGATGAACAGGAGGCGGTACTCCAGCAGGCGCAGCAGCTCTGCCGCACCGGCAGCCCCATCAGTCGCGCCATTTTGTGGCGTCAATATTGGCAGGCTCGCCGCAACTCACTGGCAGAGGTATTTGCCGAGGAGCTGACCCTCTCGGTCAACTGCGTGCTGAAGGGGGATTTTGTGGAAGGGGTACGGGCACTGCTGATCGACAAGGATAAAGATCCCCGCTGGCAACAGTTGCCACCGGAGGGGGAGTGGCTGAATGAGTTCTATCGCTGGCCGCAGGGGCGTAATCCGTTGGCCTGCAAGGAATAACATCTTGGCAACCGTCGCACGCCGCCATCAGCAACGCAAGGAGCAAGCGGGATGACAAGGATAGGGTTTATCGGGCTCGGCAACATGGGGGCGCCCATGGCGGCCAATCTGGCCAGGGCCGGGCACAGGGTGCAGGTGTTTGATCTGGTTGCCCAAAACATTGAGCGCGCTATCGCCGCTGGCTGCATCGCCGCGGGGGATGCCCGTGAGGCGGTGACCGGCTGCGAGGTGGTGATCAGCATGCTACCTGCGGGGGAGCATGTGCGCGACCTTTGGTTGTCTGAGGGGCTGGATCTGCTGGCAGCCCTGCCGGTTGGTGCACTGGTGATCGACTGCTCCACCATAGATGTCGACTCTGCCCGTCAGGTCGGGGAGGCGGCCCGCGCCCGTGGTTTGCGCTTTATCGATGCCCCTGTCTCGGGCGGTGTCGCCGGTGCGGCCGCCGGGACGCTCACCTTTATCGTTGGCGGCGATAGGGCGGATTTCGAGTCGGCGAAACCTCTGCTCGCCTGCATGGGGCAGAACCTGTTTCACGCAGGGACGCTGGGCGCCGGGCAGATCGCCAAGATGTGCAACAACATGCTGCTTGCGATCCATATGGCGGGTACCGCCGAGGCGTTGGCCCTCGGGGTGAAGGAGGGACTGGATCCCGCCGTGCTCTCCACCATCATGGGCAAGAGCTCCGGCAACAACTGGAGTCTGGAGCGCTACAACCCCTGGCCCGGGGTGATGGAGAATGTCCCTGCCGCCCGCAACTATCAGGGGGGCTTTATGACCCGTTTGATGGTGAAAGATTTGGGGCTGGCCATGGCGCTGGCCGAGCATGGCCACAGCGCTGTGCCGATGGGGGCGCTCGCGCGAAACCTGTTCAACCTGCATGCCGCTCAGGGGCAGGGGAGCCGCGATTTCTCCAGCATCGTCGAACTCTATCTGGATAAACAGGATCCCGCCTGACGGGCCACCTCTCTTCAAGGCATCTCTCTTCGACCAGCTACAAGGAGCATTGATGGATATCAAAGATAAGGTCATCGTTATTACCGGCGCTGGACGTGGCTTGGGACGGGCCATTGCGCTGGCCCTGGGCGCACAGGGGGCGACGCTGGCGCTGCTCGATATCAATCGCGCCGATCTGGAGGCGACCGCAGCTCTGGTGCGCAGTCAGAATGATCAGTGCGATCAAGATAGTCAGTGCGAGCTGTTTGTCTGCAATGTGGCGAGCGAAGCCGAGGTTGAGTCGGTTTTTGCTGGCATCAAGGAGCGTTTTGGCGTGCTGCACGGTCTTATCAACTGCGCCGGCATTTTGCGCGATGGCATGCTGATCAAGGTGAAAGAGGGTGAGCTGGTGGAGAAGATGACGCTGGCCCAGTGGCAGAGCGTGATTGACGTCAACCTCACAGGTACCTTCCTCTGCGGTCGCGAGGGGGCGGCGCTGATGGCGCAAGGGGGGCAGGGGGGCGTTATCATCAACATCTCCTCCATCGCCCGCGCCGGCAATATTGGCCAGAGCAACTATGCCGCCAGCAAGGCAGGAGTGGCTTCGCTGGTGGTGACCTGGGCGCGGGAGCTGGCGCGCCATGGCATTCGGGTGATGGGGATTGCCCCCGGGGTGTTTGCCACCGACATGACGGCGGCGATGAAGCCGGAGGCGATGGCGCGGATGCAGCAGGCCATTCCGGTCGGCACCCTTGGCGAGGCGCAACAGCTGGCCGAGACGGTGAGCTTTATTTTTGCCAACGACTATCTGTCGGGAAGGATGATAGAACTGGATGGCGGTTTGCGTTTATAGGGATTTACATCATGGGCCCCGGTGTTTCCACCGGGGCTTTTTTATGCAGATTATTTATACAGAGAGCGCCTGAATGGCAATGCATAGGAACCATGCGAGTCAGGTTGTGTTGGCAGAAAAATGAGAAATATCAATGGGTCTTGGTTAATTTGAGCCAGCTCACAGGCCATATGGGTCAGTGCTGTAAAATTGCGCGCGGTCAAGGCGGTGCATGATTGACGGGACGAGGGATTGCGGTCGGAATAGTCATGCAATATAGTTGCCGCCTTTTTCACGGGGTCAGGATTCCCAGCCCCTCCCATATTGCGTGCAGTATGAATACGGACGCTCTGCCGCCGCCTAAATAAACAGGATTGAAATGGACAAGAAACTAGGGCTGGGCGCCCTCATTTCGCTGGTGATCGGCTCCATGGTCGGCGCCGGGGTCTTCAGTCTGCCACAAAACATTGCTGCGCATGCCAGTGCCGGGGCGGTCGCCCTGGGTTGGGCCATCACCGGTCTTGGCATGATCTGTCTCGCGCTGGTCTATCAGAACCTCTCCATGCGCCGCCCTGATCTCGATGGCGGTATCTTCAGCTATGCCAAAGCCGGTTTCGGCGATTTTATCGGTTTCAACGCCGCCTGGGGTTACTGGCTCTGCCAACTGCTGGCCAACGTCTCCTACGCCATCGTAGTGTTCAGCGCCCTGAGCTACTTCTTCGATACGCCTGACAACGTCATCTTCGGTGACGGCAATACGCCGGTGGCCATCACGCTGGCCTCCATCCTGATCTGGTCGGTGCATGCGCTGGTGCTGCGCGGGGTGCAGGTCGCTGCGCTGGTGAATATCGTCACCACCATCGCCAAGATGGTGCCGCTCATCGTCTTCTGTGTCGCGATCCTGCTGGCCTTCAACATGGATACCTTCACTCTGGATATCTGGGGCCAGAACAACATGGAGCTGGGCTCCGTCATGGATCAGGTCAAGTCCACCATGAAGGTGACCCTTTGGGTCTTTATCGGGATTGAAGGGGCCGTGGTGGTCTCTGCCCGTGCCCGTCATCGCAAGGATGTGGGCCGTGCCACCGTGCTGGCGCTGCTCGGCGCCCTGACACTCTATGTGATGGTGACCCTGTTCTCGCTGGGTGTCATGAGCCAGCCGCAACTGGCGGCGCTCAAGAACCCTTCGACCGCCATGATCCTCGAGGCCGTGGTCGGCCCCTGGGGCGCCTGGCTTATCAACATCGGTCTGGTGGTGTCGGTGATGGGTGCTCTGCTCAGCTGGACCGTGCTGGCCGCTGAAGTGCCCTACATCGCGGGCAAGACCGGTGTGTTCCCGGGCTGGTTTGCCAAGGAGAACAAGAACGGCTCGCCGCAGGTGTCCCTCTGGTGCTCTACCTGTCTGGTGCAGATCTTCCTGATCATCATCTACTTCCAGAGCAGCACCTATCTGGCGCTGGTCAACATCGCAACCTCGGCGGCGCTGGTGCCTTACGTCTTTTCGGGCGCTTATGGCCTGAAGCTGGCATTGAAAGGGGAGACCTATCAGGGTCAACCCCATCAGCGCAAGCGTGACCTGCTGCTGGCCCTGGTGGCGACGGTTTACGGTTGCTGGCTGGTCTACGCAGCCGGTGTGGAGTACCTGTTGCTGGTGGCGCTGCTCTACAGCCCGGGCATCTTCATCTACTGGAAGGCGCGTCAGCATCACGGTCTGCGTGGCCTTAACCGGTTGGAACAGGGGATGACGGCGGCCCTGCTCGGCTGTGCCGTGCTGGCCTTCTACAAGGTGATGGACGGTACCATTCCACTGCACTAACCGGCACAATGAAGAGATGGCCCTCGCGCCATCTCTTTTTTTTCATGCAGATATCCACTGTTGCCCGGCCGTGTTGGCCAGTTTTTGTTTAACACAGGAATTTTTATGCTGTTTATGGGTTACCTCCTGCTGGGCGCCTTTGCCGGTATGCTGGCGGGACTGTTCGGGATCGGCGGCGGTCTTATCATTGTCCCCGTGCTGGTCATGACCTTTCGCGCCCAGGGCATCGACCCTGAAATCATTACCCATCTTGCCCTCGGCACCTCGTTGCCCACCATGATCTTTACCGGATTCAGCTCGCTGCGGGCCCACCGGGAGGCGGGCGCCGTCGACTGGGTGATGATCCGCCGACTCGGCGCCGGCATGCTGATCGGGGGCTGGCTTGGCGGCATGACCGCCAATCTGCTCAGCACCAGCACCCTCAATATCATCATCGGTTGTTTCGCCTGGAGCATGGCGCTGCAGATGGGGCTCAACCTTAAACCCAAAGCGGAACGCCATATGCCGGGTCCGCTCGGCACAGGCATCGCCGGTACCATCATTGGCTGGATGTCTGCGCTGTTTGGTATTGGCGGTGGCTCGCTCACCGTCCCTTACCTGAGCTGGAACTCGGTGCCCATGCGCAATGCGGTCGCGGCCTCTGCAGCCTGCAGCATGCCCATCGCGCTGGCGGGGAGCCTCAGCTACCTCTATGCGGGTTGGGATCATGCCGATCTGCCCGAGTGGAGTGTGGGCTACATCTATCTGCCCGCCCTGCTGGGCATTGTGCTGACCAGTACCCAGTTCGCCCGCATTGGCGCCAAGCTGGCACACCGCCTGTCCCCCACACGCCTCAAGCAGGCCTTTGCCCTGCTGATGCTGCTGGTAGGGGCGAAATTTATGCTGTTTAGCTGATTCATTCGGCAGATTGTTGAAAAATAAGGCAAACGATCTGTTGGAGGGTAGAAAGCCGTTGCATTGAACGCCCAGTTTGCCTATTCTCCTCGCCGGTGGTCCTATTGGTCCTCTCGCATTGATAACCCGTCGACCTGGTCAGGACCGGAAGGTAGCAGCCAAGGCGGGGGACTCGAGTGCCGGGATGTGGCTGGTAGGGCCACCACTTTTTATGCAATTCAATAAGTTAGCTTCCTAAAGCCCTTGGTCATCCACTTTGTGTGGACGACGAGGTGCTCATCGATGAATCTCTGGCTCAGTCCCCACGGCATCTGGTATTACCGGAAAGTCACCACGCTCCCCTGTGGTCGTCGTAAAGAGATCAAAAAATCCCTGCATACCCGAGACAAACTTTGTGCACGTAACAAGGTGGCCAAGCTGCTTGCCTGTGTGCGTTCCAAAGCTCAGCCAGTTCTGCAACCCACAAGCGAGCCAGATAACCCTCAACCTCAGCCGAATATCAAGCCTGCTGTTCCGGCGGCCAAACCGCTTGCTCCGCTGTTGTCGGTCTCGTGTGACCGCTATCAAAAAGAGAAGGCCCTCTCCTGGGCACCGAAAGAGCTCAGCAACCAGAAGAGCTACATCGGCTACTTCATCAAGGCGCTGGGTGAAATTGCACTGTGCGATGGCGAATGGATTTGCTAACGGATGGGTCAACTTACTGGTCAAGCGTGACGGGCCTTAGTCGGCTGCCATTGCCGACCACCATGGAGGCGGCGGTCAGTAACAGGGCACTGCCCATAAAGGTGGCCCTGATAGAGAGGGAATCCAGTAACCACCCCCCCACGGCAGCCCCCAACGTGATCGCCAGCTGAATAGCTGCCACCATCAGGCCTCCACCGCTCTCGGGTGAATCTGAGATGCCCTGGGTGATCCAGGCTGACCAGGCGACCGGAATGGCGGAGTTAAGGGCGCCCCAGAGGATCAGCATCAGGGCCACACTCCAGAAGTGATGCGCCACCGCCAGCAGCGCCAGGGTGATAACGCCTAGCACCAGTGGCAACCAGCGCAGCATCCGGTAAAGATGACGGCGCAGCAGCATGCTTACCGCTGTGGTGCCGACAAAACCGGCCAGCCCCAAAGCCAGCAGCAGCGCCGAGAGTTGTGGCAGGTCGACCTGGGTGCGTGTCTCCAGGAAGGGGCGAAAATAGGTAAAGGCACTGAAGGCGCCGGCAAAGGTCAGCGTCACGCCCATGATGGCAATGGCGACGTTGGGCCTTCGCATAAGGCGAAATGCGCTTTGCGGGCGTGCTTGGGAGTGCATGGAAGGCAGGCAAAGTACCATCCACAGCAGGTTGATCACTCCCAACGGTACCAGCAGCCAGAACACGCCCCGCCAGCCGATCAGCCCTCCAAGGTAACTCCCAATGGGGGCCGCAAAGGCGGTCGCGACCGCATTGCCGGTATACAGGATGCCCAACGCTTTGGGGACGGATTGGCTGCCGACCAAACGCATGATGGTGGCCGTTGCCAATGCCCAAAACCCGCCGATGACGATCCCGAGCAGAGCGCGTGCCACCATCAACACGGTAAAGTTGGGGCTAAGGGCGATCACGATTAAAGAGGTCAGCATCACGACGACTAGCCCCATGAGCACATGACGTCGGTCCAGCCTGTGAGAGAGGGGGGCGATCAGCAAACTGGTCGGGACGGCAAACAGGCCGGAGATGGCAATAGCAAGACCGGCCATGCCATTGCTGGCACCTAGATCGGTGGCGATCGGCGTCAGCAGGCTGACCGGCATAAACTCAGCGGCAATGAGCAGTGCCACACACAGGGACATGGCGGCAACCGCAGACCAGTGTTCGTTGACGACAGCGGGTGTATGTGATGATAACGATGTTACGTTCATGGCATGACCTGAAAGTGAAATATGGGCTTATTCGATTGCTTCGATCGTGATGCTGGCGGCCGAGGTTATGGTCAGGTGGGAGAGACCCGATTCAATGCGCCCTAACTTAATCAGTCCGGTCGAATAGCCAAAGTCCCGATAGAAGATCGCCAGATTGCCCCACGGGGCGTAATAGGTGAGATCCCCCACGTTCGGGTCAATGCCTTTTGGGGCGCCCTGTGTGGTCAATTTGCGGGGCAGATAAGCAATCTTCTCGGTGTCGGCGTAATCCTCGAGGGACAGCGTCAGGGGGAGCATGGCAAAAAAGTCCCGGGCGCTGTGACTATCTTCCAGGGTGGCCTTGATGATCTGGCCGGCTATCGTCATCTTGATGTTCATACTATCTGCCTTGTTCTGAGCCTCAGTACTTGTAGCGGTTGCGGTGCTGGTCACCCCCAGCAACAGAGCCATCGCGCCAACAAACACTCCTCTGATCATTGAGCTTCTCCCTATGTGACGTGAATGGTGGCGTCGAAACCAGTGAGAAAACGCGGCGAAGAGGCCGCCGCGTTTTCGACGCTTACTTCATGTTGGTCTTGAAGAACTGCTCGAACTTGGCGAACGGGATCTTGCCAGCCTGGTTGTCATACAGGTCGACATGATTGGCGCCAGGCACAACGACCAGCTCTTTTTGCTTGCTGCCAACGGCCTTGAAGGCATCTTCGGCAAAGTAACGAGAGTGAGCCTGCTCACCGGTCACGATCAGGGTGGGAATGGATATTTCGCTTGCATAGCTCAGCAGCGGCATATTCATGAATGACAGCGGCATGGTAGTGGTCCAGGCCCCGTTGGAGTTCACCGAACGGGCATGGAAACCACGCGGTACACGGTAGTAATCGAAGAACTCCTTGAGTACCGGGTGCGGGTTTTCCGGCAGAACCTCTGGCAGGGTGCGGGCGGCAGCGGTGACATTTCCCTTGTCATCGACATAGAGGTCGTGATTGCTATGGGCATAGGTGCCACTTTCCGCGTCTTTCCAGCGTTGTTCATTCAGGTATGCCAGCACGGCGCGGCGATCGGCGGTGGAATATCGATCCTTGCCATCGCCCACCCCATGCCCCATGGCCCGGCTCATGTCATACATCACGCTGGTTGCCACCGCCTTGATGCGGGTGTCGCCAGCGGCGGCATTGAGGGCCATGCCACCCCAGCCGCAAATCCCCAGTAGACCAATACGGTTGCGGTCGACCTCTTTTTGCAGGCCGAGAAAATCGACGGCGGCGCTGAAATCTTCGGTGTTGATGTCTGGCGAGGCCACATCACGCGGCTGGCCGCCACTCTCACCGGTGTAAGAGGGGCCAAACGCCAGCGTGACAAAACCACGCTCAGCCAGGGTCTGGGCATAGAGGCCGCTCGACTGCTCTTTTACGGCACCAAATGGGCCGCTCAGAGCAATGGCCGCCAGCTTGGCGTTTCCCCCGGTTTTTCGGCAGATAGAGGTCAGCCACCAGAGTGATGCCGTAACGGTTCTTGAAGGTGACCTTGCGATGATCGACCTTGTCGCTTTGGGTGAAGGTCTTGTCCCATTGGGTGACCATGGAGACAGGTTCAGTGGGGTTGGTTGTTTGGGCATGACTCAATGTAGAGACTCCGGTTAATGCGGCGCCCAGCAGCAGGGTAGACGCGATAGCTGTCAGTTTCTTGGGGAGAACATTCATGGCAAAGTTCCTCGAAATCGGATTTCTGATGCGTGGTCCTGGTGGTGGAGGGCTGGTTTTGTGAACCACGACACACAGTCTAGTTAGAACGAATAGTGATGATTAGAGGCGGTTTTTTGATAACATTAATGCTTATTTGTTCTAAATTAAGACGTCTGACGCGCACCTGACTCAGGTCGTGGCGGACAGGAATATAGGGGGTGAACAAAATGACAGGCCGCGAGAATTACAACGATCTCCACGTCTTTATGCTGGTCGCTCGGGAAGGGAGTTTTACCAAGGCCGCAGCTAGGTTGGGGCTTGCCCAGTCCGGGGTCAGCCGAACGATTCGGGATCTTGAGGCCCGGCTCGGGGTGCAGCTTCTTATGCGCACCACCCGCAGCCTCTCCTTAACCCAAGCGGGTGAGCAGTTGTACCGCACGGCGCAGGGCTGTTTTCAGTCCCTTGATGCGGGTCTGGCCACGCTCGCCCACTATCGTGATACCCCTTCAGGCACGGTACGGATCAACGCCAGCCAACATGCCATCGACAAGGTGCTGCTTCCCAAGCTGACCATCTTCAGGCAGCGTTATCCCGATATTCGGCTGGAACTCATCAGTGAAAGCCGCTTCGTGAACATCATCGATGAGCGCTTTGATGCTGGCGTGCGGCTGGGTGACGAGGTGGATGAGGGGATGGTGGCCGTGCGCATTACGCCCGATCTGGAGATGGTGATGGTAGCCACACCAGATCATTTTCTTCAATACGGATTTCCCCAGGCGCCTGCCGATCTGGCTGGACATCCCTGTATCGCTTACCAATTTGCCGATGGCAGCCTCTATCAATGGGATCTGTGGCAAGAGGGGAAGGCGATTAAGCATCGACCACAGGGGCAGTGGGTCTTCTCTGACAGTTATATGGAGGCGGCTGCTGCCAAAATGGGGCTGGGACTGGCCTATGTGCCAGAGGAATTGGTGAGCGATGAACTTGAGCGCGGCATCTTAATCCAGGTATTGAAACCCTATAGTCACCGTTTGGCTGGTCTGTACCTCTATTATCCCCACCGGAATGTTTCACCCGCATTAAGAGTGGTTATTGATGCATTAAAAACATAAATATAGTCATTCACTCTGGTCTGGACGTTGTAGGGAGGGGATTACTAGATCTGTACAGATCAAAAAATCTCTGCATACCCGAGACAAGCCGACGGCCCGTGCAGCTGTTGCGAAGCGGCTTGCCTGCGTGGGTTCCAGACCCAAGCCCATTCAGTTGCCTGCAGAGGTCAATGTTGCCCCACATGAGCAATCAGTAGCCCGGAATCAGGGGGGGGTTATTGCTTGGTGACACGCAGGGTGGCGTTGTATTTGAGCCGACCATGGGAAATATGTCTGTTTATCTCGCTTAGCAGCGTCTCTTTATTGATGGGCTTGGTGATATACCCGTTCATGCCATGGGAGAGATAGTATTGCTTGGATTCCGGCATCGCATCAGCCGTCAGGGCGATGATGGGGATATTTGCCCAAGGCATCTGGGAGGTGCGGATCCGGGTGGTGGCCACCAGGCCATCCATCACTGGCATCTGGACATCCATCAACACCAGATCAAATTCGGTGTGACCCAGTTTCTCCAGCGCCTCTTCTCCCTGAACGGCCAATGTGACCTGATGGCCCACGGAGTCGAGCATGGCGCCGATCACCTTGCGGTTGGTGGCATTGTCATCAACCAGCAAGATGCGATAGCTCTCCTGATCCAGCGGCTTGGACGGCAGGCAAACAATCGAGGGGGTCGTGGCTCTGGCGGGCCAGATGTAGGTAAAAGTACTGCCATGTCCCTCGCTGCTCTCTACCGAGATATCGCCACCCATCAGGCGTGCGAGGTTACGGGATATTTCAAGTCCCAGGCCCGATCCACCATATTGGCGGGTGATCGAGACATCCGCCTGGGCGAAACGTTGAAACAGGTTCTTTAGCTGACTTTTGCTCATGCCGATCCCGGTGTCCTGGATCGAGATGCGTATCGAGTGGCGATCCTGCTCCAACAGGGTGCTATCAACGTGGATCTTTACTTCCCCCTGATGGGTGAACTTGATGGCATTGCTCACCAGGTTGAAGAGGATCTGGCGCACCCTCAGCGGGTCGATCATCAACCACTCCGGCGTATCGGGGGCAACAGTCAGGGTCAGTTTGATCCCTTTCGCATCGCAGTTGCTTTGCATCAGGGCCCGGATATCCTCCAGCAGCTGGGGCAAGTGATGGGGGGCCAGTTGCAGCTCGATCTTGCCCTCTTCCAGTTTGGATACATCCAGAATGTCGTTGAGCAGACCGAGCAGATGGTTTGCCGATTCCCGCGCCGTCTCCAGATAGTCTCGCTCCCTCGGATCCATATCCCGGTCGGCCAGCAGGGAAAGCATGCCGAGAATGCCATTCATGGGTGTGCGAATTTCATGGCTCATGTTGGCCAAAAAGCTGCTTTTGGCTCTTGTGCCTGCCTCTGCCGCCTGATTTGCCCGCAGCAGTTTGTCATTGAGCTGCTGCATCAGTTTGTGTTGCAGAAACGAGATATTCATTTGCCGCCAGATCAGCAGAGCGAGCACAAAGAGCAGCGCAAATTGCAGGGTCGCGATGAGTGTCGTCGTGATGATCTGCTCCCTCACGCTGTCGCGGCGTGCCACATCAAACAGGGTCGCCTGCTGGTTCACCTCCAGAGTCAGCTGATGGAGCAGGGGAAGCAGGGAGGCGAGCTGTTGGCGCAGCTCCTGATGGGCAAGATTGTCCAGCGGCTTGGTGGCTTCCGGGCCGAGCCAGATATCCGCCAGAGAGATGTAGGATCGAATGGCTTTGCTTGCCTGCTGGTAGATCTCTGTTTGCTGAAGCAGGCTGCGATCCTTGCTCTCCAGCACCAGATCCATGCGGCTGACCAGAATATCGTATCTGAGTTGGAAGGTCGGTTGCGACTCATGGAGCAGCGAGCTTTGAAAACGCAGCGCTTCGTTATAGAGCTGGAAATAGTTCCACATCACGTTGTCTTCGCCCTGGCTGGTACTGCGCTGCAGATCCTGAAATTGCCGGTACTGGATGGTACCAATACCGGCAAAGGCTAGGAGCAGCACACAAAGCACCACAAACAAGAAACGTTGACTGGCCGCCATGGAACGCATGATGGGATCTACTCCACTTTTATCGCGCTGATCTGCCAGATAGCCCGACCGTAATAGAGTTTGTTTTGCAGTTCGGGATATTGATCGAACGGATAGACAAGAAACAGCGGCCCTTTGTCACGCACCGACAGTGGCTTGCCATTGATCGTGCGGGCGAGGATGACCCGATACTGCTCGGCATCGCTTGTCGGCACCTGTACCGAGTAGTCATTGAGCGCGGTAATGGTGAGCTGTTTGCCGGTTGCCCCGACCTTGGCCAATACATCTTGCAGCAGCGGGCCGCGAAAAGTCTTGGCTTCGTCATACCAGGGGGTATGGGTTTTGATTTCGTGTACCGGCAGTTGATCCAGCATGGCGCTGTCCCACAGGGCCAGAGCCTGATGAGTGGGGCTGCTGATGGCGCCTTCAACCTTCAACACGGCGCTGTCAGGGGAGGGAGCTGCGTATGCGGTGCTGCAAAGGGCTGCCAGCAGTGGTGCGATGTAAAGGCCTGCTTTCATGATCTCTCCTTCCTGGAAAATGGCGGCATGGGGGCCGAGCCAACGGTGGCTTGTGAAGTGTGTCCAAAGGCAAGCAATAATCGGGCCCAGTCTAATGGGCTTGAATTATCAGTGATTTAGCCTGTTATCGGGCGATCTCGGCCAAGGTGAATTGCAGTTTGCAACGTGCGGGGGAAGTTAATTGCAATTTGGCAATCAAAACGAGGAGTGGGTGTCGGCGAATAAGGCGCAAAGAGTATCATTTGGAGAACAAGTGCCGTGGCACTGCTCGGCATAACATTTGCAACGTGCTGAATGCCGTGACAGCAAATAGTCTGAGAATCGACAAGGAGCTAGCGATGGAAAGCATGACTTACACCCTTAATGATATCCAGGTAGTGGTACTGGAAAACGAGTTTGACGCGATGGCCGTCAGTGAGCTCCGCCCGTTGTTTGAAACCCTCTCGACCCACCCGGGAGATATCCTGGCCGATATCAGCGATGTTCATTTTATCGACTCGTCGGGGATCGGAGCCTTGGTATTTCTCTATAAAAGATTGATTATGAACGGGCATCAGATGGCCCTTGTCTGCGGACCCGGTCAACCCCATGACCTGCTGGAGATGCTGCATATCGACCGGGTGATCCCCTGCCATGAGAGCATCAAGGCCTATATGCGTTCCCGTGGCATGATGGCCGCGGCATCATGAAACGCTTTGGTATCCTGCTCTCGTCCATTCTGCTGTCGGGTTGTGCGCAGTGGCCGCCGGAGGGGTATGGCGGCATGGCAGAGGCAAGACCCACCCGTATTCCGGTCAATGAGGATGAACGGCGGGTCTGGTCTCGTTATGATGAGCGTCAGAAGGAACTCGACTTGCAACTGACGGAATTAAAGCAAGCGAGTCTGCAGGGGTGTATGCCTGCCGAGTTGAAACGACTACAATCTCAACGTATTGATATCGAACGGGATATGCACGGACGGCTCTGGTCGGATGTAGCCTGGCGTCAGACCGTGTTGGCACAATCACTACAACAAGTACGTTTGCGGCTGCAACAGACAACAGCGGATGGCTGTCGTGCTGATTGGTCAGGGCTCCCCTTACGCCAATGGGGGCAGACGTAACAGACGAAAAGGATGTCTATGAAACGGGGCGCTCTCGAAGGATTGATCTGTGTTCTCTTGCTGTTGTTCACCTGCCCGTTACTGGCCTCCACCTTGTTGGCTCCCGGTGATCGGTTGGCCATAGTGCAACCCGGTGAGCCTGCTTTTGATCAGCCTTTCCAGGTCAACAAGCAGGGGGAGATTGCACTGCCTGAAGTTGGCAACGTCGTGGTGGGGGGAAAGACCCTGCAACAGGCGGATGAACTGATCCGCACCGCCCTCAAACCTGTTTACAACAACCTCTCTCAATTGACCGTCACCTTGCTGGAGAAGCGGCTGCTGATTAGCGTGATGGGCTATGTCAAAAAACCCGGCAGTTATGATCTGGCGCCCGATGGCAACGTGCAGATGGCCCTCGATGCCGCTGGCGGTCTGGTGCCCGGTGCCCAGCTCAACAACATGCAGGTGCGGCGCGGCAGCACGGTATCTAGCTTCGACTACAAGCGTTATCTCGATACCGGCGATGCCAGCGTGTTGCCGCCATTGCAATCCCTCGATGTGGTGTTCGTACCCGCCTCTCCGCTGATCGGCAACGTGCAGATTGATTTTGATGCGGCAACCCTGGCGGCAGGCGGGGATGGCGATACCGGCAAGGCGATCAAGGTATTTGGCGAGGTCAACAGCCCCGGCGCCTTCAGTTTCAAGAGCGGCAACTCCATCGTGGATCTGCTGATGCGGGCAGGTGGTGTGACCCGCTTTGCCGGGGTGGAGCGGATCCGGGTGATCAATGGTGATGCCCCCGAGCTGTTCGATCTCAAAGCCTATCTCGACTCCGGCAACAACAAGTTGCTGCCCAATCTGGCGCCGGGCGCCACCATCTTCGTGCCCAAGGATGAAGAGCAGATAAAACGGGGGGCACGCACCATCTACATCATGGGCGAGGTGTTCAAACCCGGCGCCTATGAGGGGCGGGAAGGGGACTCCTTCCTCGATATTCTGGCCAATGCCGGTGGCCCGACCCGCTATGCCGAGAGTCGCCAGATCCGTTTGCTCCGCACCGATGGCACGATCGAACCCATCGACTTGCAGGCCTATACCGAAGGGATGCAAAAGGCGCTGCCCCAAGTCAAACCCGGTGATGCCATCTTTGTGCCGGAAAAGACCGATATCAACGAGAAGTCCTGGTTGAAAGTGGCACCCGGGCGGGCGGTGATGGTGATGGGGGCGGTGCGGATCCCGGGCCGCTATGAATGGTCTGACGAAATGTCACTGCTGGATCTGATCGCCCACGCCGGTGGCCCCAACGAGCGGGCCGATATCGCCAAGGTGCAGATCCTGACCGCCGAAGGGGGGCAGGCCACGCCGACCCTGTTTGATCTCGACAAGTTTCTCCATCAGGGGGGGGCGCTCGCCAGCCTGCCGAAGATCCGGGCCGGATTCACCATCATGATCCCCGAGCTGCCCACCGATCCCAGTGATAACAAGTCCCAGTGGGTGCGCCAGTCACCGGATAGCTCCATCTATATCTTCGGTCAGGTCGGGGCCCCCGGTCGCTATGCCTTCAATGAGCAGATGGGCTTTATCGACATCCTGTCGGCCGCCGATGGTCCGACTGCGGCGGCGGATCTGCGCAATGTGCGTATCGCCCATCGCAGTGGCAGCACTGCGCGGGTCAGCAAGCTCGACCTTGCTCTCTACTTTGAAACCGGCGATGAGACCTTGCTGCCCAAGGTGCTGCCCGGCGACTCCATCTATCTGCCGGAGAAGAATCGCCCCTGGCTCGACGAGCCCAAGGAGAACACCATTCGGGTGTTGGGGGCGATTGCCCGTCCCGGTCGCTACCGCTTTGACTCCTCCATGACCCTGCTGGATCTGCTGGCCGAGGCGGGGGGGCCGACCAGCAGCGCCTATATCAAGAAGATTGTGGTGATCAACATGGCTACCAGTGGTCAGGGGGATCAGGCCCGCAGCTTCGATCTCGACGGCTTTGCCAAAGAGCCCGACTTTAGCCAGTTACCGGTGCTGCGCGCAGGGGACACCGTCTTTATCCCTGATAGCAAAAGCAGCAACTGGGCCATCTTCATGGATGGTATGCGCGACATTTTGACCACGATTTCGGTGGTGGCCCTGGTCGGGACGCTTTGATATGAGCATCCCCATTCAATATCTGGAGCTCGAATCCCTCTATGCGGCGACGGTCGCCCGGGGGATCCGCTCGCTGGCGGTCACCTCGTCGGAAGGGGGAGAGGGGGTGAGCTCCATCTGCGATGCGCTGGCAAGGCGCTCGGAAGCGGATGGGCTGCGCACCCTGCTGGTGGATCTCAACCTCTATCACCCCGGCCGCGCCCCGGCGGTTGCCTGGGGGCCCAATGATGTGCCCGAGCCTGTGGCCAATGGCCGCTCCTTGTCGCTGCTCCCGGCGCCGGGTAAGGATCTGATGGCCTTTCGCAACAAGGATACCTTGCGCCAATTGCTGGTTCGCTGGCTGGAACATTACGATGTGGTGATCTTCGATACCTCGCCGCTCACTGCCCTCAATCGGGGTAATATTCCGGCCGATCAGGTCTGTGGGGCCTGTGAAGGGGCACTGCTGGTGGTACTGGCGGGGGTGACCCCGACGACCGTGGTACAAAGTGCGGTGGATAAACTGACCCGTGCCGAGGCCAATCTTATTGGCGCTGTCTATAACGACAAGCTCAACCCGGGGCTGGCCAGCGAGATCCTGCGCGAGCTCAACCGGCTGCCCAGTAACCGGGTGACCGAATGGCTCAAGCGCTGGTGCCGGCGCAGTGCCTTGCTCAATTTCCGGATCTGATCGCCCGCTGATGGAGGCCCGATATGGATGACTGGTTGCGATCTGCTCCGGCAACCCTGCAGTCGGTACGCGAACTGCGCAACCGGCTGGCACAGGGGCTCTCCCTGTTTCAGGTCTCCCCAAAGGATCAAGCCAACTGGCTGCTCTGTTTCAGTGAGCTGGCCACCAATAGCGTCAAACACACAGTCCCTCCCGCGACCCGACTCTGGCTCACGCTGAAAGAGGATGAAACGGGTTTGAGTCTGATACTGGAAGATGATGGCGGCCCGCAACCCGGTCTTGCCAGTGCGCCGTTACCCGATGAGCTGCAGGAGGGGGGATACGGACTGGCGCTGGTGCACCAGCTGTTTGCCGAGGTGCACTTCTCTCGCGACGGTGATCGCAATCGCGTGACCCTTCGCCAGCAGGGTCCGGTCAACCAGCTGCCGGTGATCGCGGTGATCGACGATGACAAGGTGATGCGTGCCTTGCTCACCGCCTACCTTCATGAGCACTACCGGGTTGAAAGTTATGCCGACTCCCATGCCGCCCTGCTGGCGCTCGGAAAGCAGCCCCCCGCGCTGGTGCTCTCCGATATCGAGATGGAGGGGATCGATGGCTTTGGGCTGCGCCAGCAGTTGATGAAGGATCCCAAGATGAAGGGGGTGCCCTTTATCTTCCTGACCGGTCATCAGGATCAGTGGACCCAGAGTCGGGCGGGGGCGCTGGGGATCGATGACTTTCTGGTCAAACCCATCACCAAGCAGGACCTGTTGCTGGCGGTTTCGCGGGTGCTGCAACGCTCGCAGCAGCTCAAGTCGCAATGGGGCGAGCAGCTGGATCAGCGCATGACCTCGGCGCTGCGCCCGTTATTGCCCGCCACCTCCATCGGGGGATACCAGCTGGCTTTGCAAACCCGTGCCGCCACCGTGGGGGGCGGTGACTTTCTGCTGGTCAAGGATCGGGTGTTGTGGCTCGGGGATGTGATGGGCCACGACGCGGAAGCCAAGTTCTTCGCCCATGCCTATGCCGGTTATCTGCGCGGCTTGCTGACGGCGCACGATCTGGAGCGCGCCCCCGCCCGTTTGCTGACCATCTTGTCCAATGCGGTTCACAGTGATCCGTTATTGGGGGCGACCCTGCTCACCACCCTCTGTATTGAGCTCGGCAACGAGGGGCGGGTGCAGTGGGCCAGTGCGGGCCACCCGGCGCCCTGGCTGGTCGGGCCCGGCACCATCCGTCAGGTCGGCGTGACCGGCCCCTTGCCCGGTTTGCGCCCGGATCCCCACTTCGTGACCAATGAGCGTCAGCTCAAGCCCGGCGAGATCCTGCTGTTCTGGACCGACGGCCTGCTCGATAGCCGTGATGCCGCAGAGCGCCAGCGCTGGGAGGCGCAGCTCAAGGCGATCTGCCTGACCTCGGGGCCCGGTCTTGAGCAACTGGCTCATCGCATTGCCCGCTGGTTTGATGAACGCATCAATGATGCCGCCCTCGATGACATGACCCTCCTGCTGGTCGCCTGTCCCGGCGCCTGATCCTGCCCCTCTTTGCCTGACTGGCCCGCTCTATGCAGCGCCTCATTTCAGGTGGCATGGAGCCACGGGAGGAGGGCCTTATGTTACCCATGCAGCAGATCTGGCTGGCCATCGATGCGCGTCAGGTCGGTGGAATAGAAGTTCACATTATCCACTTGGCCAACGATCTGTTGGCCAGGGGATTTCGCCCCACAATAGTGCTGGTGAGCAACCACGGCATGACCCCCTTTACGACCCTGCTCAAACAACAGAGCTTGCCCTACGAGGTGTGCCAAAACAGCCGCGATTTTATGCGCCGTCTGGCCCGCCAGCCTGCTTCTGTGCTGATCCATACCCACGGCTACAAGGCCGGGGTGCTGGGGCGGCTGACAGCCTGGTTCACCGGTAAATCGGTGGTCTCGACTTTTCACAGTGGAGATGACGGGGAGGGATTGCTGAAGTTTTACAGCTGGCTGGATCGGACTACAGCGCGTTTTGCGAAGTGTATTGCAGTAAGCGAGCCCATCGCTCGCAAATTGCCTGTGCCGAGCACGGTGATCAGTAACTTTGTCCCCATGCCTGCGACGCCGGCTACGGTAACTGGCAACCGGATTGCCTTTGTCGGCCGCCTCTCGCCGGAAAAGGGGCCGGAGGCGTTCTGCCAGCTGGCCGCCTTCTGCCCGGACGGAGCGTTTCATCTCTACGGGGATGGCCCCATGAAAAGCGCTTTGTTGCAGCAGTATGGTGATCGCGTCCAGCTTCATGGTTTCCAGAACATGGCCAATGAGTGGCACAACATCGACCTGCTCTGCATCACTTCCCGCTTTGAAGGGTTGCCGCTGGTGGCCCTGGAGGCGATGGCTCACGGCATACCTGTCTGTACCTTTGCGGTGGGGGGCCTGGTCAATCTGATCGACCATAAATCCAATGGCTGGCTGGTGGAGCCCGGCCATGTGCGGGATATGGCGGAGCTGGTCAACTACTGGCTGCGCAGCGATGGGGTGGTGCGCAGCAAAATGAGTCAGGCGGCCCGCAACACCATAGCCCGCGGGTACAGCGTCAACAACAGAGTGACCGATATTCTGGCTGTCTACGGCTCCTGAATCCCCAAGGGGAAACCCGCCAAAAATGAGTGGCCGCTGGCCATAATGCCGATCAGTTAAGGATCCATTGACCGATCCTTCTGATGTGTGAAAATCCGAAACCTGTTGATTGGTTTCGGATTTTTTATGCGTATCGACCAGGCTCTCGATTTCCTGCACGCCAGTAATGCCGCTCAGTTTGAGTCACTCTCCGACCTCATTCCCAACGAGCTCATCACCACTCTGCTCGCCGAAGAGGATGTCGTGACCCTGCTTCGCCGCCGTATGCCCATGGAGCGTCTGGTCTGGGCCATCATCGGTATGGCCATCTTCCGCCATGTTCCTATGACTCAGCTGGTCAATCAGCTCGATATCCTGTTGCCCGGCGACCGCCCCTTCGTCGCCCCCAGTGCCTTCCTGCAAGCTCGCCAAAAACTGGGGGACAAGAGCATCGA
>NZ_JBFODU010000048.1:0-24874 GCF_040908505.1 Aeromonas sp. R1-2 | reverse complement strand
AAACTCTGGTGAATAGTGTTCTCTCGATTTCATTCAATACCCCCGATTGTCTCATCGTAACAATCGGGACTGTCTGTGAAAATCAGGATACCTCACTAAACGTGATGCTGTGAATTAAGGAAAATAATATAGTAGTCTTCCCCCTAAAACCTCAGTTGGTGTGAAAGCCCTGACCGGTGGGCGGCAGCGCCTCTTCATACTCCATCCGGGTCACCCTAGCGGTGCGCGGGCCATGCTCCAGCCAACCCAGCATCATCTGCACCCCCTGCGCGGGGCCGCTAATGAGGATCTCCACCGAGCCATCCTCCAGGTTGTAGGCATGGCCCCGCAAACCCAGTTGCAGCGCCCGCTCACGGGTGAAATAGCGAAATCCCACCCCCTGCACCTGCCCCCACACCCGAATGACAAACGATTGCTCTCCCATTTCTCACACCTTCCGCTTAAGAAAAAATTTCCCGAGACGATAATGTGCCCGACACTCTATCTCTGCAGGATGCAGCTCCATTATGAAAGAAGTTAAATTCCGGTGGGTTGACCGCTATCTCATTCACCTCACCATCAGTGAAAAATTCCATATCGCGTTCTGGTTACCTCTCTTCATCATCGCCTTTCTCAGCTGGTATATGCTGGCGGCCAGCCATCAGCAGGAGATCTCCCTGCGGGTAGCGCAGTTGCAGCAACGGGTCGAGACCACGGCGCAGCTGGTCAGCCAGCAGCCCACTTTGGTGTTGCCTGCTGATCTGCGTCTGACCCGGCAAGGCAGCAGCGGGTTGCAGCAGCAAGGAGATCACTACCTCTTTAGCGCGCCAGCGGGTCAGGCGGGCTACGTCACCGGTGATCTCGATACCGGCAACCTCTCAATGTGGGAGGGTCAGGGCTCGACCCTGCTCCTGATCGGCGCGCTGGCCGCCCTGATGGCGCTGGTGATCCACTACATGATGACCTTTGTCTCCGGAGCGCTTTACTCCACCAACAAGGCGTTGCAAACCGTGGCGGACGGGGATCTCACCTTCCGCCTCAACTTCTTTCCGGTGCGCGACGAGTTCTCCACCCTGGCGGGCAGCATCGACCGCTTTACCGACCGCCAGCACCAGATCGTCAAACTGGTGGAAGAGTCTGCCGAAGCGCTGACCATGGCCGCCGACGAGTTTCGTGACCATGCCCGCGAAGGCGAGACCATGGCGCGTTCCCAGCGCCAGCACATGGATTCACTGGCCACCGCCATGGAGCAGATGTCGGCGGCAATCCGCGAAGTGGCGCGCAATGCCAACGACACCCTGCAGCAGACCCGCCAATCGAGCGAAGAGGCGGCCAATGGCGCCAACCGGGTGGCCCGCACCATCGAAGCGATCCGCACCTTGGCCGACGAGATTGGCAACGCCTCCGGCGCGGTCGAGCGGCTCACCCACAACGCCAACCGGATCAACGAGGTGGTCAACGTCATCAACGCCATCTCCCAGCAGACCAACTTGTTGGCCCTCAACGCCGCCATCGAAGCGGCCCGTGCCGGTGAGCAGGGTCGCGGCTTTGCGGTGGTAGCTGATGAGGTGCGTACCCTCGCCAGCCGTACCCAGCAGGCGACGGTGGAGATCCAGCAGATGATCGAAGAGCTGCAGACCGGTACCGGCGCGCTAAACGAGATCATGGAGAAAACCGTGGGGCGCGCCGCCAGCAGCCAGCAGCTCATCAGCGAAGTGGGGCTCGATATCGAAAAACTGAGCAACCATAGCGATGCGGTGCTGGAGATGAGCACCCAGATAGCCACCTCCAGCGAAGAGCAGAGCTCGGTTGCCGCCGAGATCACCCACAATCTGGATCAGGTACGCCATGAAGCGGCGCAGGTGGAAGAGTCCGCCAGCGCCTCGGTAGCCGGTACGCAGGGGCTTAAAGCCACCGCCAGCGAACTGACCCAGGCACTCAAGGGGATTAAGCTCTGACCGTATGAGGTGTCAGATCAGGGCAACCCCATCCATTACACAGGGTTGTTTGAGTTTTACCTGCGGGCCACATAGAATGTGGCCCCTTTTCTTTCTACCATCGGCAAACATCCATGAGCGCTTCCATCTATCTCGTCAAAGGCCGCGAAAAATCCCTGCTGCGTCGCCACCCCTGGATCTTCTCCAAGGGGATTGAGCGGGTTCAGGGCAACCCCATTGACGGCGATACCGTCGAGATCTATGCCAACGATGGCAAGTGGCTCGCCCGTGGCGCCTGGTCAGGCAGCTCCCAAATCCGTGCCCGAGTCTGGACCTTCGACAAGGATGAGACCGTCGATCTCGACTTCTTTATCCGTCGCCTCAAATATGCTCAAGAGTCTCGCGATCCGCTGATCAAGCGTCAGGGTCTCACCGGCTATCGCCTCTGCGCCGCCGAATCCGACGGCCTGCCGGGTCTGACCATCGACCGTTATGCCGATTTTCTGGTGTGCCAAATCCTCTCTGCCGGTGCCGAGTTCCAGCGTGAGCTGATCACCCAAGCACTGCGTACCCTCTACCCCGAGTGCAGCATCTATGAGCGCTCCGACGTGGCGGTACGCAAGAAGGAAGGGCTGAAAGAGCGCACCGGCGTCATTTATGGCGAGACCCCGAACGAACCGGTGGTCATCGAAGAGAATGGTGGCGTCAAGATCCTGGTAGACATTCGTAACGGCCATAAAACCGGCTTCTATCTGGATCAACGGGATAACCGTCAGGCTGCTGCCAAGTACACCGAAGGCAAGCGTGTGCTCAACTGCTTCTGCTACACCGGCGGTTTTGGCGTTTATGCTCTCAAGGGCGGCGCCAAGGAAGTGGTCAACGTCGATCTCTCCCAGAATGCGCTTGATATCGCCCGCCAGAATGCCGAGCTGAACGGGCTGGATACCAGCAACACCCAGTTTGTCCGTCACGACGTGTTCAAGCTGCTGCGTGAATACCGCGAGAAGGGCGAGAAGTTCGATGTCATCGTGCTGGATCCGCCCAAGTTTGCCGAGAGCAAGGCCCAGCTGCTGGGTGCCTGCCGAGGCTACAAGGACATCAACATGCTGGCATTCCAGCTGCTGGCACCGGGTGGCGTGCTGCTGACCTACTCCTGCTCAGGCCTGATGGAGCAGAGCCTGTTCCAGAAGATCGTTGCCGATGCGGCGCTCGATGCCGGTCGCGATGCCCAGATCCTGGAGCTGCTCTCCCAGGCCTCCGATCACCCCATCGGTACCGCCTATCCGGAAGGCTTCTACCTCAAGGGTCTGGTGGTACGCGCCCGCTGATCGGCAACCACCCTCCCCTTGTGATCAATCAGGCCCCTTGCGGGCCTGATTGTTTTACATCGCGTCCTATAGGCCTAAGCCTGACGCTCGCCCCGTTGACCACCCTCTCTGCTTTATGGGTGTTCTCTCTCCTCCTCTTTCCCTGCCTGCGTCCCACGTCTTTATCTGTTTAAATTTCTTTGCACAATAACTGCACATTTATGATTTAAATCACACCCGTATGACTCTCTTTTCCGTAGTGTGATCCCGCCTGCGGCAGCCAAGCCGGGGCAACCGTCCCATCAGGAGTGATGGACGGTACAACAATAAAAACCGATGTCAGGCCAAGCTGAACATCACAAAGGATCCCGTTATGAATCAATCATTGCCGCTGTTAACGCCGCTGCGGGGCATCGCTGCCCTGATGGTGGTGCTGTTCCATGCCCGCTTGCTGCTCTTTCCCCAGTGGATGGAGCCGATCGCAGGCCACACCCAGCTCATCGAGAATGGCTACCTCTGGGTCGACCTGTTCTTTATTTTGAGCGGCGTGGTGCTGGCCCATGTCTATGGCGAGGCCTTCACCCGCACGCCCCGCACCGTGAGCTATGGCCGTTTTCTCTGGCTGCGGCTGACCCGTGTCTACCCCCTCTATCTGGTGACCCTGCTGCTGCTGGTCGGCTGGGAGCTTTACAAGGCGCAGCACGGGGTGGGCTTCTACGCCGGCCCCTTGTTCAAAATGTGGGAGTGGGAAGGGATGCCCCCCTTCGGCTCCCCCTTCACCCCGGCCGAGGCGCTGCCGAGCGCCTTCCTGCTGCTGCAGGTGATGACCGATCACGGGCTGACCTGGAACTTCGCCGCCTGGTCCCTGAGCGTGGAGTGGATCAGCTACCTGCTGTTCCCGCTGCTGATTCCCCTCGCAGTCACCCGCAGTCGCTGGAGCCATCTCGCCCCCCTGCTGGCGCTGACGGTGCTGGCCTTTATCGTGCACAGTCGCGGCACCCTGGATGTCACCAGCGGCGCCTTAGCGGTGGGGCGCGGGGTGAGTGAATTTGTGCTCGGCCTCTGGCTGCTGCCGAGGGTCAAGGCCGCGCAAGGCGTGCCCATGATGAAGCGAGATCTGCCGCTGCTGGTCGCCTTTGTGCTGCCCTTCGCGCTGATGCAGTTCACCATGACGCCACCACTGACACTGCTGCTGATCGCCTCCTACGTGCTGCTGATCTGGATTGCCGCCTGCCAAAGCAATCGCCAAAGCACGCTGCTGCGCCTCCTGGATAACCGCTTCACCAACTGGCTGGGGGATCTCTCCTACTCTATCTACCTGCTCCATGCGCTGGTGCTGCTCACCGGCTGCGAGCTCATCCACTATCTGGCACCGGGGCTCACCGAGTGGTGGTATGGCCAGACCAACCCGCTGCTGGGGGTTGTGGCAACCTTACTGATGCTGGCGGTGCTGATCGGGCTATCTTCTTTAAGTTACAACCTGCTGGAGCGGCCACTGCAGCGGCGTCTGCGCCGCTGTGGCAAGTCACGGCAACCGGCGCTGAAGCAAGCCGGATAAGTTAATCTCACCCTGTCTGGATGAGTTGACGGGCTTATGCCAACTCATCCAGCACCAGTTCATCCAGACTGCTCATCACCCAGGCGCTCGGGTGCTGGCTAAATCCGAGCTTGGGGTAGTACGCCACTGCCTGCGGTGCGGCCAGCAGGATCAGCTTGCAGCCGGGCTGCAATTGCAAAAACGTCTCGCGAATAAGGGCTTTGCCAATCCCCTGCCCCTGCACCGACTCGGCCACCGCCAGATCCGAGAGGTAGCAGCAAAAATGAAAATCGGTCACCGAGCGGGCCACACCGACCAGGGTCTCGCCCTGCCAGGCGGTGATCAGCAAATTGGCGTTATCCAGCATGCCCTGCAGGGTGGCCGGATGGTCCAGCGGCCGTCTCGCCCCCAGCGAGGTCTGCGCCAACAACGCCGCAAACTGCACCGTGGTGATGGGGTGGTTAACCAAAAATGTGGTGGTCACTAAGCTCTCCTCCTGATGACGCAGTGGTTGCGTGCTGTTGGTCTCTTTGACGTTCTCTTTGCTGCATCTGTACTGCAATCAATCAGCCAGCGCCGGATCCAGACCGATGACAGGCAAGTGCGGGCAATTCCCTGCTGTTTATGTGAATTCCTGTTCGAACCCCAAGGGGCAAATGTGGCATAATGCCCCGTCCTGTGGCCCTTGGCGGGGCTGCGCTGGCGCACCTTGTCGCCCTTTTCTTCCCCGTCCGGCCTGGCGGTCTTTCATAACTGCCAGTCATCGCTGCCCCTGTTGGCACCGAGGCCACCCATATTTGCGGCTTCTTGTCCTTCTCTCTACAAGGCCGCCCATTGACCAAGACGGCTCCACAGAGCCTCTGCTCTGTTTGCAAATAAAAGGGGTAAGTATGTCTTCCATTCGTCTGACCCAATACAGCCACGGCGCTGGCTGCGGCTGCAAAATCTCTCCCAAGGTACTCGACACCATACTCAAGAGCCAGATCCCGGGCTTCAACGACCCGACCCTGATCGTTGGCAACAGCAGCAAGGATGACGCGGCCGTGGTCGATATCGGCAACGGTCAGGGCATTGTCTCCACCACCGACTTCTTCATGCCCATCGTCGATGACCCCTTCACCTTTGGCCGCATCGCCGCCACCAACGCCATCAGCGATATCTATGCCATGGGCGGCAAGCCCATCGTCGCCATCGCCATCCTCGGCTGGCCCATCAATACCCTGCCCGCCGAAGTGGCCCAGCAGGTGATCGACGGCGGCCGTCAGGTGTGCCACGAAGCGGGTATTTCACTGGCCGGTGGCCACAGCATCGATGCCCCCGAGCCCATCTTCGGCCTCGCGGTCACCGGTATCGTGCCCCTGGACGCCATCAAGCAGAACGACACCGCCAAGGTGGGTGACACCCTCTATCTGACCAAGCCCCTTGGTATCGGTATCCTCACCACCGCCCAGAAGAAGGGCAAGCTGAAACCCGAACACGAGCAGCTGGCCCCCAACGCCATGTGCACCCTCAACAAGATTGGCCAGCGTTTTGCCGAGCTGCCGGGTGTCCACGCCATGACCGACGTGACCGGTTTTGGTCTGGCGGGTCATCTGCTGGAGATGTGTGAAGGCTCTGGCGTCAGCGCCCGCCTCGACTTCAAGGCGCTGCCGCTGCTTGATGAGGTGGATTACTACCTCGCCGAGGGCTGCGTCCCGGGCGGTACCCTGCGCAATCACGACTCCTACGGCCACAAGCTCGATGCCATGGACGATCGCACCCGCAACATCATGTGCGATCCGCAAACCAGCGGCGGCCTGCTGGTCGCCGTGGGTAAAGAGAGCGAAGCCGAACTGCTCGCCATCGCGCAAGAAGCTGGGCTAACACTCTCGCCCATCGGTCAGATCAAGCCCCTTGAGGGCTCCCGCTTTATCGAGATTGTCCAATGAGTGAATTGCCACTGGCCACGGACTACGCCCAGATTTTTTTAGGCGATGTACCGTTGATTGATGTGCGCGCCCCCATCGAGTTCAAGGAGGGGGCCTTCCCCTGCTCGACCAGCCTGCCCTTGATGACAGACGATGAGCGCGCCCAGGTGGGGACCTGCTTCAAGAAGCAGGGTCAGGCCGCCGCCATTGAGCTTGGACACAAGCTGGTGGGGGGAGCAGTACGTGCCGAACGACTCGAAGGCTGGCTGGAGCAGTTGCGCCAGCAGCCCGATGCCCTGCTCTACTGCTTTCGCGGCGGCCTGCGCTCGCAAACTGTACAACAGTGGCTGGCTGATGCCGGGGTGACTCGCCCCCGCGTCGCCGGTGGCTACAAGGAGCTGCGCCGTTTCCTGATCGACACCCAGGACAAGGCCTCTGCCGAGTGCCGCTGGACTGTGCTGACCGGCATGACCGGCTCCGGCAAGACCCATATGCTGGACCACGTAGCTCAGGCGCTCGATCTGGAAGGACACGCCCATCACAGGGGCTCGTCGTTTGGTCAGCTGCCCGGCGGCCAGCCCAGCAACATCAATTTTGAAAACAACATGGCCATCGAGCTGCTCAAGCGCCGCCATCAGGGCGAGCATGCCTTCGTGGTCGAGGACGAGAGCCGCCTGATTGGCCGCTGCTGCCTGCCCCTCTCCCTCCATGAGGCCATGAGTCAGGCACCGCTGGTGGTGGTGGATGTACCGCAGATCGATCGCGCCGAGCAGATCCGAGAAGATTACGTGCACGATCTCTGGCTGCGCTATCAAGCCATGTATGGCCAAGAAGAGGGATGGCCGCTGTTTGCCGCCTATCTCACCGATGCGTTGGCCCGCCTCAAGCGCCGTCTTGGCGATCAGGCCCACCGCGAGCTGGATGCCCTGATGCAGACCGCCCTCACCGAGCAGGAAAAGAGCGGTGATACCGGGCTGCATCTGGCCTGGATCACGTTGCTGCTGACCCGCTACTACGACCCCATGTATCTCTATCAGCTTGGCAACAAGCAGGAGCGCATCGTATTCCGCGGTGACAAACAGGCCTGTCTCGACTATTTCGCCGAGCAGCATGCCAGCGCGCTGCGCGGCTGACCCATCCCAAGAGAGGAACTCTATGTTGAAATTCGAGGTGATTCCGGTCACCCAGTTCGCCCAGAACTGCTCCCTCATCTGGTGTGACGAGACCCATCAGGCCGCCCTGATCGATCCGGGCGGCGAAGCGGACAAACTGCTGGCCGCCATCGCCAAACGCGGCCTGACCCTGACCCACATCCTGCTGACCCACGGTCATCTGGATCATGTGGGTGCCGCCGCCGAGC
The DNA here is from genome assembly GCF_040908505.1 of Aeromonas sp. R1-2. NCBI lineage: Bacteria > Pseudomonadati > Pseudomonadota > Gammaproteobacteria > Aeromonadales > Aeromonadaceae > Aeromonas > Aeromonas sp. R1-2. Next base: position 16,847 of record NZ_JBFODU010000048.1, on the reverse strand, counting down.
TGCGGGAAAAGACCGGCGTCGCCATTACCGGCCCCCACAAGGAGGACGCCTTCTGGCTCGACATGCTGCCCCAGCAGAGCCAGATGTTCGGCTTCGCCCATACCCCCGCCTTCACGCCGGATCGCTGGCTTGATCAGGGTGACAAGGTGCAGCTTGGCCAGTGCGAGCTGGATGTCTACTTCTGCCCCGGCCACACCCCGGGCCATATCGTGCTGCTGAACCAGGCCGAAAAACTCGCCTGGGTTGGCGATGTGCTGTTTGCCGGCAGCATCGGCCGCACCGACTTCCCCCGTGGGGATCACGGTACGCTGATCAAGTCGATCACCGAGACCCTGCTGCCGCTGGGCGACGAAGTCGTCTTTATCCCGGGCCACGGCCCCAGCTCCACCTTCGGCCGCGAGAAGGCGAGCAACCCCTATCTGATCCAGCCTATCTGGTGATCAAAAAAGGCAGCGGTGTTCCGCTGCCTTTTCTTCTCTGCTCTCTTTTTCATTCTCGACTCCTGCCATCCGGCCAGCCATAGCCCTCTGTGTTCTCCAGTTCAGCATGCCTGTTTGTCTCTTTCGCCCAATAAAAATCCCCACCCGAGGGTGAGGATTTATTTATAGATGCAACCGTCTGGTGGCTTATTGTGCCAGCAGGTGACCGACCAGCTCATGACGCCACCCTTGCAGCAGCATCGGTTTGTCGCTGCGAGCCCGCTCTTCGTCGTTCATCCGCCAGCTCCAGGTGAAGTACTGGTGAATGATCTTCTTGCTGGCAATCAGCTCGGGCGGAATATTGCTCGCCTTGGCCTTCTCTTCCACCATGGCCTTGATGCGCTTGAGCTCGGCCTTGTACTGGGGGAAGTCCACCAGCCGGCGAATGGGCTCGGGCCAGCTGTCAGGATCGCTCTGCTGCGCCTTGGCGACAATATCGAGCATCCGCTTGCCGTGGATCTTGATCTCGATGGGCGATAGGCCGAGCTCGTTGAGATCCCGCAGGGAGGCAGGACGACGCTCCGCCACCTTGAACAGGTGCAGCTCTTTCACCACAAAGTTGAGGGCCAGATCCCGGCGCACCGCCTCTTGCTGGCGCCAGGCGGCCAGCTCGCGCAGAATGGCGAGCTCGCGGCGACCCAGCTGCCAGGCGTTGACGATGTCAAGATAAGCCTGACGGGGATCGCTGCACTGGGTCTTGCGGGCGGAGTGGTTCTGGCACTCCTGCTCGAACCAGGCAAACTTGCCGCTTTCCCGCAGTTTGGCCATCACCTTCTCGTAGAGCGGCATCAGGTAAAAGACATCCGCTGCCGCGTATTCGAGCTGACGCGGTGTAAGCGGGCGGGCCAGCCAATCGGTGCGCGCTTGATCTTTTTCCAGCTCGACCCCAAGGAATTCGTTCACCAGCGCACCAAAGCCGACCGAGACGCCGTAACCGAGAAAGGCGGTAGCCAGCTGGGTGTCGTGCATCTGGTTGGGCAGGTGGCCCGCCTGATGCTGGATAAGCTCCAGATCTTCGCCAGAGGCGTGCAGGATGGCGATCTGCCCTTCCCGGCCCAGTCGCTGCCAGAGGGCGGAGAGATCCAGGGTGAGCGGATCCAGCAGCGCCAGATGCTCGCCGTCATAGATCTGGAACAGGCCAAGCTGGGGGTAGTAGGTACGGGTGCGAACGAATTCAGTATCGATAGCCAGGGGAACGTCGGCCAGAGAAGCGAGATACTGCTCAAGTTCGTCTTGCTGAGTGATAAGTTGATAGTGCATCTGTGCCTGCGCGGTTGATCAGGGCCAAAAAGAAAAAACCGTGGGATGACCCACGGTTTTGCATAACGACGGTGCTGGTTTGCAGAAGATTCTGCAGCTTCAGTCCGGTTATTGCTTGGCAATCTCCTCGTCGCGCAGTACGCGGCGCAGGATCTTGCCCACATTGGTCTTGGGAAGTTCGTCACGAAATTCTACCAGTTTCGGCACCTTATAGGCAGTCAGATGTTTGCGGCAGTGGGCAATAATCTCGTCCTCCTGCAATTTTGCATCTTTCTTGACCACAAAGATCTTCACCAGCTCGCCGGAAACCTTGTGCGGCACACCGACGGCGGCCACTTCCAGCACTTTCGGGTGCAGGGCAACGACATCTTCGATCTCGTTCGGATAGACGTTGAAACCGGAGACCAGGATCATGTCCTTCTTGCGGTCAACGATCTTGAAGAAGCCCTGTTCGTCGCACACCGCGATATCACCGGTACAGAGCCAGCCATCCTGCATCACTTCGGCGGTCGCCTCGGGGCGCTGCCAGTAGCCAACCATCACCTGCGGGCCACGAACCTGCATTTCGCCCGGGGTGCCGAGGGCGTGGATCACCTGACCGTTGTCATCTACCAGACGGATCTCGGTAGAGCAGACCGGCAAACCGATAGAGCCGTTGTAATCAGTGAGGTCGTAGGGACAGACGCTCACCAGCGGCGAGCACTCAGTCAGGCCATAGCCTTCCAGCAGCGGGGTATCGGTCAGCGTCTTCCACTTCTCCGCGACCGCGCGCTGCACCGCCATGCCGCCACCGATGGTCAGCTTGAGCTTGTCAAAGGCGATCCCCTGAAACTCTTCGTTGTTGACCAGCGCATTGAACAGGGTGTTGACCCCGGTAATGCAGGTGAAGGGGTACTTCTTGATCTCTTTGACAAAACCCGGGATGTCGCGCGGGTTGCTGATCAGCAGGTTGTAACCGCCGATACGCATAAAGAGCAGGCAGTTCACAGTCAGGGCAAAGACGTGGTAGAGCGGCAGCGCGGTGACCACGAACTCCTTGCCACGCTCCAGCATGGGGCCATAGACGCCGAGGCATTGCTCGACGTTGGCAATCATGTTGCGATGAGTCAGCATGGCCCCTTTGGAGAGGCCGGTGGTGCCACCGGTGTACTGCAGGAAGGCGAGATCGTCGTTGGTGATCTCCGGCTTGATGTACTGCAGGAAACGCCCCTTGGAGAGGGCCTGACGCATGGTGGTGGCGTGGGGCAGATTGTATTTCGGCACCAGCTTCTTGACGTACTTGACCACGAAGTTGACCAGGGTGCCCTTGGCCAGCCCCAGGTTATCCCCCATCCGGGTCAGGATAACGTGCTTGATCGGGGTGTCATAGACCACTTTTTCCAGGGTATGGGCGAAGTTGGAGACGATGACGATGGCTTTGGCACCGGAGTCCTTGAGCTGATGCTCCAGCTCGCGCGGGGTATAGAGCGGGTTGACGTTGACCACGATCATGCCGGCGCGCAGGATGCCGAACACGGCGATGGGGTATTGCAGCAGGTTAGGCATCATCACCGCAACCCGATCCCCTTTCTCCAGCTTCAGCTCGTTTTGAAGATAGGCAGCAAAGGCGCGGGACTGCTCTTCCAGTCGGCGGTAGGTGATGGTTTGGCCCATGTTGACGAAGGCGGGCTGATCGGCAAACTGGGTCACCGAGGATTCGAACATCTCGACCAGGGAGCTGTATTGGTCTGGATTGATCTCGGCGGGGACCCCTTCCGGATAACGTTTCAGCCAGACTTTTTCCACAAACTTCTCCTGCATAACTAGCACCTGTGCGCTCACTGTGTTGCCTCCGTCCCGGTTCACATCCATTTTAATCGGTTGTTTTAAGCTGATGCTCTAATGCCGCACATATTTACACAGCGCAACATCAATTAACAGCAAATTAACAACAGAAAAATGTGAGGGAGAAAACAAACCTGGAATTATTGAAAGCTGGCGATTCTACCGAACTTGACAAAACTTTACGATACAAACGGCCGTATCAACCGAATTTTCCATATGAAAATGGTGGTTTCCACCCAATATGACCCGCTCGATCTGCTGGAAGGCATCCTGACGGGCCTGCCATTGGGCTTCAAGCGCAGCAAAGCCCTGCTCCCCCTGCATCAACAGCACCGGACAACGGATAGCCGCCATCAGTGCCCGAGCTTGTCCTTCGCTCATTCTCAGGGGCGACAGATCCCGCAAACGGGGATCGCTACGCCAGTGCCAGCGCCCTGCCCGCTCTTCAAGCTGCCGCTCACAGATAATACGCGCCGCCTGCGGCGTGATATCCGCCACTTTGCAACGGGCGGCGACAGCTTCATCGATGGAAGCAAAGCCGTTGGCACTGCGCTCCCGGGTGCGACTGCGGTTTAAAATCGCACGTCGCAGCTGGGCAGGTACCTCCTCATCGGGCTGACTGAGCGGACCCAGCCCCTCCAGCATGATCAACCGCTCCACCTGTTCGGGAAACACCCCGGCATAGGCGGAGGCGATCAACGCCCCGAGGGAGTGACCGAGCAGAGTGAAGCGCGACCAGTCGGCCGCCTGCGCGATCTGGTAGAGATCGTCCAGCCAGTCAACAAAGACATAAGGGGTGGTTTTGTGATCGGAGTGACCATGTCCCGGCAGATCGACACAGATGAGGTGAAAATCCCCCAGATGGGGCGCCAGCGGCAAGAAGCTGGCGCTATTGTCGAGCCAGCCATGCAGGGCAATCAGCAGGGGTTTGCCCTGCTGAGCCTGATCCGCGAGTTGATTCTCAAGCAGGGCCACCTGCCGACCATCCGCCAGCGTAAGCAGCCGCTCGTGCAGAGTGCTTTTGATGCTCTTGATCATGGCAAGCCTTAGCGACGCAGCGGCCGTCTCGGCCAGAAGGGATCATAGAAGGGGTCGTAGAAGTAAGGGTCCATATAGCGTACCTCCACCTCCTTGACTGGCGGCCACAGCTTGCTGCCCGTCACATTGAGCACAGAGAAGCGGTACTTGTGCTCGCCAATCTGGCTATCCACCGGTTTGCCTATGGTGCCAAGCACTGTCAGGCTGCGCCCCTTGGCGTAGAGGGTCGGATCGACAAAACCCTTCATGATGGCCAGAAAACGGCCCGGGCTCTGCTCGGTCTGCTCCGGCACACCGTTGGATTTAAGTGGCAGATAGACCACTTCAATAACACTCTGATCCGCCTTGTTGTGCACCGCCGAGATAACGCCGCTCCAGCGGGCCGGTTTGCCTTCCATTCCGCCAAGGGCGGGTTGATAGGCCACCAGCTGGTTTTCGGGCTCATAGGCCAGCTCCTTGGGAACCGAGCTGCAGGCCCCGAGCAGCAGGGCCAGCGCCCCGACCACCATCCCGCGTTTCATCATGTCGCTTCTGGTATTACGCATCATGTCTCTCTCCTGTTGCCAGCGTGGCCCGTCGGGCCATCCGCTTGTGTTGCAGCTGATGAGCGGCAAGAGCGACATGACGTCAGCGCTCCTGCCCTTATTCGCGACCCGGCAGTTTTTTCCAGGTCACCTTGTCACGCAAATAGACCGGCGTCGCCTTCTCCACAGGCACAGCCTCCCCCGCCAGCCAGGCGGCGCGGGCCAGCGGCAGCATGTCCTCTGCCGCCGGGAAGCGCACCTGACTCTCCGCCAGCTCATCGGCCAGACCACTCAGGGTCTCGCCATAGGTTTCAAAACCGGTGCCGACGCAGGTCACCCGACCCGCCAGCTTGCCACGGACGTCAACCAGTGCCGCGGGCTCGCTCACCACCTCGTCCCCCACCAGCTGCATGCGGCCATCAATCAGCTCATAACGGCCGAAATAGACTTCGTTCATCCGCGCATCGATGGCGGTCAGCACCTGCTCGGCGCCATCCAGTCGATAGGCCCCTTGCGCCATGGCGGCCAGGGTCGAGATGCCAATCAGCGGCACACCCGCACCAAACGCCAGACCTTGCGCCACACTGATGCCGATCCGCACGCCGGTAAAGGAGCCCGGGCCGCGGCCGAACGCGATGGCATCGAGGTCACTCAAACTTATCCCGGCATCCTCTAACACAGCCTGAACCATGGGCAGGATTTTTCGGGTGTGATCCCGTGGCGCCTCCTCCCAGCGGGAGAATAGCTTGTCACCCACCAGCAAGGCGGCGGAGCAGGCTTCGGTGGCGGTATCTACGGCCAGGATCTTCAACTCGTTCATGCTTTCCAATCTCTATAAAATCAGTCAATTACATAACCGGCAAGCGAGATATGCTCACCCGTTGTTCAAATCTGTTAGCTGGCGGCACACTTATTCACCGCGTTCAGTGCGATCGAAAAAACTCCCCAACGTTCCCAACTCCCGGGTGCGAGGGATGGCGGGCAGACTCTTGATAAAGGTGGCGCCGTAAGGCTTGTTGACCATTCGTGGATCACAGATCACCAGCACCCCGTGATCACTGCGATCACGAATAAGCCGCCCCACACCCTGCTTGAGGGCAATCACCGCCTTGGGCAACTGCAGCTCGGCGAAGGGATCCCCCCCCTTGAGCTTGCAATCATCCACCCGCGCCTTGAGCAGCGGATCATCGGGGCTGGCAAACGGCAGCTTGTCGATGATAACACACGACAACGCCGCCCCTCGCACGTCGATCCCCTCCCAGAAACTGCTGGTCGCCACCAGCACGGCACGGCCATTCTCCACAAACTCCTTGAGCAACCGTTGCTTGTTGTCCTCCCCCTGCAACAAGACGGTGCGGCCAATCTCCCGGCGCAGCACCTCAGCCACCTGACGCATCACCTGATGGCTGGTGCAGAGGAAGAAACAGCCCCCCGGCGTCTTGTTGATGAGGGGAATCATCAGATTGGCCAGTTGCTCTCCACGGCCAAAGGCGTTGGGCTCCGGTAGATAACGGGGTACACAGAGCCGCGCCTGCTCGCCATAGTCGAACGGACTGTCGAGGATCAGCTCGGCGCTGCCCGCCAACCCCAGCTCGGCCTTGAAGTGATCAAAGCGCATATCCACCGTCAGGGTGGCAGAAGTAAAGACCCAGGCCACCTCCGGTCTTTGCACCTCGGCACTGAATCGCTCGGCCACCGAAAGCGGCGTCAGATTGAGGGTGAAATGAAGCCGTGAGCAGTCGTACCAGTAGGAGAAACCGGTCTGGTTGACCGCCAGCACTTCACCCAGGCGGGTGCGCAGTTCACTGATCCGTTCGAAGGCGTGATCCAGCTGCTCGCCACGGCCGAGAGCCAGTTTCAGCACCTCGTAGCAGAGCCCGATCGCATCGTTAAGACGAGCCAAAGCCTGCCCCCAGAGCTGCTGGCGCAGCATGTCGCGGGTATTACCACGACCGCCATCCACCCCGAAGGCGAGCCGCAGATCCTGACTGGCGATAGCGAGCCGGTCCGCCGCCTTGCCGAGCTGGGCCATGTCGTGGGCTTCGGCCCGATAGGCAAGCTGGATATCCTGCGCCAAATCCTGAATCGTTCGGCTGCCCACCGACTTGCCGAAGTAGTTGGTGGCGATCTCCGGCAGCTGATGTGCCTCGTCAAAGACATAGACTTGCGCTTCGGGCACCAACTCACCAAATCCGGTGTCTTTCACCGCCATATCGGCGAAGAAGAGGTGGTGGTTGATCACCACCACCTGGGCGTCCATGGCGCGGCGTCGTGCCACCACCAGATGGCAGTCGTCGTAATAGGGGCAGTCGCGACCGAGGCAGTTATCGTTGGTGCTGGTGACGTGGGCGAGGATCTCGGCGTTCTCCTGCAATCCCGGAATATCCCCCACATCGCCGTTATCGGTAGCAGTGGACCAGGATTTGACCTTCACCAGATCGTTGAGAATTTCAGGCTTTTGCAGATGGGATTCGCTCAAGAGCCGGTTCATCCGCTCGATGCAGAGATAGTTGCTGCGCCCCTTGAGCAAGGCCACCGGCGGGGTGTAGGAGAGCGCCCCTGTGATGGTCGGGAGATCCCGATAGAAGAGCTGCTCCTGCAGGTTCTTGGAGCCGGTGCTGATCACCACCCGCTTGCCGGACTCCAGCGCAGGCACCAAATAGGCGTAGGTCTTGCCGGTACCGGTCCCCGCCTCCACCAACAGACGGCCACCACTTTTGATGGCGCGCGCGACCGCTTCGGCCATCTCCAGTTGGGGAGCGCGGGCTTTGAAACCGTCGATATGGCTGGCCAGAGGGCCATCTGGCTTGAACAGGGTCTGGATGGTCAAAAGGGCGTCCCGCAGCAAAAGCGGCCATTATGCCAAAAGCGCGGCAAAAGCGGGACAGATAATCTGCCTAGACGAACAGATCGATCTGATGCTCGGGGTCCGGCTTGTGATCGCCCTCTTCCGCCTTGGGCTGATCACGTTTGGCTGGCGTGTTATATGCCTGCTGGCGCTGCTGGGAGTCACTGTTGTCAGTGCTGGTCTTGCGCAGCTGGTGCTTTTTGCTGATCTGGTTCACTTCCCGCTTGATCTCTTCGCTGCCGGGCGCAGCGGGCGCCCGGGGCAAAATGGGGAACAACAGGTCCTGGCTGGGCATGATGGCGACTCCTGCAGGGGTTATTGTCTAGTTATCGACCAGAAAACCGTTTTCGCCACTTTAATCGATCAAATCACAATTTCGGGTTGCATTTTCTGTCAAGGCAGGTAGTTTAAATCAGGCGTCAATTACGACATCTTATTTTGTAAAGGATTGATTACATGAAGTTCACCACCCTGAAGACTCATCACCACCATCATCATCCCGACTAGTCTTTCAGGAGGTTGACTGCTGGAAGACACTTAACTGGTGACTTCCAAAAGGACCGCAAGATTCATAAACCCTCGGAAGCACCCACTTCCGAGGGTTTTTTCGTTTTTGACTAGAAGGAAATCGAGCAATGGAAACACAACGTCTGCGTATCGCCATGCAAAAGTCCGGTCGTCTGAGCCAGGACTCCCAAGCCCTGTTCAAGAGCTGTGGTCTGAAAATCAACCTGCGCGAGCAGCGCCTTATCGCCCATGTCGAGAACATGCCCATCGATATCCTGCGGGTCCGTGATGACGATATCCCGGGTCTGGTGATGGAAGGGGTGGTCGACCTTGGCATCATCGGCGAGAACGTGCTGGAAGAGGTGCAGCTTATTCGCGCTTCACAGGGACTGCCCTTCGAGGTCAAAACCCTCAAGCAGCTGGACTTTGGCGGCTGCCGCCTCTCGCTGGCGGTGCCGGAAGATGTGAACTACACAGGGCCAGCTAGCCTTGCCGGCAAGCGCATCGCCACCTCCTATCCCGGGCTGCTCAAGCGCTTCTTTGACGAAAAGGGCCTTGGCTTCAAGAGCGTGATGCTGGGCGGCTCGGTGGAAGTGGCACCCCGCGCAGGCCTGGCCGATGCCATCTGCGATCTGGTCTCCACCGGCGCGACCCTGGAAGCCAATGGCCTCAAAGAGGTGGAGGTGATCTACCGCTCCAAGGCGGTACTGGTCCAGGCCCCCAACCCCTTGTCTGATGCCAAACAGAAGCTCATCGACAAACTGCTGCCCCGCATTCAGGGGATGCAGCAGGCCCGCGAGAGCAAATACATCATGCTGCACGCCCCCAAAGACAAGCTCGATGCCATCACCGATCTGCTGCCGGGTGCCGAGCGCCCCACCATCATGCAACTGGCCGGTGACACCAATCAGGTGGCCCTGCACGTCGTCTCCAGCGAGACCCTGTTCTGGGAGACCATGGAGCAGCTCAAGGCCCTCGGCGCCAGCTCCATTCTGGTGCTGCCCATCGAAAAAATGATGGAATAAGGAAGGGACATCATGCAGACCCTGATCTGGAAGACCCTCTCCCCTGCCCAGCAGGCCGACGTGCTGACTCGGCCCGCCCTCAATGACGAGGCGGATATCGGCGCCGTAGTGCGGGATATCATCGCCGCGGTGCGTAGCCGTGGCGATGAGGCCCTGCGCGAGCTGAGCCTGCGCTTCGAGCGTGCCCCCCGTGAGCAGTTGCGCGTCAGCGAAGATGAGATTGAAGCTGCCTGCGCGCGGCTGGATGACGACATCAAAAATGCCATCGAAGCGGCCATTGCCAATATTCGCACCTTCCACGCCGCGCAAGTGCAGCCGGTGGTACGGGTAGAAACCCAGCCCGGGGTGGTGTGCGAGCTGCGCACCCAACCCATCAGTCGAGTCGGCCTCTATGTGCCGGGGGGCAGCGCGCCGCTCCCCTCCACCGTGATGATGTTGGCCATTCCGGCTGCTATCGCCGGTTGCCGTGAAGTGGTGCTCTGCACCCCGTCCCCCGCCAGCGACGAGATCCTGTTTGCCGCCCGCGCCTGCGGCGTCGAGAAGGTGTTCGCCATCGGCGGCGCCCACGCCATCGCGGCAATGGCTTACGGTACCGAGAGCATCCCCAAGGTGGACAAGATCTTCGGCCCGGGCAACGCCTATGTGACCGAAGCCAAGGGCCAGGTTTCGCGCGACTGGCGCGGCGCCGCCATCGACATGCCGGCCGGCCCCTCCGAGGTGCTGGTGATTGCCGACGAGAGCGCCAACCCGGCCTTCGTGGCGGCGGACCTGCTCTCCCAGGCCGAGCACGGCCCCGACAGCCAGGTGGTGCTGGTGACCACCTCACCGCTGCTGGCCGATGCCATCGCAGGGGAAATAAAATGCCAGCTGGCCAAGTTGAGCCGCCGCGATATCGCCGCCCAGGCGCTGGGCTCAAGTCTGGTGATCCTCTGTGACGATCTGGCCGAGGCGTGTGCCATCTCCAACGCCTACGCGCCGGAGCACCTGATCGTGCAGACCCGCGCCCCCCGCGATCTGCTGGACCAGCTTGAGAACGCCGGTTCCATCTTTCTGGGAGCATGGACCCCCGAGTCAGTCGGCGATTACGCCAGCGGCACCAACCACACTCTGCCCACTTATGGCTATGCCCGCACCTGCTCGAGCCTTGGCCTCGCCGATTATCAGCGCCGCTACACGGTGCAGGAGCTGAGCGAGCGCGGCATTCAGGGCCTTGGCCCCATCGTCGAGCGCATTGCTCAGGCCGAAGGGCTCGATGGCCACAAGAACGCCGTGACGCTGAGATTGAACGCCCTGGCCGCCGCGCCCCAACCAACAGCACAGCAGAAGGATTTGTCATGAGCATTGCCAATCTGGCGCGCCGCGTGGTGCGGGCCCTCACCCCCTATCAATCCGCTCGCCGCATCGGCGGCAAGGGCCACGTCTGGCTCAACGCCAATGAGGCGCCGCAGGCCTATCCCTTTACCATCGAGGGGAACCGCCTCAACCGCTACCCCGAGTGCCAACCGGCCGAGGTGGTGAACGGCTATGCCGCCTACGCCGGGGTCAATCCCGATCAGGTGCTGGTGAGCCGCGGCGCCGATGAGGCCATCGAGCTCTTGATCCGCACCTTCTGCGAAGCGGGTGAAGATCAGATCCTCATCTGTCCGCCCACCTACGGCATGTACGCCATCAGCGCCGAGACCTGTGGCGTCGGTATCGTCGAGCAGCCGCTCACCGCCAGCCGCCAGCCTGACTGGCCCGCCATCGCGGACCGTCTGTCTGATGTGAAACTGGTGTTTCTCTGCTCCCCCAACAACCCCACCGGGGATCTGGTGGGGCGTGACGGCCTTATCGCTTTGCTGGAAAAAGCGCGGGATCGCGCCATCTTGGTGGTGGACGAGGCCTATATCGAGTTCTGCCCCGAGGCGTCCGTGGTGGACCTGCTGGCCCGCTTCCCCAATCTGGTGGTGACCCGCACCCTCTCCAAGGCTTTTGCCCTAGCGGGGATCCGCTGCGGCTTTACGCTGGCAAGCCCCGAGGTGATCGCCATGCTGGCCAAGGTGATCGCCCCCTATCCCATCCCTGAGCCCATCGCCCAGATCGCGGCGCAGGCCCTCTCCCCCATGGGGCTGGAGCTGATGCACGAGCGAGTGATGGAGCTCAACAAGCAAAAAGCCGCTTTCAAGGCAGAGCTGACAAAGCTTGCCTGCGTGAAGGAAATATTCGAAGACAAGGGCAACTTCGTGCTGGTGCGCTTTGTGGATGGCGCCGCCGTCTTTGCCGCCATGAAGGCCGCCGGCATCATACTGCGGGACTTCTCGACCAAGCCGGGTCTGGACAACAGCATTCGGGTCACCATCGGCTATCAGGGCGAGATGGATGCCGTGCTGGCGGTATTGCGTGATCTGCCCTCTCCCACTTTGTAAGACAAGGATGTAGCGATGAAGACCCCGTTTTTGTTTATCGACCGCGACGGCACCCTGATTGAAGAGCCGGTGACCGACAAGCAGGTGGATAGCCTCGCCAAGCTGCGCTTCGAGCCCATGGTCATTCCGGTGTTGCGCGAGTTGCAGGCCGCCGGCTATGTGCTGGTGATGGTGACCAATCAGGATGGGCTGGGCACCGCCAGCCTGCCGCTGGAGAACTTCCAGCCCCCTCACGACCTGATGATGCACCTGTTTGAATCGCAAGGGGTGAAGTGGGAACAGGTGCTGATCTGCCCCCACTTCCCCACCGACGGCTGCAGCTGCCGCAAGCCCCACCTCGGGTTGGTGAAGGAGTATCTCGCCTCCGGTCGCATCGACTTTGCCAACTCCTTCGTGATTGGCGATCGCCAGACCGATCTGCAGCTGGCCGAGAACATGGGCATTGGCGGGATCCGCTACCACCCGCAGGATCACAACTGGCCCGCCATCCGTGATCAGCTGTTATCCAAGGGGCGCGTAGCCTCGGTGGAACGCTACACCAAGGAGACCCGTATTAAGGTGGCCCTAGATTTGGACAAGAGCGGCGGCAACCAGATCGCCACCGGCATCGGCTTCTTTGATCACATGCTGGATCAAATTGCCACCCACGCCGGTTTCCAGCTCAAGCTGAACGTCAGCGGCGATCTGCATATCGACGATCACCACACGGTGGAAGACGTCGGACTGGCCCTAGGTCAGGCGCTGCGTCAGGCCCTTGGCAACAAGCGCGGCATCGGCCGTTTCGGCTTCGTGCTGGCGATGGACGAGGTGCAGGCGGTGATCGATGCGCGCCCGCTGACCGAGCAGGAGGTGAGCACCGCGCTGGATCTCAGCGGTCGCCCCTACTTCGTATTCGACTGCCCGAGCGGCTTTGGCCGCGACAAGGTGGGCGAGATGGCCACCGAGATGGTGCCCCACTTCTTCCGCTCGCTGTCGGACGCCATGGCCATCACATTGCAGATGAAGGTGGGCAGCGGCAACACCCACCATCAGGTGGAGGCGCTGTTCAAAGGCTTTGGCCGCGCCCTGCGTCAGGCCATTCGGGTGGAAGGAAGCGAGCTTCCCTCCAGCAAGGGAGTGCTGTGATGGATGTGAGCAAGCAGAAGCTGGTCATTATCAATACTGGCTGCGCCAATCTGGCCTCGGTCAGAATGGCGTTCGAACGCCTCGGTGTGCAGCCGCTGGTCTCCAGCCTGGCAGCCGATATCGAACAGGCGGACAAGCTGATCCTGCCCGGCGTCGGCACCGCGGTGGCCGCCATGAAGAACCTCAACGAGCGCGGGCTGGTACCGCTCATTCGCGCCGCCAAACAGCCGCTGCTGGGCTTTTGCCTCGGCATGCAGATGTTGGCGGAGGCCTCCGAAGAGAGCATGGGCAAAGAGGGTTCGCCAGATACGCTTATCGACTGCCTTGGCATAGTGCCGGGCAAGATCCGGCTGATGGAGGTGGGTAATCTGCGCCTGCCCCATATGGGCTGGAACCAGATTGAGCATGACGAGACCCATCCTCTGCTCAAGGGGATCCCGAGCGGCAGCTACTTCTACTTCGTGCACTCCTATGCGCTGGAGGTGACCGAAGCGACGCTGGCGACCTGCGACTACGGCAAGCCTTTTACCGCGATTGTCGCCCGTGACAACTTCTTTGGCGCCCAATTCCACCCGGAGCGCTCAGGCGCAGCCGGTGCCCGTTTGCTGCAAAATTTTCTGGAGCTTTGAATGATCATTCCCGCAATTGACCTTATCAACGGTCAGGTGGTTCGCCTCTATCAGGGGGACTACGACCAGAAGACCGAATACAGCAGCAGCCCGCAGGCCCGCTTCGATGAATATGTCTCTCAGGGAGCGGTGCAGCTCCATCTGGTAGATCTGGACGGCGCCAAGGATGCCAAGGCGCGCCAGCTGCCCCTGCTGACCCAACTGCTGTCGGCCACTGAAGCGCCAGTGCAGGTCGGCGGCGGCGTGCGCACCGAACAGGATGTAGCGGATCTGCTGGCCGCCGGCGCCAGCCGGGTGGTGATTGGCTCCACCGCCGTCAAATCCCCGGATCTGGTGGCGAGCTGGATGGAGAAATATGGCCCCGAGCAGATCGTGCTGGCGCTGGACGTCAATATCGATGAGCAGGGCAATCGCCATATCGCTGTGGCAGGCTGGCAGGAGAACAGCGGTGTGACCATCGAGGCGCTGATCGAGCGCTTCCTCCCCGCCGGGCTCAAGCATGTGCTCTGCACCGACATCAGCCGTGACGGCACCCTGGCTGGCACCAACGTCGAGCTCTATCGTGATCTCTGCGCCCGCTACCCGAGCGTCGCCTTTCAGGCCTCCGGCGGCATTGGCGGCATCGCGGATATCGAGGCGCTCAAGGGCTCCGGCGTCAAGGGGATCATCCTTGGCCGCGCCCTGCTGGAGGGCAAATTCTCGGTGGGTGACGCCATCGCCTGCTGGCAAGCCCCCGCAGCCGATACCACAGGAGGCAACTGATGCTGGCAAGACGCATTATCCCCTGCCTCGACGTGAAGGATGGCGTGGTGGTCAAAGGGGTGCAGTTTCGCAACCACGAGGTGATGGGCGGCATTGTCGAGCTGGCCCGTCGCTACGCCGAGGAAGGGGCTGACGAGCTGGTGTTCTATGACATCACCGCCTCCAGCGATGCCCGGGTAGTGGACAAGAGCTGGGTGAGCCGGGTAGCGGAGGTGATCGATATCCCCTTCTGCGTCGCCGGTGGCATCAAAAGCGTGGAAGACGCCCGCCAGATCCTCGAATTTGGTGCCGACAAGGTCTCCATCAACTCTCCGGCGCTGGCCGATCCGACGCTTATCAGCCGACTGGCCGAGCGCTTTGGCGTGCAGTGCGTGGTGGTGGGCATTGACTCCTACTTCGATGCCGACACGGGCCATTATCAGGTCAAACAGTTTACCGGTGACGAGAGCCGCACCCGCACCACCGCCTGGCACACTCTCGACTGGGTGCAGGAGGTGCAAAAGCGCGGCGCGGGCGAAATCGTGCTGAACGTGATGAATCAGGACGGCATGCGTCAGGGTTATGATCTCGACCAGCTCAAGCTGGTGCGCAGCGTCTGCAAGGTGCCGCTGATCGCCTCCGGCGGCGCCGGTGCCATGGCGCACTTTCGCGATGCCTTTACCCTCGCCGACGTGGACGGGGCTCTGGCCGCCTCCGTGTTCCACAAGGGCCTTATCCCCATTCCCGAATTGAAACGCTGGCTGAAAACCGAAGGAGTCGCCATCCGTGAATAACTTCTCTGAAAATGCACAAACAACCGCCAGCGCGCGCCCTCTTGCCGAGCAGCTCGACTGGGAAAAATGTAAATGCGCCATGATCCCCCGCCCTGAGTGCCGGTCTGATAATAGAGGAGCCGATACCCGTGCATAATTCCAACTTATTAATTGAACAGCTCGACTGGGAAAAATGCGATGGCATGATCCCCGCCATCGTCCAGCACGCCGCCAGTGGCGAGGTGCTGATGCAGGGCTTTATGACCCGCGAGGCGCTGGAAAAGACCCAGACCACAGGTCAGGTCACCTTCTTTAGCCGCAGCAAACAGCGGCTCTGGACCAAGGGTGAAAGCTCGGGCCATGTGCTCAAACTCGTGGCCATCAGCACCGACTGCGATCAGGACTCTCTGCTGATCGCCGCCAACCCCGTCGGCCCCACCTGCCACAAGGGGACAACCTCCTGCTTCCATGGTCACCCGCTGCCACCGCTCGGTTTTCTGGCAGAGCTGGAGCAGGTACTGGCCGCCCGCAAAGGGGCCGATCCGGCCACCAGCTACACCGCCAGCCTCTACGACAAAGGCACCAAGCGCATAGCTCAGAAGGTAGGTGAGGAAGGTGTTGAAGTGGCGCTGGCCGCCATGGCCAAGGATCGGGAGGAGCTCATCAACGAATCCGCCGATCTGCTCTACCACCTGACCGTGCTGCTGCAAAACGAAGGGCTGGGATTACAGGATGTCGTTCAGCGGCTTTATAAGCGGCACAATAAATAATCTGATAATAAAGCCGGGTTATCCCGGCTTTACTCATTCAAGATGTATAGCTAATTCAACTATATTTTTATAAACCTCTATACGATTCTCAAGTTGAGATAACTCAGGTCGAGCTAATAGTGCCGCCTCAAAGTGACTAAGCTTTTTATTACTTACATCTGAATTTATAGCTCTAGCCAAAATATGATCTTTACCAAGAGTATACGGCTTGTATTGCTTGCTTGTATTTATCATTTCATATGATGAATTTAACAATGACACTAACGACATGTTGTAATTACCATCAGCCCACCTACCATTACTTGGTCTATTAAGTATCTTACTTGGCACTATTTCCAATGTTATTACAACATCATTCCTTTTCCCTAAATAACTGATCCTAATAGTGCTACACCTTCGCTGTGCCATAGCCATTCCCCGGGAAAGGAGACACGGTATCCATGAAGTGTTTCACTCGAGCCAGCAGGTTGGCCATCCTTCTGCATTGATGATTGCGCGTGATGGTTTCATGCAACTTGTGCCACAGCCGTTCTATGTGATTAACCCAAGGACTGTAAACTGGCTGGAATACCAGGCAGAACTTGGGATTCTTCTTCAACCATCGCTCGGTCTGCTTGCTTTTGTGAATGATGTAGTTATCGAGGATCAGCGTGATGGTTTTGGCTCGTCGGTAGTGGTGACGCAGCTTTTCCAGCATGGCGATAAACAGCGATGAGTTTTTCTTTATCCCGCTGACGTAAAGCACTCTTCCGTTGCCTGCATGGAGAACGCCTGCCAGGTAATGTTTGGCGTTCTGTCCCGGTGTGACAACCCGCTTTTGCTGCGCTCTGAACATCCAGTCGGCCCCAAATTTGGGATTGAGGTCTATATCGACTTCATCCTCATAAAACACCGGATTA
>NZ_JBFODU010000047.1:0-70169 GCF_040908505.1 Aeromonas sp. R1-2 | reverse complement strand
GGCTCAATGAATTGCTGAAATAAACTGTTCAACTTCTTATTGCTAAGAAATCGTCTTGGTCACTTCACCAGACATTGAAAATCAAAAATTGTTTTTGATGCTCGATGTTGTGAGTGCCCACACAGATTGCTTGATTCAAATTGTTAAAGAGCGTCACGCTTGTCGCGTTGAGGAGGCGCATATTACGCTTCTCACTTCGAAAGTCAAGCGATTGTTTTCGCTTTTCTTTCGGCGCCCACTTCACTAGGAAGCTGGCTCATCAGTTCGGCGTGTTCCGCCGTGCTGGTAGGGGCGCATTATAGGGAGCCGCGCCGGGATGACAAGGGCTTTTTCAGCAAAAAAGTTCGTTCGCTCAGATATCAAGCAACCACCTCTTTTTTTGCTCAAAATGGCATCAATCCTGACTATTGCCGGATTTAAATTGAACATTTGAAAAGCCAATTTATAATTGCCATTTCAAATGTTCAATTGGAATACCCTCATGCATCAAATCCTCGATAGCCATAAGGAAGAGCAAATCGTCCCGCTGTTCCGCTTGGGGTTCCGACCCTTCTTCTTGTTCGGGGCTCTGTTTGCTGCCGTCGCCATGTTGCTCTGGCTGGGGCAGCTCAACGGTTGGCTAACCTTGCCAGGGATTGCCAACCCGATCTGGTGGCACGGCCATGAGATGCTGTTTGGTTTCGGGGCAGCCATCGTCGCGGGTTTTCTGCTCACCGCGGTGCAGAACTGGACGGCCCATCCCGGTGTTCGAAGCTGGCCATTGGCGCTGGTGGTGGGGTTGTGGATGTTGCCAAGGACCTTGTTACCCTGGCTGGGTGAAGAGAATACGCTCCTGATGGCGGCAGACCTGCTCTGGTTGCCGCTTTGCACCTGGTTCCTTGCCAAGCCGCTCTTGATAACCCGGCAATGGCGCAACCTCTTCTTCGTGCCCCTGTTGCTGATACTGACCTTGCTCAATGGTGCCAGCTGGTTATGGCAGGCCGATTGGACCACCGTTGAGCACCTATTGATCACCACTGTGCTGTTGTTTACCACCCTGATCGCCGTGATGGGTGGAAGGGTGATTCCGTTCTTCACCGCCCGAGCAACCGGTCAGGAGAAAGCTGCACCTCTACTCTGGCTGGAACGGACTGCGCTCGCGACACTGTGGCTTATCTTGCTCTGCTGGCTGTTACTCCCCACCCAATGGATCACCAGCATATATATAGTGCCTCTCTATATAGTGGCGGCGAGTTTGCATCTGTGGCGGCAACTACGTTGGCATCTGCCATCGACCCTTGCGCATCCCCTGCTGTGGTCACTCCATCTCGCCTATCTGTTTATCCCTCTTGGCCTGCTCGCCCTTGCGGCACATAGCGCGGGTCTGCCCATCACGTTGTCGATGGCCAGTCACCTGCTCAGCGCAGGCTGTATGGGCACCATGATCCTGGGCATGATTGCGCGAGTCTCCCTCGGCCATAGCGGTCGGGCCTTGCAGGTAGGACGCAGGATCACTGGCGCATTCGCCCTGGTTATCGCTGCCGCTACAATGCGGGTGGCAATTCCGCTGTTCTGGCCTGCTTATACCCTGCATGGCTGGAACCTCAGCGCGCTTGCCTGGATCGCGGCCTATGGTCTGTTTGTCTGGGTCTATACCCCGATACTGATCCGCCCCAGAGCAGATGGTCGACCGGGTTGATGACTGCGGAACATGTTCAGGGTGTTGCCAGCGGATAGTGGATGAGGTTGTGGAAAATCGCCGGGGCTATGCCCAGATTGCGATAACCGTGGGGACGATCGGCAGCAAAACGCACCGCCTCTCCTTGCACCAATGAGCGCCACTCCCCTTCCACCAGCACCTCCATCATGCCGCTGATGACGATGACATGCTCGGTCACTCCCGGCTCATGGGGCTCGGATTCACGCTGGTAACCCGGCAACAGGGTCAGTTCAAGCAACTCGAAACCAAACCGGTTTTCATAAGGGAAGAGCGGTGCCACTTGCATGCCCTCTCCCGCTGGCTGCTGACGAATGGCATCGGCGGTGCGATAGAGCACCTCTGCCTGCGCGGCTGGCGTAGGCTCAATAAAACTGGAAAAGGAGACTCGAAAACCGGTGGCGATCTTCCACAGCGTCGCCACCGTTGGGCTGGACTCTCCCCGCTCAATCTGCCCCAGCATCGCCTTGCTGACACCCGTTTCGCGCGCAGTGGCATCCAGGCTCCAGCCGCGCTCGCTGCGCAGCCCCTTCAGTCGAGCAGCCAGATGCTGACTCATCTCTTGCATAACTGCCTCTTTATTACTCTTGCACGATGCGCCTTGTGCGCTATAGCGCACAGCGATATAGTCAAAGCTGTATTGTACGTAATAACGCACAGCGCGTCACAACGCCAAGAGGAAGAGTCATGCCCTTCGCACTCCCCCATCTGGTCGCAGGCTTTATCGCCGTGATGGTCGGCTACACCAGTTCCGTCATCCTGATCATCCAGGCCGCCACGGCAGCGGGTGCTGATACTGCTCAAGTCGCCTCCTGGCTCTGGACGCTGGGGATCGGCATGGGGGTGAGCTGCATCGGCCTCTCTCTCTATTACCGCATACCCATACTAACCGCCTGGTCCACACCGGGCGCGGCACTGCTGATCACCACGCTGGGCAACTTCACTCTGGCGGAAGCCATCGGCGCCTTTGTGATCTCGTCCCTGCTGATCACGCTGTGTGGCATCAGCGGCTGGTTCGACCGTTTGATGAAACATATCCCGGCTCCACTGGCCGCCGCCATGCTGGCTGGCGTGCTGCTCAAATTCGGGCTGGATCTGTTCAAGGTCGCCCCGCAAGATCCCTTGCTGCTTGGCACCTTGCTGCTGACTTTCCTGTTGGGGCGTCATCTCTGGCCTCGCTATACCATGGTGCTGGCACTGGGAGTGGGGATGCTGATCTGCAGCGTGCGGGGGGATTTGCAAATGGGCACCCTTCACTGGCAACTCGCCAGCCCGGTCTGGACATGGCCAGCCTTCTCCCTTGATGCTCTGTTTGGTATCGCGCTGCCGCTGTTCATTGTCACCATGACATCGCAAAACATGCCGGGAATTGCCATCTTGCGGACCCACGGCTATCAGCCTTCCACCTCCTCGCTGATCAGCTGGACCGGCCTGACTGGCCTGCTGCTCGCCCCTTTTGGCGGCTATGCCTTCAATCTGGCCGCCATCACTGCCGCCATCTGCATGGGCAAAGAGGTCGACCCGGATACCAAGCGCCGCTGGCCTGCTGCGGTTTGGGCGGGTTGCTTTTATCTTGTGACCGGCTGCTTCGGTGCAACCGTCGCGGCCCTGTTTAGCGCCTTTCCGGCAGCTCTTGTCACCTGCGTCGCTGGTTTGGCCCTGCTAAGCACCATCGGCAGCAGTCTGCACTCGGCCTTGCAAGAGGATGAAGCGCGAGAAGCTGCGCTGCTCACCTTTATCATTACCGCGTCCGGGATCAGCCTGCTCGGCATCGCGGCAGCCTGCTGGGGTCTGCTGATTGGTCTGGCTATCTATCAGTTCCAATTATATCGACAAAGGAATCAATTGAACCTCAAATCGTGAACCTCTGCACACTATCCAGATAAAATGATTCACAAGTGAAACTAATTTCCTTCTAGTGGTGCCAGGGCACCAATCTTCCCGGACATGGTGCCCTGTCAGGTTCCATGCAACGGAGAATAAAAATGAAAAATCAGGCTGTCTTGTTACTACTGGCCATACTGGGTGCTACGAGCGTCCAGGCTGCCGATACGGATCGAGAGCTGGCTCGCCAGCTCGCACTTCAGCAGAAAAACCTGCTGCCCCTGCTGAGCAATCAGCAATACCAGAGCCCGCTTCCCAACCTGCTGCAGAAGGCCAGCCCGCGCCTTAAGCGGCAGGCGACCGATGCCAACCAGGCGGCCATCAGCCGACAAGGACTGGATGGCGAGGTCAAGCAACTGATGCAGTTGCGGCTGGCCAACACCGATCAGGCCGCCGCACTGCAACAGGGGGTCGAACCGCTGGTCGCCTATGTTCCAAGTGGGGATGAGAAGAGCTGGAGCGCCATTGAAGCGTTCGACAGCGCTGGCAATCCCGTCTATCTGGATGTGGACAAGGCACCGGCCCGGCCGGTTCTGGTAGTCGAAGCCGATCCCGTCAAAGCCAAGAACGCAGGCTTGAAGGTGATGCGCAAGGCGCTGGCCGATGCGGATCTGCAAAGCGCTCCGCGAGTGGCGGCCAGCACGGCGCCACTCAAGACCAGTATCCTGAAAAAGATCAGACTGAAGGATGATCAGGAGCCTTGGCTGCTCGGCGCGGCCGAAGTGTATGCGGTGGTCGCAGGGGTCAATCCCAGTCGGGATGAGCCAGTGGTCGATATTGTCGACATGCCCTACCTCGACTATGACAACACAGACTACACCCCCAACCAGATCCTGGTTTACTGGGATCGCTATCGCTGGGGTGCCGTCGATGTGGTGATGATGGAGCAGGATGACAACGTCAACTACAAGGAGCTGAGCGCCCTGCTGATTGAAGCCCTCAAACTCGGCTTTACCGCGGGTGGCGTGCCGGAAGCGCTGCCCTTCCTCGATCTCGGCGGTCGCATCGTCAAGGCGCTGCCCGACTCCTGGATGACCAACAACGACGACTATCTGGATACCTTCTACACACTGGAGCAGGATCAGGTCTATCGCCAGTATCCGGGGGCTGCCGGTAATGCGGTCATCGATCTTGAGCCAAAAGAGATCGCCCCGACCAGACCTTGATAATCGGCCATAACGAAAAAGCCAATGAGCAACTCATTGGCTTTTTGCTTTTATCGCGGTGACCACCGGTCAACCCTTGGGACGAACCCCCAGAGTATGGCAGATGGCATAAGTCAGCTCGGAGCGGTTCAGGGTATAGAAGTGGAAATCCTTCACCCCTTCCTGACTCAGCACGCGCACCTGATCGATGGCGATGCTCGCCCCCACCAGATTGCGAGTCATCTGATCGTTATCCAGCCCCTCGAAACGCTGATGCATCCAACGCGGGATCTTCACGTTGGTAAAACCGGCAAACTTGGCCAGGGTCTGATAGTTGGAGACCGGCAGGATCCCCGGCACGATTTCGGCATCAATACCGATGGCGGCGCAGCGATCCCGAAAGCGCAAATACGTTTCCACATCGAAGAAGAACTGGGTGATAGCACGGTTGGCGCCGGCATCGATCTTGCGCTTGAGGTTGAGCAGGTCGGATTGCACACTCTTGGCCTCCGGGTGCCCTTCCGGATAGGCGGCAACCGAGATATCGAAGTCGGCCTCTGACTTGAGCAGAGCAACCAGATCGGTGGCATACATATCCGGCTTCTCCAGCCCCTGCGGCAAGTCACCGCGCAGAGCCACAATATGGCGAATGCCGCTGTTCCAGTAGTCGCGGGCGATGGTGCGCAATTCGTCGCGGCTGGCATCGATACAGGTCAGGTGAGGCGCCGCAATCAGGCCTGTCCGTTCCTTGATGTCCTTGATCACCTTGTGGGTGCGATCACGGGTGCCGGAGTTGGCACCATAGGTGACGGAGACGAACTTGGGTTCCAGCACTTTCAGCCGTTCGATGGACTGCCAGAGGGTATTCTCCATCCCTTCGCTGTTGGGCGGAAAAAACTCGAAACTGACCGATATATCGCCATTCAAATCTGCCAAGCTCTGGTTGAGCGCCTCAACCTGACGTGCACTGTGAAATCCCATCTGATCTTCTCCCTGTCCTGCAATCCATCTGCCTACGTCAAAACGGATGTTTGGACGTCTAAACGTCTTTATATTTATGAGTAAAACGACACAAAGTCAACAGGGATTTACCTCACATCCGATCTGACGAACTTCATATTTACAAAATTAACGGTACGTAACCGAAAAGTGCCCATCCCAAAATTGCCCCAGTCGAGTTATGATGGGGGCAGATCGTCCTGGACGTTCTGAATCTGCGTGTGATTGTTTGGCCGGAGGTTTCTCCGGCCCCTTTTCATCTATTTCCCACTCCTGCCGATAACAGAATGAGTCTTTGCAGGAGCACCATCATGGATACCCACCCCGGCTTTGCCACCGACTTGCTGTTCGATCGCTATCAGGGCGAGGTTGTTCAGCACGATCAGTTCTGGGCGGTTCGCACGCCGGATGCTCCCGATTACTACTTCGGCAACTACCTGCTACTCCCCAACCCACCCAGCGACCGTGACAAAGGCTGGCTGGAAGCCACATTCGATCGGCTGGTCGGCCAGGATCCTCGAGTGCGCCACCGCACCTTCCAATGGCCACTGGCGGCCGGACAAAACAGCCGGATCGCCGGTTTTGTCGCAACGGGTTACCAATATATGGAGTGCGTGGTGCTGGCACTGGATGAACAGAGTTGCCCACCTCCTCACGGCGACATGAACAAGGTTGAGGCACGTACCTTCACCACTGCTGATTGGCCTGAGTGGCTCGACTTCGAACTCCATGAGCGGGATGAGGGACACTCTGAACAGAGCTATCTCCCCTATCTGCGATCCCGCCAGGCGCTCTATCAGGCCATGATTGCCGATGGTCTCGGGGACTGGTGGGGGATCTGGCGAGAGGGGCAACTGGTCGCCAGCTGCGGCCTCTTCTTTTGCGGCACACTTGGGCGCTTCCAATTGGTACGCACGCACCATGCGTGGCGCAACCAGGGGTTATGCCGCCAGCTGCTGAGTCAAGTGGCTCGCGCAGGATTGTCTCGCGCCAAACAGCTGATCATAGTGGCTGACGAGCATTACCATGCACAGCGCATTTACCGCTCTCTGGGGTTTGCCCCGGTTGCCCGCATCGGCAGCCTCTGCCGCTGGCCCCACGAAGCACAATAAAGCGATACCTGCTGGCCGCGAGCCATAAAAAACGGGAGGCCGATGCCTCCCATTTTTATTGATGCCGATGACCTATTGCTGTGGCTGCTGTGGCGCTTCCAACTCGTTGGAGAGCGCCTGCTCCACCTCATCCGACTGCGCCGGTAATGGTGCAGCGGCCGCTGATGCGGGTTCTGCGGGAGTCACAGCAGGTGACACCACGGCCGATGTTTCACTGGTCGCGGGGGCTGCGGACACCTCAGTCGTCGGCGCTGAAACAGGAGCAGGGGCAACCGCATCACACTGACAATCCGTGCTCTTGGCCTTGTTGCCCTGATGAGGGGCATACCAGCCCCTCAAGCCACCTTCCAGTCGATCTGCGGCAGCCTTGGGCTCCATCTTGCCAAGCAGCACCGCCTGACTCACCGCGGCCAGTTCATCCCCCAACTTGGGCGTACCACGGGAGAGGATCTGGGTCGCCACCCGAATGGTCGAGTCACACTGATCGCGCCACTCCATCATCTCTTTGGCCGCCGGATTGGTGACATCGAAGAAGTGGTTGGAGAGGGAGAAGAATCCCGGCAGCGAGTTGGTATAGAGCTCGGCAAATTGCGGCGTCGTCAGCCACTGCAGGAAAGCCATTGCACCCTCTTTATTCTTGCTGGCCGGGTTCATCCCCATACCGATATCGGTATGGTCGGTAAAGAAACAGCCATCACCCTGTTTGGCCACCGGCGGACGCATGACGCCAAAATCGACCTTGCCGGTGAAGGGAGCAATCTCCCAGGAGCCCGCCACGTAGAAGGCGGCCTTGCCCGACGTGAACAACTCGTTGCTGGTCGCGTAATCGCGGCTCTCACCACCTTCACCGAGGTAGGAACGCCAGCGGGCCAGCTCGTCGAACACCTTCACATATTGCGGGTTGTCCAACCGCTCCTGCCCGCCGATCAGTGCCAGACGACCGTCCTCTCCCTTCCAGTAGTTGGGACCAATGTTCTGGAACCCCAGTTCGGAGGCAACCCAACTCTCGGAACCGCTCATGGCCAGCGGCACATAACGCCCGTCGGCCTTGATCTTGTCCAGCACGGCGAAGAACTGGTCGCGGGTTTGAGGCAAGGTGAGCCCCAACTCACTGAAGATCTTCTTGTTATAGAAGAAGCCATGGATCACCGAGGCCATCGGCACACAGAAGGTCTGGGCACCGGAATCGGTCTGCCAGGGTGACTGGGCAAAACTCGGGAAGTTCTCCATTCCTGCCATTTCGGTCAGCTCGGCCAGATGGCCCGCCTTGAACAGGGCGAGCGAGTCATCAAACGGACGACAGGTAATGAGATCCCCCGCCTTACCGCCTTTCAGGCTCTCCCACAGAGTGGGCATGTAGTTGACGTTCTGCACCGGATGAAAACTCACCTTAATGCCGGGATGCGTCGCTTCAAACGCCGGGATAATCTTCTGCTCCCACAACGCCTTGTCATCGGTTCGCCAGCTTTCAATCACCAGCTCGCTGGCCATCAGCTGGCCACACAACAGGAGACTCAGGGCTCCAATCCACTTTTTAGACATAAGCCCTCCTAGACCTTGAAATGTGCGATCAATTGCTGCTGTTTGGCGACCAGGTCGGCCAGCACTTCGCTGCTGCTGGCGGATTCCCGCGCTTCCCGCTCGGTCTCGTATGCCACATCGGCAATACCGGCAATATGACGAGCGACCCCCTGACTGACGGAGATCTGCTCCTGCGCGGCATGGGCCACCTGATCCGCCATCGACTTGATGGCCCCCATCCGATCGGCAATGGATTGCAACGCCACATCCATCTCGCGGGTCTGCTCGACACAGCTCTGGGTCTGCTCCTGGCTGCGCCCCATCACTTCAACCACATGCTTGCTGGAGCTCTGCAGGTTCTCAATCATCCCCTGGATCTCTTCGGTCGAAGTCTGGGTGCGATTGGCCAGCGCCCGCACCTCATCGGCTACCACCGCGAAACCGCGGCCGGCATCGCCAGCACGGGCAGCTTCGATGGCGGCGTTCAAGGCCAGCAGGTTGGTCTGCTCGGCAATACTGCGGATCACATCGAGAATGCTGCCGATGTTGTTGCTGAATTCGCCCAGCTTGTAGGTGATGCCGACCGCCTCCTCCATGGCGCCAGCCAGCTGCTCGGTGATCCGGCGAGTGGTGGCCACTTTCTGGCGACCATTGCGCGCCTCTTCATCGGCCAGATCCACTTCCCGCTTGGTGCCATCGGTAGAGCGGGCCACCTCGGTGGCGCTCACTTCCAGCTCGGTAATGGCGGCGGCCACCTGATCGGTCTGGCTCTTCTGCTCCTGTACCCGGGACATGGCCCGCTCGCTGATCTCGGCGGCCCGGCTCGCCTCATCCACCAGATGGCGGGAGCCTGCATTGATTTGAGAAAGCAACTCGCCGGTCTTGCCCGCCAGCGTATCGATGGAGCGAGAGAGGCTGCCAAATTCGCAACTGCTGCGGTAGTTGATGCGACGGGTCATGTCACCGGCCGCCATGTAATCGAGCTCCTTGTTGATCATCTGCAACGGGCGCTGAATGCTGCGCGCAGTGGTATAGCCGATCACCAGCGCGGCAGCGGCCGACATCGCGGCAACCACCAGGATCCAGAAGCTGGCACTGCTGACCGCCGCATCGGCGTTGATCCGGCTGTCGCTGGCAATGGCCCCGGCGGACTTGCCCATCTCATCGAGCAAATTGAGGCTGTTGACCAGACTGGCATCCAGCTGCTGATTTTGCGTGGCCAGCGACAGCGCCAGTTGCTGAGCCTGACGCATGGTTGCCAGCAAGCCCTGAGCGCCAAGTGCCAGCTCCTGCATCCGATCCAGATTGGAGACAAAGCGCGCTTTCACATCATCGGGCACCAGCACCCGCTCCAACCGCTTGCGGGCCATCTCGATGTCCTTGCTCAACACCTTTTCCAGCTCGTTCAGGTCGGTTTTGGCATCGGCACGGCGGATATTCTTCAGGTCGCGGGCGATACCCGAGGTAATGAGCTCCGCCTTGTTGCGCATGGAGCGCTTGCTGGCGGTCTGTTGCAGCAGCAGATCCGCCGCCCACTGGTAGGTATCCTCAAGGCGGATAAATTCCATCTCCAACTTGTGGCGCTGCTCCAGTGCACTGACCCACTGCCGATGCTGGGCCAACACCTGATCCGCCAAGCCATAAAATTGGGTGGTAGCACTCTCGACCTGCTGGAAGCGGGCACGAGCATCCGCTACGTCGGTAAATTTACCCATCTCCTGACTCAGCTGGGCGAAGCGGTTCTGCTGCTCCTTGAACTGATTGGCCAGCTGCGGCAACTGGGCGGCATCTTCACTGGTGCGGTAGACCAGCACCCAGCGGTTACTATCCTGCAGTGCCCCTTTGAGACCTGCGACAGCAACTACCAGCGGGGTTGCCCGGTCAGATACGGCAGAGAGGCCGTCATTTATACCCTTGATTTTAAAGGTACTGATCACACCAAGCAGGATCAGCAACAGCAGCATCAACACGAATCCGGCGATGATCCGCTGCACGATAGATAAGCCCATGGAGACATCCTCACTCATTGGGGGAAGGTAAAGTGAACATAGTCACTATCGGCAGGGGTGGCGAATAACTGAAATAAAGCGGCAGGTATTTAATTGATTTGTATCGGGTTGGATCACAGTCCTGACAAAATCAGCCATATGAAAAAAGCCCGGCACAAGCCGGGCTGAAAGAGACGTACTTTGCTATCTTCCGCGGTCCGTTCAGAACCGCAGTCAGAATCATTAGAAGCGGTAGCCAACACCCACCATAAAGGCCATCGGGTCGATATGTGTTTTAAAAGTGCCAACGCCATCGACTTTGACATCAGTGTCAATGTCCATAATCCAGGCAGAACCGTTCACAAACCAGCGATCTGTAACCGCCATATCAATACCGACCTGACCTGCCAAACCCCAAGAGTCGTCAAGGCTGATATTCGCACCATCAAGTGCTCCCACCCCCTTCTCATCAAAGAAGGTGGTGTAGTTCACGCCCACACCAACATACGGGCGAACCTTGCTCTGGGCATCGCCAAAATAGTATTGGGCCATTAGTGTTGGAGGCAGATGCTTAACCTTGGCAATTTCACCAAGATCGCGAGTGCTCACTCGATGGGAGAAAGGAGTTGCAGCCAGCAACTCAACCCCCCAGTTGTCGGTGATCATATAACCGAGGGTCAGGCCAAGCTGTTGGTTGCTGTTAATCTCGAACTCTCCGTGACCCGCCACGTCATCACTGCTCTCCTGAGGAGAAACGATGGCCAAACCACCACGAACCAGAATATCACCAGCCTGATGGGCCATGGCGAAAGGAGAGGTCACTGCAGCGGCAATCATCAGAGGAAGTAATTTTTTCATCACGTAATCCCTTTTTTTGTTTTCATTTGATGCTGTAAGCCCGCTGACTATATGCCCTTGTAAATGCAAAGTTATTGACTTGGAGCAAAGGTTGCACAGAAATAAATCGATTGGTGTGACATCTTTGCGCGCCCTCCCAATCTCGTTGAGTCCCCAGACAACAAGCCGAAATACCTGTTTAGACAGGTTGTAACTACCCGCATCCAGCGCCAAAAGGAGCAAACAAACCACACCTTATTGCGCGGCAGAGCGGCTATTAATTGTTGTTAACATGGGCAAATCAGCGTATTTTTTGCGCCATACAAGTTACTGGGAAGTAATGGTTTATTTATGAAAAATGAGTCGAAATGGCAAAAGGTGGGGGCCTTTCTCGCGGCCGTGTGGGGAATCGGATCTTTTCTCTTTATCCTGCTCGGTTTTATTGTCGCCTTGGCCTATCTAGTATTGGTACGGCAGGGTTAATCCGGATTGACAGAGTGCAGCAGGGTGATATGCCCCCCTTCGGCAAGCTGTTCCGGAGTCTGGCTCATTCCCTCCGCAGAGAGGCTACCAGCGTAGCCAAACCACCGATTTCGCCCGCCGACTTTGGCCTGATACAGCGCCATGTCCGCCAGTTTGAAGCTGTGACTCCAGAATGAATCCGGGTACTCCGGGTGCAACGGATAGCGGCAGAACCCCAGCGACACCGTCAACCAGAGTGGCGCATCCTCTCTGCCAAAGCGGTGCTGAGCGACACGCTGGCGCAGATATTCGACCCGCAGCGCCAACTCCTGCTCGTCATCCACTTGTAGCAGCAACAAGAACTCCTCCCCGCCCAGCCGGATGATCGGCTCGCGCTCTCCTGTCACCACCTTGCGCAGCAGATCAGCCAACTGTTTCAGCACCAGATCCCCGATGTCATGGCCAAGGCGGTCATTGATCCGCTTGAAATGATCCAGATCCAGCAGCAATAACAGACAAGGTTTGGCCCGGTTGGCCTGCAACCAGCCATCGAGATAGCGACGATTGAAGCAACGGGTCAAGGGATCGGTGAATGCAGCCACCTCCATCTGACTGGATTTTTCCAACAAATCATCGTGTTGCTGACTAACCTTGCCGGCCATCTCCCTGAACTTGCCACTCAGGGTCGCCATCTCGGCGCTGCTGTCGATATAGGGGATCAAGGTGGCATCTGGCCGATCGCCAAAGCGTTGCAGCGCCGACACCAGCTGCTGCAACGGGGTAAGCACAATGCTGTTGAGCCGGTACATGGCGATCATGACGCAGATAAAACTGATAAACAGCATGCCGATAAAGGTCCAGAGCGCCCCCTCCATGACGCCACTCAAGATCTTTCTCTCCTCCTCAATCACCAGAGTCAGTACCGGCTGGTTATCGCTGTTGAGCAGTCGCACCTCTCCCCTGAGCCGGGTCAGCCCAAGGTCGATCAGGCGATACGTTATTTGCGGTTTCAGTGGTTTGAAGGTAGCGGTGACATCCAGATTGGCGTGGGAAATCGCCAGAGGCAGCGCGGTACGCTCCGATACCTGCTCGAGATAGGCCTTGTCGAGCCAACGTACAACCAGCAAGAAACCGTTGAACGGTGCCGACTCGTCACTGTTTCTGATCGGCTGCCACGAGTACATCAGCGGCCCCCACTGGGAAGCACGGATCCCGTGCAGATTGATGCCCCCGTGCGCCACCGAGCGCGCCCTTAACTGCTTTTTCAGTTCATCAAGGAAGTAGGGAAACTGGTCCGGATTGATCCCCGGCGCATCGGGTAGCAGGGTGCGCGTCCAGATTTCGTAGCCGGTGAGATCCATGAAGCTCATCAGGTTGAGACTAAAATCTCGCATCGGCATATCACTGAACAGGTTGGATTCGATGTACCCCCTGCTTTTGTTGTCCATAAAACGGTGACTGTCATCCCAGATGCCCCAATCCCGACTGAATGCATCCAGAGCTGCCACATCCGCCTGCACCGCCTTGGTCACGCGCAGCAGATGCTCCTTCATTCGTTGCTCCTCAATCCGGCTGGCGGCCGGGATCTGGGCCCATGCCAACAGAACCAGCAATAGCAGGATCGCCCCCAGCCAGATGGGGAACATGGAGTAAGCCAACTGATGATCAATCGTGCGCGGAGCCTGAGCCATAACCCGATATATCCATTACCATGATGCTGAGATGCCAAGCCTGCCCACACTTGACGAGCTTCCCCCTATGCTCCCGATTTTTATAACAAAAAGGGGCCAAAGGCCCCTCGATTATAACGGCTTATCGCGCCAAAAGTGGCCGCAAAAAACGAGCTGTATGAGACTCTTTATTGGCGCAAATCTCCTCCGGCGTCCCCGTCACCAGAATGCGGCCACCACCGGCGCCTCCCTCCGGTCCCAAATCGACGATACAGTCGGCAGTTTTTACCACATCAAGGTTGTGCTCAATGATGACGATGGTGTTACCGCGATCCCGCAGCTGGTGCAGCACCTTGAGCAGTTGCTGGATATCGTGGAAGTGCAGCCCGGTGGTCGGCTCATCCAGAATGTAGAGGGTCTGACCGGTATCCCGCTTGGAGAGCTCCCGCGCCAGCTTGACCCGCTGCGCCTCCCCGCCAGACAAGGTAGTAGCAGACTGGCCGAGACGGATATAGGAGAGGCCCACATCCATCAGGGTTTGCAGCTTGCGCGCCACCGCCGGCACAGGATCGAAGAACTCGCGGGCATCTTCCACCGTCATCTCGAGGATCTCGTGGATGTTCTTGCCCTTGTACTTCACCTCCAGGGTCTCGCGGTTGTAGCGCTTGCCCTTGCAGACATCGCACGGCACGTAGACATCCGGCAGAAAGTGCATCTCCACCTTGATGACGCCATCTCCCTGACACGCCTCGCAGCGGCCCCCCTTCACGTTGAAGGAGAAGCGGCCAGGCTGATAGCCACGTGAACGCGCCTCCTGGGTACCGGAGAGCAACTCGCGGATCGGAGTGAACAAACCGGTATAGGTGGCCGGGTTGGAGCGCGGGGTACGGCCGATGGGGCTCTGGTCGATATCCACCACCTTGTCCAGATGCTCCAGCCCCTCGACGCTGCGATAGGGCGCCGGGGTGGACTCGGTGGCCTTGTTAAGCTCGCGGTGGGCGATGCGGAACAGGGTGTCGTTGATCAGGGTCGACTTGCCGGAGCCGGAGACGCCGGTAACGCAGGTCATCACCCCGATGGGCAGATCCAGGTTGACGTTGCGCAGGTTGTTGCCGCTCGCCCCCTTGAGTTTCAGCCACTTGCCGGTGAGCGGGGTGCGCTCGGCGGGAATGGCGATCTGTTTGCGACCGGAGAGATAGTCACCGGTCAGCGACTCCGGATTGTCGATGATCTGCTGAGGGGTGCCCTGCGCAACAATTTCGCCGCCATGCACACCCGCCCCCGGGCCGATATCCAGCACATGGTCGGCGAGGCGAATGGCATCCTCGTCGTGCTCCACCACGATCACCGTGTTGCCGAGATCGCGCAGATGAGTGAGGGTCTTGAGCAACCGCTCGTTGTCGCGCTGGTGCAGACCGATGGAAGGCTCATCGAGTACATACATGACGCCCACCAGCCCGGCCCCGATCTGGCTGGCCAGTCTAATGCGCTGCGCTTCGCCGCCGGAGAGGGTCTCGGCGCTGCGGGACAAGCTCAGATAGTTGAGACCGACGTTCACCAGGAAGCCGAGCCGCTCGACGATCTCTTTCAATATCTTCTCGGCAATCTGGGCGCGCTGGCCGGTGAGGTTAAGCCCCTCGAAGAAGGCGAGTGCATCGCCGATGGACTGCTCGGCGATGGCCGGCAGATTGCGGTTGTCGACGAAGACGTGGCGCGCCTCCTCCCGCAGCCGGCTGCCACCGCAGCTGGTACAGGATTTGTTGGCGATGTACTTGGAGAGCTCTTCGCGCACCGAGTTGGATTCGGTCTCCCGGTAGCGCCGCTCCATGTTGTGCAGGATCCCCTCGAACGGGTGCTTGCGCACCACCACGTCGCCGCGGTCGTTCATGTAGCGAAACTCGATCTCGGTGCGACCGGAGCCGCGCAGGATCACCTCCTGGGTCTTGACCGGCAGATCCTCCCACGGCGTCTCCAGATCGAACTTGTAGTGTTCGGAGAGGGATTTCAGCATCTGGAAGTAGTAGAAGCTGCGCTTGTCCCAGCCACGGATGGCGCCGTTGGCCAGACTGATGGCCGGATCGCCGATCACCTTGGCCGGATCGAAATATTGCTGCACCCCGAGGCCGTCACAAGTCGGGCAGGCACCGGCCGGATTGTTGAAAGAGAAGATGCGCGGTTCCAGCTCCGACATGGAGTAGCCGCACTCCGGGCAGGCGAAGTTGGCGGAGAAGGTCATGGGGGTGACGCCCTCCTCCCCGTCCATCGGCACTACCAGCACTATGCCGCCGGAGAGGGTCAGCGCCGTCTCGAACGACTCGGCCAAACGCAACGCCAGATCCTCGCGCACCTTGAAGCGATCCACTACCACCTCGATGGTGTGCTTCTTGTGCAGCTCCAGCGTAGGAGGATCGGAGAGATCGCACACCTCGCCGTCGATACGGGCACGGATGTAGCCCTGGGCCGCCAGATTCTCCAGCAGCTTGGTGTGTTCCCCCTTGCGATCACGCACCACCGGGGCCAGCAGCATCAGCTTGCTCCCCTCCGGTTGGGCCAGCACCTGATCCACCATCTGGCTGATGGTCTGGGCGGCGAGCGGAATGGCGTGGGTCGGGCAGCGCGGCTCACCGACCCGGGCGAACAGCAGACGCAGGTAGTCGTAGATCTCGGTGATGGTGCCGACGGTCGAGCGCGGGTTGTGGGAGGTGGACTTCTGCTCGATGGAGATGGCGGGCGAGAGCCCCTCGATATGGTCGACGTCAGGCTTCTCCATCAGGGAGAGGAACTGGCGGGCATAGGCGGAGAGGGACTCCACATAGCGGCGCTGCCCCTCGGCATAGAGGGTATCGAACGCCAGAGAGGATTTGCCCGAACCGGAGAGGCCGGTGACCACGATCAGCTTGTCGCGGGGCAGGGTCAGATTGATGTTCTTGAGGTTGTGGGTGCGAGCACCCCGGACCACGATCTTTTCCATCTTGTTGCACGCTCGATACAGAAACCTGAGCGAGTCAGTATGGCATAGAGACTACTGGATGAATAGACAGTCATGAGATGAAATGCGCATCATCCGGCGCACGCCATCTGCTCTTTTTTCTCCACCAGCAGCCGCTCGTTTTGCCATATCCGGGCGGTGACCTCGACCCGATAGGGGCAACGCAAACCCAGCCCTATTTTGCCAACCGCCATGACCACTCCAGCCTGCAGCGACAGATTACGGCTCTGGCGCTGAGTCGTACTCCCAGCCGCCCCTTCGCCATGCATCAGCAACCTGACACTCACCGTCACGTCGCGCTTGCTGAGCAGCGTCGGCGCAAGTGACAGCCCCTGTTCGCTCTGCACCATATTGAGGATCAAGCGGATCGACGGTTCGAGTTCCATCTCAGTGTTTCTTGTACTTGCTGGGGTCGCGACGCGATGGACCAGCATCAACCCACAGAGCAGCACTAATAAAAGAGGGGCCCGCAGGCCCCTGAATCCGGAGATGACCATCAGTTGCTACCAGAACCCTGATAGACATAGGCCATGTTATCGCTGCCATAGACAGTCACATTGGCAGTGTTGAGGCTGTCGGTTTGTGCTACGTCGACTTCATTATTGCCACCGCCCATGCCGCCATTGACGTAAACGTTGGCCACGTGTCTTTCACCGAACTGGCTCACGGTGAGCGTGTTGTCGCTACCCAGATAGGATTCGACCTTGGCATTGTTCAGCTCGCCATCCTGGGTCACTTTGACCACAGAGTCAGAGTGAGACGCATCGGCATAAGCCCAGTTGTCAGTGCCTTTCTGAGCCACGACCAGCTCGTTGTCCGAGCCCCAGGTCCAGGCTCCTTTGCCCTCAACGCCACGCGCGGCGGCAACCTGGTTGCCAGTGCCGTTCTGGTCAATATCGACCTTGTTGCGACTACCTTCCTCTTGCACTGCATTGGCATAGTTGTCGCTACCCAACTGATCGATAGTGACAAACCCACCCACGCTGCTGGCCAGCTGATCAACCACTGCCTGGTTATTGCTGCCATTTTGAGTGACCTGTGCAGTGTTGCCAGACCCCTGCTGGTTGGTATCGGCCTGGTTGCCATTACCCAGCTGAGTCACGACCGCCGTTTCACCAGTACCGCTCTGTCTGGCATTGGCGATGTTCTCGTTACCATTCTGGGTGATGGTCAACAGATCCTCAGAACCTCTCTGCTCAGAGTCGATCTGGTTACGACTCCCGGTCTGGGTCAGAAGGGCGGTTTCACCGGAGCCAGCCTGCTTGGCCAGCAGGTTGTTCCCTTGTCCGGCGGTCGCTCCAGACTGCTGGGCTGTCACGCTGCCAGCGGTCCCGCTTTGCTCCACCGTTGCCACGTTGGCCAGCCCCAGCTGAGTGACCTCGGCAGTGTTGTCATTGCCACTTTGCTTGACGACCGCAGAGGTGCCCTCGTTTGCGCCGTAACCGAAGTTGCTTGTACGTTGTGCGACTAAGGCCGTGTTATTGCCACCCTCTTGAGCCACGCTGGCAACGGCACCATCGGATTCGCGTTGATCGACATCCGCAATATGCCCACCTTCTCCTGACTGGGTAATGGTCGCGCTGGCATAATCAGACCAGTAGTTATTGATCTGCGCGCTGTTACCATCCGCTTGCTGCTCAATCACTGAAATGGCACCGTTACCATCATCCTGTTTAATGAGAGCATTGTTACTGTCACCGAGCTGGCTCACCCGGGCCGTGGCCTCACCGTTGTAGTACTGCTGGGTAATCGAGGCCTTGTTCAGCTGCCCGCTGGTATCAATGGTCGCGGTCGATTTATTGGTCACCCCCTGCTGCAATACCTCCCCTTCGTTTTGGCCACCGGCTTGCTTGATATCAGCAGTGGAAGCACCGGTATTGCGCTGCTCGGTCGAGGCGAGGTTGCCGTTACCCTGTTGATAGATCGCCGCCTTGTTAGCCGTGCTCTCCTCGACCTGCTGGATGTACGCCAGGTTGCCGCTGGAGAATTGAGCCTGAGTCACCTCAGCCTGGTTGCCAGTAGATGCCGCCCAAGCGGTGCTGGTCGCCAGAAGAACTGCCGAGGCAATGATGGTACGTTTAAACATGATTTCCCTCTCGTGCTAATGGTTGAGCCTAGGCTCAGTTGGTTTGAACGACATTTACTTGCTGATTGGCTCCCGTCTGAATAACGGTTGCCGCCAATCCGTTACCGTTTTGCTCGATGCTGGCCTGATTGCCATCACCCAGCTGGATCGCCCGGGCCTGATTGTCTGCCCCTTGCTGACTGATCCAGGCTTCATTGCCGCTGCCTTGTTGCAGCAGCCAAATCCGGTTATTGATGCCCGCCTGATAGAGCTCGGCGCTATTGCCCTCACCCAGTTGCGCACCATTGACCCAGTTCTCATCTCCAACCTGGGAGAGCGACAACTCATTGGCCCAACCCTGTTGCAGCAGACGCGCCTGATTCAGCTCCCCTTGCTGGGTGAGATGCAGTTGCTGCTCGCCACCGAGTTGCCACAACAGCGCCTGATTCCCATCGTTCTGCAGACCGGAATCCAGCTCGCTTGCCATCGCCAGCTCGTCGAAGACGGCAGGCTCTGCGGCGAGTTGCGGGGCGCCCGATATCAGCAGGAAAAAGAGAGCACTCAACAGGTGTTTCATCGCGCCATCGCCTTGTTGGAAAACGCCCACAGTATCCCTGTCAGACCAGAGGTGGCCTATCAGGCACTCCGCTGATTCGAGGATGAAAAGCGCCGCCCTGTCGCTGAGCAGAAAGTCTTAATTCGTATTCGATGGAGGCCAAAAAAATGCCCTCCACCAGGGAGGGCATTGCGCGAGCGGGAAAACTCAAAGCAGCGGGGCATTGTCTTGCAGGTACTCCTGCAAGATCGGATTGTCGATATCCCGCTGGTCAGCCAGTTGCCACAGATTGTCTCGCACGCCATTGGCAATCAACCGGATCACCCCGGACTCGATAGCCGACATGACACACATCTGTACCGGTTCATTGGTACTGAAACCGGCCTCGGCCTCCAGCAGGCGCTTGTACTCGACGAAACGGAATACCCCGGCCTGCACCTGTTGCGACAGTACTGTCTTGGAAGTGGTGACACTGTTCAGGATCCGGCCTGAACGGATATCGACGGCGCGCAGATTGACCGTCACCTGATCGACCCGGTACTCCCCGCTGGCGCCGATGCCAAAATACTTGGCCCCCGCCCCGCCGGTTCGCACATTGCTGTCATAGGCGACTATCCCCCCCTCGATCAGGATGTTGGCGGCGACCAGCGAGGGCAGTTGATTGGCATTGTTGCCGGGAACGTTGGGCTTGTTCTGAGCCGCCCGCACAATCTTTCGCTCGGTCAGCAGGTTCTGCAGCCCCTCTCGCTCCAGTGGCACAAACCATTGAGAGTCCCACAAGGCCGTGCTCAGCATGGCCACCCCACCCTGGGTGACCGCCGTGGAGAAGTTGGACGCCGGTGCAGGCAGGTACTGACCGGTCTGATCGCGAAAATCGTAGACGGCCGCGACAATTTTCCCTTTTGGCTTGGGCAGACTGATCAGCTCCTTGTAAGAGACGGATCGCGGCATCAGGGTTGCCTTCTCATCGGCAACGGGTGAGCCGATATGGGTCGCACAGCCAGCCAGCGCAAGCAGGGGCACTATCAATAACAGTTGTCGTTTCATCGCGCCCTCAGTCGGCAATCAGGCCATTCACTTCGATCATGGTGGTCTGGTTGGTCACCCGGTCGGTGATCGAAACCACCAGAGTGCCATCTTCATCCACCACATTGATGGCAAAATCGTCGGTCACCAGACTGCCGCTCTGGCTGCCATCCTTGCCGATATCGGCCAGCAGCTGGCTGATCAGGCGGGATTGCAGGTTGGAGGTCAGGCGATCCAGCGCCGAGGTGCCGCTGCTACCGCTGCCACTGGCGGGATCCTTGTAATCATTCTGCGCATTGGCGGTGCCAAGCAGATGACTGCTGTTGAGAGGGTTACCCCCAAAGCTGGGGTTGACGGGGCGATAGACAAGCTCCGACGCATGGAGCGTTGGCGCTATCAGGGCTGCAACTAGCCATAACCGGGCACGCATGAGAAATATCCTTATAGTTCATCATGTTCCAAATCGAAGGTATCCATGAACAGGGTCGCGATCTTTTGCTGTTCGAGGGTCTGCCTGACCTGTGACCAAGCCAGTTTGGCGCTCTGCTCCTGCTGATTGCGGCCGGGAGAGAGCGCGGTTTTAAAAATCACCTTCCGGTTATGGGTGATCCAGATCAGGCTGCCCCAGCGGGCTGTCGGGCGCTCATGAATCGTCAGATTTTCTCTGGCATCCGGGTCTTCATCGCTGCGCAACCGGGTAAATTCGTTATAAAAGCCCTGACCGAAGCGGGTAAAGGTGCGATCCAGCACCAGACCATCCACATCCAGCCGATCACTCTCCTGCTCCGGCTGTACCGACTCCAGCGGTGCATCGGCCTCGGCCGCCACAACGGTCGTGCAGCCCCAGAGCAGCGCGAGGCAACACGCAAGAGAGAACGCTTTCATCAGTGGGAGTCCGGAGCATCGAGATACTCTTTGGCCCAGCTCACCGCCTGGATCCGGTTCTTCACATTCAGCTTTTTAAAGACGTTATAGAGGTGGGATTTGACGGTGTGCTCGCTGACAAACAGGCTGTCGGCGATCTCGACATTGGAGGCGCCCGTCATCAGATAACGGATGATCTCCTGCTCTCTGGCTGTCAACAGGGTGTCGTTACGCAGCAGGTAGCTATTGCCCTGGCGATAGTATTCGACCAGCTCGCACAGCAGGTGGCGCGGCATCCAGTACTCGCCCAGCAGGATTTTCTGCAACCCGGCAACCAGCCGGTCGAGCGGATCCTGACGGAAAAACAGACCGCAGATCTGCGGCCACATCAGCAGCAGGTCGCGATCCGTCGCAGTGGGAGCATTGAGCAGCACTGTGGTCGCCATGCCAAAGCGTTCGGAGATCGCCCGGTTCCAGCCCAGTGACTGGCCGGAGCGGATATAGTCGAGATCGATGAGAAACAGCGTGCCGTCACACTGGTTATCTAGCTGATTAATCTCGTGGATTAGCTGGACGGGACGGCTCAAATGAGAGATGAGGTATGCAGCAAATGTGCTGGCCTGCACATTATTTTCAGTGACCAGTGCGATCGGGCATGCGGCTTTCATTGTGTGCTCTTCCTTGAACCTGTAAACCACCTAATCTGGCCGACTGAGTCTACCAAGGAGGTATGGGAGCACAATATTAAAAAAGTATGAGAATGGATCTCATAAATATCGTAACCATATGTTTTTAGTCGATTTAAAAACCTATTCCAATTCGCCAATTGGCCAGCATAACAGGAATATATGGCAGAAATGTGATGCCGGACGCGCCGGAAACAGCTGCAACCCGACCATCACTACAGCAGGAGCCAACAGTTACCTTTGGCACATCAAGCCGGTTAAGGATGCTGCCAATCCGCTTCGCAACTGTTACTATGACCGTCACATGCGTCTGCGGGACATTGCGCCCCGCACACAGCAACTAATCAGGTATCTAGTCGTGTTGGACCAGGTTTCGACCTGGCCGGTAAATAAGGTGGAAGAGAGATTATGGCCAGTCGAGGCATCAATAAAGTCATTCTGATCGGTAACCTCGGGCAAGACCCGGAAGTACGCTACATGCCGAGTGGCGGTGCTGTGACCAACATTACTCTGGCTACCTCCGAAACCTGGCGCGACAAGCAGACCGGTGAGCAGAAAGAGCGTACCGAATGGCATCGCGTCGTCTTCATGGGCAAGTTGGCCGAAGTGGCTGGCGAGTACCTGAAGAAGGGCTCCCAGGTCTATGTGGAAGGCAAACTGCAGACCCGCAAATGGCAGGATCAGAGCGGCCAGGAGCGCTACACCACTGAAGTGCTGGTCGACAGCTTCACTGGCGTGATGCAGATGCTGGGTGGTCGTCCGCAAGGCGGTCAGGGTATGGGCCAGAACATGGGTGGCCAATCCCAGGGTAACTGGGGTCAGCCGCAGCAGAGCATGCCTGCCCAGCAGCCGATGAATCAGCAGCGCCCGGCACCGGCTCCGCAGCAGAACATGCAGCCGCAAGGCGGTTATGGCCGTCCTGCCCAGCAGCCGCAATCTGCGCCGCCGGTATATAACGAGCCGCCGATGGATTTCGACGACGATATCCCGTTCTAGATCTTGTAAAAGATGAAAGTGTAAGAATAAATCACTTTCGCCATCTTGAGTGCAAAGCAACCCAGCAGAAATGCTGGGTTTTTTTATTTTTGCATTTCACTTGCCATCGCGATTTTCAGCACTATAACTTTATGTATGAGGAAAATGTAAGATTAGGATGCACAGTGTATAAGCTAGATAGATTGATTTTTGCAAATGGTGAACGTTACCCTGTCTTAATGGGCAATGATGGTATGCCTCATTTTCTTGCTACCCTCTGGGTGACAACAAAACTTCGTAGCAGCTTGTCGGTGAATACCATTTCAAATCGCCTAGGTGCATTAAAGTGGTTTCTTCAATGGGAAGAAAATAAACACAGAGACCTGTTCTCCGAGTTTCAGAAAGGTAAGTTTCTTAGCGACACTGACATTGACAACATCAAAGAACATCTCAGTCATGATATTTCTCATGTCAAAGGCTTAGCTAAAAGTAAAAAAACCAGAGATAAGGTCATTGATTTATTTAATACCCCAAGACTAATCAGTGTCACCCCCACTGTGGGACGTAACAACATTTACAATCGAGTGACAGCTATTGCAGGTTATTTAGATTTCATTGCTAGAGTAGCTGTACAGAACTGTAATAGCACTGAACTACTCACAGAAATTAACAGTATGAATAAACGCATACTGGATGTTCGCCCTAAAGGCAAAGGTAAGAATGTTGTAGACAAACTGGATGGTAAAGATTTGCCTGATGGATTAATTGAGGAATTTATGGCTGTGGCACAATTCGACCATCCAAAGAATCCATTCAAACATGCTTCGACAAAAAAACGAAATCATCTTATGTTTTTACTTTTAAAAGAACTAGGCATACGGAGAGGTGAGTTACTCTCACTATCTATTGAATCGAATTTTTTAATGCTTCACGGGCCAAATAAATTCATATGGGTAAAACGTCACCATGATGACATATATGATCCTCGCAAAAATCAGCCTGTAGCAAAAACGAAAGAAAGAATGTTGCGAATTAGAGATGAAACTGCGGCCCTTATTGATGACTACATCATAAATATACGAGCAAAGACTCCTAACGCGAACAAGCATCCATATTTGTTTGTTACACATAGGAAGGGAAAAACGCAAGGACTGCCAATCTCGACCAGTACATTTGATAGTATCATCGTGCCAACAATGAAATCTGTAGATGAGCGGTTCAAATCAATACACCCACATTATTTTAGGCATAACTGGAACCAGTGGTTCTCAGAAATAATTGACAAGAACAATGTTCTATCTAAAGACCCGAACAACAACCGTGCGTTTATTTCACCTAGTGAAGAAGCAAAAAGCCGAATGCATCAAATGGGGCACACATCAGAAAGTTCTGCCAAACCATATGTTGAACGTCATATTCGCAAAAAAACAAACAAGCTCGTACTCGAAGAGCAAGAAGAACTACAGAGACAACTTATTGAATCTCAACGAATAGAGGGTACAAATGAATAAATATGATTACATTGAGGAAGAAAATGACGATTTCCCATCAAGGTTTAGCTCAAAAAAATTAGTATCAAAAGATGGTTACAGCTTTGATTTTCACTCAGAGCGCTGGATGTTGAATAAAGATGTCAGCATTGCATTCATGCCGGATGTTTTATCTATGGAACCAGAACTGCTGGATGGATTTAAAAAAACACTAGCAACTTATGCTGAAGAACAATCAGCACACCATACATCCAATATGTATCTACACTTCCAACGACTATTGCGAGACACTAGATTCAAAAAACTAGATGAGGATGTATTACTCAACTGGCGAGCAATGCTTGATAAAAGTCATGAATGGTACTTAGGTTCACTCCGTGGCTTTCTTGTTAGCTGGAATGAATATGGCTATTATGGTGTAACAACAGAGATGGTGAAAACACTAGAAATACTAACTCTATCAGGAAACAAGAAAGGAGTGTCAGTTGCTAATCGTTGCCCTGAAACAGGTGCCTTTACTAACAATGAGGTACTTGCATTAAATCATGAACTTATTCGCTTATTCCGGGATAACTATATCTCATTTCAATGCTATGCATATGTGAGCTTATTGCAAGCTACAGCTAGACGCCCCACACAGTTACGACAAATAAAGGCTGCCGATTTATTTAAAGAACATGATCACAGTAAGAATGTGACAAATTTTTACCTCAATATACCGAGAGCAAAACAGCGCGGTGGTGGATTCCGTTTCTCTTTTAAAAAATTTCCAATTACGGAAGAGCTCTATCTAACGTTGCGTAATTTAATCAGAGATGAAACAAAGAAGTTTGAATCAAAATTTTCAATAAAACTGACTGCTTCTCAAGCAACAAAAATTCCATTATTTATTGATTGGGAAATGGTTTTTGAGTTAGCGGCGCAAAGAACATCATTAACTGATGAGTTATTAGAAACTGACATTTTCAATATGTCATCAAGAGATCTAAGAGAGCACCTGCTAAAAAATTTTCAAAGAAAACAAAAAGCTATTTCTGAAAGAACAGGAGACTATATTCATATAACGGCTCGGCGGTTTCGTCATACAAGAGGAACAAACCTTGGTCGAAAAGGTTTGGGGCCGTTGATCATAGCGGAGGCATTGGATCACAACGATACACAAAATGTTAAGGTCTATACAGAAAATACCGCAGATACCGTGACCTATATTGACAAGGCCATTGGCAAACAACTGGCTCCCTTTGCTAATGCATTCCTAGGTCGCATTATCGTTGACTTAGAGCAGGGTGAGCGAGGACATGACCTTGCTGCTCGCATACCAAACAAGGATAACGATATCGTAGGAGCATGCGGCACCAATGACTTTTGCATTAAGGGGTATGAAAGTTGTTACACTTGTGAAAAATTCAGACCATTATTAGATGCTCCTCACGAGAAATTCTTATCCCATCTATATGCGGAGAAAGAGGTAAGGTTGAAAACGACAAAAAGTGAAGAGTACGCGGCAACAAAAGATAGGCTAATTTTAGCAGTTGAATGGGTTGTGCAGAAATGCTTTGAACTGAAACAACAACGAGCATGAGGATAGTCAGTGGACAGTAACATTTTCCATTTTAAGCCTGCGATAGAACTGAATTCAGAAGCAAATCTAGAAAAGTTCATTCAAAGTAGCAAAAACAAATTAACTGTTTTCGGTGAAGATTGCTGGGAACATAATTTATGGCACACATTTCACAATACTCGCCGTGTTGTTGCCCGTTTCTCCACAAATTTAGAACCATCCACTTCCTATAGTTTCTCACCCCTAGGTGCACCATTTATTGATTTTGCAAAAGCATACATTCGCTACATTTACGCATTAAAACCTATAACAAATCTTCACAGACATTTCGAAGCTATTCGAATACTTGAAGAAGCAT
Organism: Aeromonas sp. R1-2; assembly: GCF_040908505.1. Classification (NCBI taxonomy): domain Bacteria; kingdom Pseudomonadati; phylum Pseudomonadota; class Gammaproteobacteria; order Aeromonadales; family Aeromonadaceae; genus Aeromonas; species Aeromonas sp. R1-2. The sequence goes on along the minus strand of NZ_JBFODU010000047.1, from coordinate 44,285 downwards.
TGATTCAATCAAAACATAAAGCAGATATTCTGATGCTCGATGGCCTAGTTTTAGAAAGGCTAGGCGATATCTTTAATAGACGCATATCAAATCCGGCTGGTCGAAATAAAGCGGGCTATCAAATGGAGCTTCTTCTTAATTTCTGCCGTGACAATTTTATAACGCCGAGTCTTCCTGGGTGGTCAAATCCATATCAAAAAGTAAAAGATTTAACTATTCAACTTGACGAGAATGGAAAAGAACATCGTAAAAATAAATTGCCCTCAGAAGAGGATATGATGTTATTTGCTAAGTTATTTCATGACGCGCCTTCATTAGGTATTGAAGCCGAATATTTTACTTCTGTAATAGCATTGCTAATGCAAGCACCGTCCCGATGCTCTGAGTTATTCTCATTGCCCATAGATTGTACTGTATGGGAGGAGAATCGCAGCGGAGAACTTAAACTTGGAATACGTTGGGTGCCTGCCAAAAATGGCAAAGAAGGGATTAAATGGGTTCCTACTGTCATGCAAGATGTAGCTTTGGAAGCTATCGAACGATTGAAAAAAATTAGCATGCCTGCACGTAAGGCAGCGATGTATGCAGAAATGCATCCTGATAACAATGGGAGTATGGTGTATCTCAGCAAATTGGTTAACTGGCCTTTTGTTGATAGCGCAAAAAAAGTTAAGGCCTCAGAGGCTTTGTTGCTATATAGAGACCGTGAGTTACATTCGGAACATGATGTTATTCAACATTCGTTTGTTTTACCTACGGTGAACATAATTAATGCAAGGATTTCTAGGTCTGATGCCAGAAAAGGAGTCCTCCTTTGGGAGAAACATAACATATTACGAGAGGATGGCTCACAACCCGATATAACATCCCATCAAGCTAGGCATTGGCTAAGTACCAAAGCTGAACGGGGTGGGATGGATGAGTTGACGCTTGCAAACTGGGCAGGGAGAGCAAGAGTTGCTGATAATGCCAGCTATGATCATCGCACAGAAGAAGAAAAGTCCAATGCAATTGCAGTTATTACTATCCCTGAAAATGCAAACACGTTGGACAAAATAAAATGTAACCTTCCAATTAGTTTCGAGGAAATCGGAAAGAACCTTACTGGTGCAGCGATAGTAACAGAGCTAGGCGTGTGTGAACATGATTTTGCCATGATTCCATGTCAGCGAAACGGTGACTGTGAAACCTGCAAAGAATTGGTCTGTATCAAAGGCTTCAGTAGCTCATTGGAGCTGTTGAAAGTACGAGAAGTTCAAGTGGCAGCTCAACTCGAAAAAGCACAGCAAAGCCATAAAATGGGGGCCTTTGGTGCTGACCGCTGGGTTAGCTCACATGGTTGGCGACTTGCTCATATTAGAACAAAGATCCGGCTATTAGAGGATGAAAATGTTCTTGATGGCACCCCCATTCGTATTCCTGATGTATATGATCCCTCGCCAGCCAAGGTTGTTCTTTTAGAGAAGGGGCTTAATATTGAAGTTCAATCGCCTGACTCTATCGATTCTAAAGCTTTTAATATTATGGGTGATTTGTTATGCCTAAAATAGTTATCACAGAAAAAAATCTGCCTAATATACTAGGTCTAATTAATACTTGGGAAGGAAAGTTAACTTGGGAGTTGCTCTGTCAAAAAGTTGCCATAATGATTGATGTTAAAGGTGGCGTCCAACGTCAATCATTATCCTCTTACAAAGATATTCAAGATGCATACTCGCGAAGAAAGACATTTTTAAAAGAACGTTCTTCTCAACCTGAGCCTACCAAAGAGCGTGATGTAACGCTTGAGTATCTTATAAAAAAGGTTGCTCTTTTAGAGAATGAATTGGCCAGATTAAATAGTTTGAATGATGCATACAAACAGCGTTTCATAGTATGGCAATATAATGCTTACATGCATGGTGTCAGAATGACATCAATTGATAACTTCCCAACAGATAGTACCGATCTAAAAAAATTACAGGATATGCTTGGAAAGCCGCTTATAGAAGTTAAACGCCGAACAGGAGGTCAATGATGGGGAGCGGTGCGGAGAAAGCCAAGGAAACCGTCAGGGCATTCGAACTATGGAAAGCAACACAAACCGATGATAGCTATCGACAGATAATTCATAGAGGAAATCTCAGTCGTGGTGAAATCGCCAAGGCGATCGATTGTGGTCGCTCCGCCTTGGTTCAAAATCCCGAGCTTCGTAAGAAACTACAGCACTTGGAAGACAGCTTGAGAGAGAAAGGGGTGTTGCCGCCAATAACCGCCCAAGTCAAAAAACATGCAGATGCTCCCAAGACTTACGACCCTACGACTCATCGACGCCTACTTGATACCAAACGTGTATCAATATTGGAGCAGGAGAATATTGAACTGAAAGCGCAGCTAAGGGAGCTAAAAGCCAGACTGGAGCGCTTCGGTGAGCTATCTGAGACATTGGCCGAAATGGGGATCTTGCCACGATGAACCAATCTCTCCATTCCGAACTATTTCGTGTTACCAGTATCCCATATAGCTCATCCAGCTACGTGATTTTCTCTGGAATACCACTTAATGACGAGACCAACCAGATCAAGGATGGCAAATACTATGTGACCATTAAGGCGCGGCCTGAAACCCTTCCGGCACAACCGTCACAGGGCCAGCAATGGACAGTCCATGGAAACCCCCTCATTGAGAGGGTCGAGGTTGGTGACGTTGTTATGCGGCAACACACCTATGAATCACCTGAGCACGTAATATGCACCCTGCCAGAGACAGGTGAGCAGCTGATCCAGTTCATTGCCAAGGAGCCTGATTTCAAGGGAATTGGCCTCGGTAAAGCCAGGGCGTTATGGCAACTACTCGGTGAGCAATTTCATGCCACCCTGCGCACCGACACACCAGAGTCCAGAGAGCGCCTCAAGAGTATTCTGAGTGATGTATCTATTGATGCCCTGTTCAACGGCTACGCAAAATACAAAAACCTGAGCCACTGCAATTGGATGGCAGAGTGCCGGATCCCCTCGCCCATTCAGCAGCGGCTCTTGAAATTCCATGGCGAAAGCTCCGTTGAAGCAATCAAAGCTAATCCCTACCTGCTGGTCGGCTTCGGGATGGCATTTGAAGAAGTGGATGCGCTTTCTCAAACGAAGTTTGAGGTAGAACTAAAAGATCCGACGAGGCTGAGTGCCGCCCTGGAGTTCACCATCCACGCGGAAGTGGAAAAAGGCCACACCTACACCACGCTGGCCAGGCTTCGCCCCCTGCTGACCAAATTGCTTGGTGACGGCGAGTTGGCAGCACAAGCATTCAAGGCTGGTTACCACCAAGCCCAGTATGTGCTGAACCATGAAGCAGGCACCTATCACCCTACCGCGCAGATGTTGATGGAGACTGTTGTTGCCAAACGCTTGTTGAAGCTTGCCAAGCAGCAAAATTGTTACGAGGAGTCCACCAATACTGCATTTATCGCGGCGGTTAACGAGCTGCCATATGAATTGACCGCGATGCAAAATGAGGCGGTGCTCACCGCGTTAGACAATGCGGTGAGTTGCATCACGGGGGGTGCAGGAACTGGGAAAACCACAGTGCTAAGAACCGCACTGCAAGCCTATCGTAAAATAGGCTTTGAGGTTCATGCTGTCGCGCTGTCTGGACGCGCTGCAATGCGCCTACATGAGTCGATAGGTTTCAAGACAATGACCATTGCCGCCTTGTTGCGGCACGAGCCCATAGAGCCATCTGATGGGTCTCCCAATCATCTGTTGGTGATCGATGAGGCATCCATGATCGACCTACCCACCATGTACCGGCTCACTAACCATCTTCATCCCTCCGTACGGATCATACTGACAGGTGACCCAAACCAGCTGCCCCCTATCGGTTGTGGCAAAGTGCTGGCCGATATCGTTGCATCACAAGCTATCTCGAATGTGACCCTGGACATCGTTAAACGCCAGAAGGGAACCACAGGCATTCCCGAATACTCGATGCAGATAAATCAAGGCCTCATACCCGAGAACTTGAGCATGGGTAACATCCATTTCCATGAAACATCCAAGGACAAGATCGCCCAGGTCTGTGCCGAGTTGTACCAGCAATCACCCGAGAACAGCCGAGTGGTAGGAGCGACCACAGCCATGGTGGCGGACATCAATAATCTTATTCAGGAGGCCGTCAACCCTGATGGTGCTCGGATGGCATTTGAGATGTATGGCGAAACCTACTGCCGCAACGATCTGCGCCAAGGGGATGTGATCCTCTTCACTCAGAACAATTACGAGAAAGGCATTCAAAATGGCTCGCTCGGAACGCTAACTCGCGCTGTCGGGGCTGGAGATGACTACGGAGTGGTTGAACTGGACACAGGCGAGAGCGTGTATGTCACCCAATCCCTGCTGGACTGTATGAGGCTGGGCTACTGCATCACACTCCATAAAGCTCAGGGTTCGCAGTTCCCACGCATCATCATCGCGCTGCAAAAGGGGAGGATCGTTGACAGGGCCTGGCTCTATACCGCAATAACCAGGGCCGAGCATGAGGTCCATATCGTGGGCAGCACAGCTGAGTTTGCAGCCATCACCAAAGCGCCCAGCAATGCCCATAACCGGAACAGCTATCTGCGTGATCTGTTGAAGAAATGAGAGGAGATTGATTCCCTTGGGGAGCGACTACGGGTACAAGCGGAGATAAGCGGTGCGTCAACGCGCAGCGTTGTCCACGGCTTATTCCGTGCTCTTGCGTAGCAAGATGTGCCCGTAGCTGAGCGATCGGAAGGGCTAGAACCTTAAAAATCAATACCTTACAAGGCCTTGACATAGTACCACCAGAGTCTCTTTTGTACCAAGAACGAACTCCAACGTGAGTCATCAATTGACCTTCGCTGATTACGAGTTCAACAGCAAACGCCGCCAGACCCGTAAAGAAGTTTTCCTCTCTTGAATAGAGTAACTGCTTCCCTGGCCCTGGATGCTGGTCATCATTACGCCCATCTATCCCAAGGTCGGCAATGGCCGTCACCCCTAACCACTGATGCAAATCCAGCCATAAGAACCTTCTCTAAAAAGGCTGGGTGCAAAGTAAGTGGTCAAGTCAGTGTAATTACCCACGAAAGGCCTCTCGCAATTATGATAGGCATGGCCCCGTGGGCGCGGGCATCGGACAGACTCAGGAGCAGTAACATGAAGCATCAAACCCTCACCGTGGAAAATAGCCGCATTCGCGTCACCGTCAGCCGCGAGATAGCCGATAAATTCCTGCCAACCGGAGTTATCGGTCGCGATGAGTCCCCCGGTCAGGCGCAACGTGGTCGTCTGCTTTCTGCCGCGATGGGCAAATTAGCCAGCGCAACCGAATTACGCCTTCGGCTCACTAACGATATCGAGCGGGCTGATGTCATCGCGCTGGCCCATAAGCTCCTTGTCCGTGACTATCTGGAGGAACACAGTCACTACAACGTCAACGAGGTGATCATGCGCCTCGAAGAGGGTCACCTCATGCACAAATACATGGCCCAGGAGGTCACTCTCGCCAATGAGTACGCTCGCGGTGTCTTGAAGACTATTTCGCAAGACGACGCCCGCCTTTACGTAGCGCCAAAGGTAATGGCCGGGGTACTCTCCCCCCATGAACGCAGGCAACTGGAGACCCGCGTTGAACTCCTGCTAAACCGCATTGGCATCAATGCAACTGAGGCACTAGATAAAGCCCGTCACGCCTTGCAAGCGCAGGCCAACATCGCGCACCATTATCACATGTGTCGGGCCAATATGACGGGTTGGAAGATTGAGGTCATCGGGGAACTACCGGCTCAAGTGGGCCTATCTCGGTTGCTGCCAAAGGATGATTAATGGATCGCAATCCCAGACCCACCTACCAGCTCACCTCTATCCACCGAGTAGGGCGCCAGAATTTACGGTGCTGTACAGCATTGTTGCTCAAATTCTCTGCTGTACATCGCTCTTATTTATCGGGTGGATTACCCTACCTGGATGGAAAAACCTCAGTATAATCAATGCAACTACATATAATCCGCAGCCAATTATCCATACCCATCCATTCCACGTTTCGCGGGTTGCACTATACAAAAATGCAAAAACAAGTGGACCGATTACACCTGTCAGGTGGGTCAAACTGGTCAGCACCCCTTGTAATTGTCCCTGTGCTACCTGACCGACACGAACAGATATAATTCCCTGCAAGGCGGGAAGTGTGATGCCACCACAAGCTAGTAACAGCAAAACCGGCCAAACCATCCAGCTTTGTGTAATGACCGCCAATAAAAATAGGCCACAACCGTCAGCCAAAATGCCAACCGCTATAGCTTTCCGTTCTCCCAAATGTTTAGCGATAAAACCAGCAGCAAGTCCTTGAAACAGTGCGTGTGTCAGCCCGAACACAGCCAATGAAACACCGACCATTACGCCATCCCATGCGAAGCGCTCTTCTCCGAATAAAACCCATAATGTTGCGGGGATTTGGCCAATCAATTGAATGATGAAAAAGACAACTAACAATCCCGATAATGGGGAGATCATCTCGCGTATGGAGGATGTGGTTTCATTGATTGTTTCATTCTTTAACTCGTCACTAACCTGATTAGCATTATGGGTCTCATGTAAAATGAATAGGGAGACCAGAAATGCCAGCCCGTTAATAGCAGCAGCGAACATAAACGGTGCCTGTACCGAAAGTTGACCGGCAAAACCACCAATGACTGGTCCAGCAATCATACCGCCACCAAAACAGGCACCCATCATACCAAACCAATGTGTCCTGGATTCCTCAGGTGTGACATCGGCAATTGTTGAGGCTGCAACAGCTCCAGTCGCACCGGTAATACCAGCAATTAAGCGTCCCAAATACAACACCCACACTACGCTGGCTGTTGCCATTAATGCGTAGTCCAGTGTTGCACCTAAAAGTGAAAGTAACAATACAGGGCGACGACCTATGCGATCTGACCAGCGGCCGAGAAGAGGGGCAAAAATCACTTGCATCATTGCATACAGCGCCAATAAAACACCGTAGTTCTCTGCAACATTAGCCTTTCCAACAAACTCCCGTAATAACGCCGGCAAGACAGGCATAATTATGCCAATCCCCATAGCATCTAAAAAAATGATGACCAGTGCCATCATCACAGTGCGGTTCATAGTTAACGTTCTCTATCGATGATAGGGTTTGAAAAATAACTCTATCAGTGATAGATTGTCAACAGCAAAAGGAGATAGTGATGGCACGACTAAGCTTGGACGACGTAATTTCAATGGCGCTCACCCTGCTGGACAGCGAAGGGCTAGAGGGCTTGACTACGCGTAAGCTGGCGCAGTCCCTAAAAATTGAGCAACCGACTCTGTATTGGCACGTGCGCAACAAGCAGACTCTTATGAACATGCTTTCAGAGGCAATACTGGCGAAGCATCACACCCGTTCAGCACCGTTACCGACTGAGAGTTGGCAGCAGTTTCTCCAGGAAAATGCTCTGAGTTTCCGTAAAGCATTACTGGTCCATCGTGATGGAGCCCGATTGCATATAGGGACCTCTCCTACGCCCCCCCAGTTTGAACAAGCAGAGGCGCAACTACGCTGTCTATGCGATGCAGGGTTTTCGGTCGAGGAGGCTCTTTTCATTCTGCAATCTATCAGCCATTTTACGTTGGGTGCAGTATTAGAGGAGCAAGCAACAAACCAGATAGAAAATAATCATGTGATAGACGCTGCACCACCATTATTACAAGAGGCATTTAATATTCAGGCGAGAACCTCTGCTGAAATGGCCTTCCATTTCGGGCTGAAATCATTAATATTTGGATTTTCTGCACAGTTAGATGAAAAAAAGCATACACCCATTGAGGATGGTAATAAATGATGCTATCTATGTGTCAACTCTAATTTATAGTTATGGATAGTGTTTTCAAATATATACATGTATCGTCAGTATTTTATCTATTAAATATTAAACCACTTCTGGTTAATATCATGGGTGTCACCGTCCCTCGATAAAATGGCATTGAGTCTCCCACAACTAAGCCACCCATTCGGTTTAAGGTCTTAACGATGATATCTCTTGCATCCATATGGATTTCATCTACAGATTGTGCGAAAAGTTCGTGCAGTGAAAACCGAGCCAAGCTAGAACCTATTTGATACCCTCTGAAATTTTGCATTGTTGCAAATCGCCCCCAATGAGTTTCATCGCATTATTTCCAGGCTGCAACGGCACCAACAATTGTGGAGTTCATAATTGCACACCACCATTGTGGCGATTTTTCAGCTGGAATAGGGATCAATTCGTCAGGGATCCCCTGCTCTCCCTTGAACACGGGAATTTGCAAACGCAGTATGTCGTCCATATCTTCATGCGTTGCTTTCCTCAATACAAGATTCTGCATCGGGTCATCCTTATCGTTGAGCCGTAACAGCAGGTATTTTCATTAGTAGCTCAGCACAAAATGCACATAATTTGTTCAAATCAATAAGCCGCCTAGGAACACAGTATCTATTGGCCACCGCCTTCCGTTGGCGGCATCGCTTCTTGCGCTATGGCCGACTCAGGTATGCTTCTTTTCGATAAAACGCCTCTTTCATTTATACCTTTTAATTACATCATCACCAATTGACTTACCGCTCTAATTTTCCCATTCAACCGGTAGATTTTTTCTGATGCATTTTTATGCAAACAAGTAATTTTTTGCTTCTCTTGAGGTAGTTTTTCAAGTATCTCGCGGTAGGCTTGTAACTCATAACGAGTCAACAGAAGCTCTTCTTCCAGAGACCTCAACTCACTTGCTAGATCATAATTATCGCCTTTGATTGATGCTTGTAAACTGCCCAGAAGATCATCTGAAAAAATATAATGCCGATTATTTTTTGGCCCATTAGCTTTCACTGCATCCTGTTTTTTCAAGCTATATACATGGCGGTCAACCAAGCCTGATGCCTGATACACAGCCAAGTCATTGACCTCCATAGCCAATCGTATCAGCTCTTTCCTGCTTATTTTTAGACCAGTCATTTTGAGTAAAACTTGATAAAACTTGTTACTGATTTTGTAAACATTTTTATTCTGCATAAAATTTCCACAACCACAACACTTAGGATTGCTAAGTATACAGAGACAGGTGAAACTTAGACAATCTATACATATGAGAACTTTGTGATGAACAAACATTGTACAAAAACCCATTCCCAGAGAGACTCAAGCAGGCGCGTAAAAAAGCAGGTATATCCCAAAAGGAGCTTGGGGTAAGGGCCGGTATGGATGATAGTTCTGCTAGTGGTCGCATGAATCACTATGAGAGAGGTCGCCACGTTCCAGACATTGATACAATGCGAAAACTTGCCAATGTACTGGGAAAGCCGCTGAGTTATTTTTTTTGCGAAGATGATCTTAGTGCGGAATTGGTTTGTCTATTTGAGCAACTTGATGAGGATGAAAAGTTAGATCTTCTCTTTAAGCTACGTGAAAATAAACGGTGATACCGCTAAGTAAGATACCTGCTCATGTTGCGGATTGACCACCAGAAGTTTGCAACGCATTGATAGTGGTTTGTAGCTAGGAGAGGAGGTTAACTTTCATGGTTGTGCTCATGCCTTCACCACCGGGATCCCTTTGATACTGGTGGTATAGCGGGGGCTGAGTTGTTCGCGTTTCATCATCCATTCGCTGGTATCTCGGCCTCGGGATGCAAAGTAGACCTTTCCCAACCGCCCCTGGTTAATCCTATCGATCACCTGCATGAGTGCATCGCTACGGGGATCCTGCTGTTCGCTGCCGAATAGACCCCCTTGCTGCATGCCTTTCGGGGAGAAGTCCGCCAGCATGACGCCGCCCTTCATATAGCGAACATCATCCAACCAGATCCTGCTCAGCAGCGGCTCGATCTGGGCTAGCAACTCACGGGTGTCGGCTGTGGGTATCGGCAACAGCATGGAGATCTGGTTGGCATAATGTGTTTCCCGCTCCGCAAACGGGCTCGAACGAATGAATACTGTGACATGGCGGCAGCACATGCCCTCTGTCCTGAGTTTCTCAGCTGCCCGCTCCATGTAGCCAGCGAGAGCCTCCCGCATGGGGCCGAAGGCGGTGATGCGCTCCCCAAAGGATCGGCTGCAAATTATCTGTTGCTTGGCCTGTGCCAGTTGCTCCAGCTCGGCGCAGGGGATCCCGCACAGCTCCTGCACCGTGCGCTCGACAACGACCCCGTAACGGTGCCGAAGACTCTTAGCATCAGCCGCTACCAGATCAGCCACGGTGTTGATGCCCTGAGCTGACAGCTTGGTGGTGAGTTTGCGACCAATTCCCCAGACCTCGTCTACCGGGGTGATCGCCATCAGTTTGGCGCGGCGTGTTTCATCGCGCAGATCGACCACCCCTCCGGTGGCGGGCCATTTTTTTGCGGCATAGTTGGCGAGTTTGGCTAGGGTTTTAGTGGGGCCGATACCAACACCGACCGTCAGCCCTGTCCACTGCTGTACCCGCTCCCGGATCTGGCGTCCATATGCCACTAGGTCACCCGCCCAACTCTCACTCAGCTCAGCAAAAGCTTCGTCTGTTTACCGGGACGGGTGCGAACAGCTTTGCGAGAAGGTCACTCAGCAACTCGGTGCGTGGTTCTCTCTTTTGAGCTGGTAAGGCTCATGTGGTGAGGGTTCTGGTGAGGACAACCAAAAAGTGTAAGAATAAACAGGTATGAACACGCATTTTCATACCTTTTCTTACATATCTTTAAAAAGTGTCATTTTAAGGTGAGCAACCAGAAGTGTAAGAAAAGGTGTTATGCATTGAAATATATAGTAAAAAATTCATTGCCACTCACTCAGTCACTCACTCAGCAGCGATTTTTTACATGTATTACCTTTTTAAGAACAGAATATTGAAAAGGCCCTGATAACTCAGGGTCTTTTTTTATGCACTCAGGCTGAACCTCTCAGCCCGAAAGGGATATAACGCTTTTTGGTTGCCTCCCCTACAGTGATGGATATTCTCCACAGGAGCGCTTTGTGAAAAGTGCAATGAAACTGCTCACCCCTTTATTGCTAATGCTGACCAGCATGCTCTCCGGCCAGTTGCAGGCAACGCCACTCAAGGTCGGGGTCAGCTTTGCCATCCCCCCTTATGTCATCGAAAGTAATCAGCGTGGCATTGAGCTGGATCTGCTGAAAGAGGCGTTCGCTGGCAGCGGCTATGAGCCCAGCTTTGAATTTCTGCCGCTGGAGCGTACCTTCCGCCTGTTCGAGTCAGGAAAGCTGGATGCCATCATCAACGTCAGACCCGGTATGGTTGATCCTCACGTTCTGACCCAGCCCGTTATCACCTTCCATAACCGGATCTTCACCCTGCGCAGCACCCACATCAGTACTCTGGACGACCTGCATTCAAAACGGGTCACTGCCTTTCAACGGGCAAGGATCATTCTGGGGGGTGCGTTCGCCACCATGGCCAACCAGAATCCCCACTATGAGGAGGTAGCCAAGCAGCAGGTGCAGGTACATCAGCTGATGCGCGGCCGGGTGGATGCAGTCGTACTGGAGGAGCGGGTGTTCTACTACTACCTCGATCAGCTGATTGCCACCGCCCAGGCAGGCGAGCACTACGAGCGCAATCAGGTCAGGCAAGCAGACCTCTTCCCGCCCACCGTCTATCACTTTGCCTTCCGAACGGCCGATGCCCGCAATCTGTTTGATAAGCGCCTTGAGGCGATGCGTCAGGATGGTCGTTATCACCAGATTTTCGCGGCTTACGGCGCCACGCCGTGAGCCACAAACATAAAAGCCAGCCGGTAAGGGCTGGCTTTGTACTGGCTCCGAAGGAACAGCAGTAGGGGAGCGTTACTTCATTGCGCTGCCGTTTTTCAGTTCTGCTTTCTGACGTTTGGCTTCGCGTTTCTCTTTCAGTGACATCTGCGGTTTTTTCTTGGCATCTTTGCCGTTGTGATGTTCTTTGTTACTCATCATCAAACTCCAAAAATGTTACCCAGACAGTTGGTTCCTCATGGGAGCCAGCATGCCATCCGAATCATCAACTTCAGTACGCTTGGTGGGATGGTGCAAGACCATCACCAGACCCAGCATACCCTCCAGCGGCATCCGGATCCAGCCTCATTCTCGTCCAAAAGATGTCGCGCGCAGCCCCTTGAGCGGGGAGGCCAAACGACCTCGACAGGAAAGACCAAAAAAGAGTAATTCGCATTATTAAATGTTGTCGCGCTTATATTAAGCCATCGTTACCTGGATATTTTCACGGATAAACATAAATCCCTCTCATTATTTATTGCCGCGCAAGAGGTCACCATTTTAATAAGCATTCGCAATATCATCGGAAACATCATATTACAACACCGAATAGGTTATTTCCGGTCAGCCGGATATAATGCGCGCCGCACCGAAATATCCGTTTTTATTCAGGAAGCTGTACATGAACAGAAAAACCAGAGCCGCCATGGTGTCGGTCTGCTCCAATATCAGTCTGATCATCATGAAAATGGTGGCCGGGTTCGCCAGCGGCTCGGTCAGTATCATCTCGGAGGCGATCCACTCCGCCATGGATCTGGTGGCAGCCCTGATCGCTCTGTTCGCGGTGAAAAAGTCCGACCTCCCGCCCGATGAACGCCACCCCTATGGTCACGACAAGATTGAAAATGTCTCCGGCGTCATCGAAGCACTGCTTATCTTGCTGGCCGCGGGCTGGATCATCTTCGAAGCCGTCGACAAGCTGATCACCCCCAGCCCGATTGAAAGCATTGGCTGGGGCGTGCTGGTGATGGTGATCTCGGCGCTGGTCAACAGCGGTGTCTCGGCCTACCTCTACAAGGTGGCCCGAGAGGAGGAGTCGGTCGCGCTGGCTGCCGATGCGCTTCATCTCAAGGCGGACGTGCTCACCTCCGCCGGGGTCGCCGTCGGTCTTGGCGGGATCTGGCTGGCTGGTCTGTTCGGCCATTCACTCGCCATCCTCGACCCGCTGGTGGCCATTGCGGTCGCCATCTTTATTGTCAGAGAGGCGATCAGCATGCTCAACGAGGCCTTCCAGCCGCTGATCGACCAGAGCATGAGCCCGGAAGAGCTGGCGATGACCAGCCGCATCATCACCGAATGCTGCCCTGCCGCCAGCGGTTTCCACGATCTGCGCAGCCGTCGTGCCGGACGCCGCCGCCATATCGACTTCCACCTCACCCTGCCCCCTGAGATGAGCATCGGCGAAGCCCACGATATCTGTGATCGCATCGAACACGCCATCATGGCGCAACTGCCCCACGCCATCGTGCTTATCCACGTCGAGCCGGAGGAGCAAGAGCTGCCCTCACCGCTCGCCATAAATTGAAATGTGGCAAACAGGCGGGAAAGTGGCAGCGAAATAACGGAAAGTTGGCACAAACCTGCATTTTTAAGGCCGGAAAGCCGATTGCATAAGAAGTGATCGGCACAACTGTGTTAGGGTGTCTAACCACCCTGCCGCAGGAGCGCGCCGTGAAAAAGCTGGAAATGAAAGATCTGACCGAGGCCGAAAAAGCCGAGATAGCCTTGTTATTGCAAAAGGCACAAGCCAATGCAGACCACCAGCTGACCAACGGAGAGCGGAACAAGATCCGCGAAGAGGGTCGCCTGAAAATTGTGGCGGACCGCGCCGAAGCGGCCAAGGCTGCCTCCAAGCTGGCTCGCGAGAAAGCCAAAGAGCGCGCCAAGAACCAGGTGCTGCCGGAAACCTTCAGCTGGATTGATTCGGTCAGCAACAAGTTTCGCAGCAAGCGCTGATCCCTTCTTGCAAAACGCCCGCTGGCACTTAGTGCCTGCGGGCGTTTGCATGTCTGGGCGATGCTCGATGCGCCAGATTTGGCGCCGCCATTGATTTGCCGCTCAGAAGCTAATCGCAGCAGCAAAGAAGTGATTTACATTGTGAGTTAGAGAAAACGCCAACTGACAATCCCCATCTATCGCCAGCTTTTCATTTTTTCTCATATTTTTTGCCAGAACTGGCTACATAGTCAGGACAAAAAAGCCGAATCCGGCTTGCAACAGGGTGATATGAGTCTGCACTGATTTTTCTATGCCGTTGAAATGCATCATGTTTACTATAAAAAATGATATTTTGGGCTATTACAAAACATTAATATCGAGATAAAGTTTGCTTTAAAAATGAGAGCGTGTTTTAATCTTTCTCGATGGTTCGGCAGTTCAGACCTGATTATGTTAGGCAGTCATTTTAGTAAAGCAGTGATTAGTATAAGCGTTATCCTCGGATAATTCTTATCAAATAATTCTCCTTCTTTAGTGCTCCCCATACGTATTGCTGACGAAAAATCAAAAATTGCCATTTAGGTGGCATTCAACACTATTTAAGGAAATTATTATGTCTAACAAAATGACTGGTACCGTTAAGTTCTTCAACGCTGAGAAAGGTTTTGGTTTCATCTCCCCGGCTGACGGCAGCAAAGACGTGTTCGTACACTTCTCAGCTATCCAGTCCACCAGCTTCAAAACCCTGGACGAAGGTCAGCGCGTTGAGTTCACCATCGAGCAAGGCCAGAAAGGCCCGGCTGCTGCCAACGTAGTTGGTCTGTAATTCAAGCCGGAGCATGCTGCTGATGGCTCATGCCAACTGCTGACAGCTCTGCAAGAATTTAAAAAAACCCGCTTCGGCGGGTTTTTTGTTGTTCCCCGCTTTTTTCCTCACTGATCTCCCCTCCCCCGACCGCTTGATCCCTCCCTTACACGCTCTCACCGCTTGAGTCTTAGAATGAGCTCCGAATGGACTCAAAATGTAAAATAGTGACGAAAAAGTCAGGTTATCCGCTGTATTTGCCGCGAATTCTTGCTATTTTGCGCGCCACCAACGCAAACGATTTCCTTCACACTTTCAGGATTAGTTATGGCAAAGCAAGATATGGCCGCCCAAACAGGGACTGGCGGCTTTCTGGACTCTTATTTTTCCATTTCTGCGCGCGGTAGCAGCGTGCGTCAGGAGCTGGTCGCGGGGCTGACCACCTTCCTGGCGATGGTCTACAGCATCATAGTGGTGCCGAACATGCTGGGCGCAGCCGGCTTTGAGCAGGGCCCGGTGTTTGTTGCCACCTGTTTGATCGCGGCCTTCGGCTCCCTGCTGATGGGGCTGTGGGCAAAGCTGCCGATGGCTATCGGTTGCGCCATCTCCCTCACCGCCTTTACCGCCTTCAGTCTGGTGCTGGGTCAGGGACTGAGCATTCCGGTCGCGCTGGGCGCCATCTTCCTGATGGGTGTGCTGTTTACCCTGATCAGCGTCACTGGCGTGCGCCAGTGGATCCTGGATCACCTCCCCTCCGGCATTGCTCACGGCACCGGCATCGGTATCGGTCTGTTCCTGCTGCTGATCGCCACCAACGGCGTCGGCATGGTGATCAAGAACGAAGGGGCCGGTCTGCCAGTACAACTCGGTGAAGTGACCGCTTTCCCGGTCATCATGACGGTGCTGGGTCTGGCCGCCATCTTCGGTCTGGAGCGTCGCAAGGTGCCGGGCGGCATCCTGATGGTGATTATCGCCATCTCCATCCTCGGTCTTATCTTCGACCCGAAAGTGACCTGGCAGGGCTTCTTCGCCATGCCGAGCCTGACTGGCGAGAAAGGCTCTCTGGTAGGCAGCATGGATCTGCTGGGCGCCCTAAATCCGGTGGTCATTCCGACCGTACTGGCACTGGTGATGACCGCCGTGTTTGACGCCACAGGCACCATCCGTGCCGTGGCCGGTCAGGCGGGCCTCATCAACGAGCGTGGCCACATCATCAGCGGCGGCAAGGCCCTGACTGCCGACTCCGTCAGCAGCATGGTTGCAGGCGCCGTCGGCGGTGCTCCGGCTGCCGTCTACATCGAATCCGCCGCAGGCACTGCGGCCGGTGGCAAAACCGGTCTGACCGCAGCGCTGGTCGGCGTACTGTTCCTGCTGATGATCTTCCTCTCCCCGCTCAGCTATCTGGTACCGGCTTACGCCACCGCACCGGCCCTGATGTATGTCGGTCTGCTGATGCTGGGCAACGTTACCAAGCTGGACTTCAGCGACTCGGTCGATGCGCTCTCCGGCATGCTGTGCGCCGTCTTTATCGTGCTCACCTGCAACATCGTGACCGGCATCATGCTGGGTTTCGTCGCACTGGTCGTTGGCCGCATCTTCGCTGCCGAGTGGAAGAAGCTGAACGTCGGCACCGTCATCATCGCCCTGGCGCTGGTGATCTTCTACGCCGGTGGCTGGGCCATCTAACCCGTCCGCATATTCCGGTTATAGCGAAGGGCCCTGCGGGGCCCTTTTTCATGGCTGTGAGTCAGCTAACAGTTTCCCGCCCGCCAGCCCTTCGCCGTTTCAGATTGAAACACCCATCCCCCTTCTGCTGTTTCAAATCCGAACCAAATCGCCCGTCATTTTTATCCCTTTTTCTGTCGTTAGACTGGCTCCATCAACCATTTGCCCACCAGTGCGGTGGCAAGCCAAGGAGTGAGCCATGAAGAAACTGATCAATGCCGTCGATGCCGTGGTCCGTGAACAACTGATGGGGATGGCAGCCGCCCACCCCGAGCTCAAGGTACGTATCGAACCCCACTACATCACCCGCGCCGACTCCCCCGTGATGGGCAAGGTGGCGCTGGTCTCCGGCGGTGGTAGCGGCCACGAGCCGATGCACGGAGGTCTAGTGGGCAAAGGGATGCTGGATGGTGCCTGCCCCGGCGAAATTTTTACCTCCCCGACGCCGGATCAGATGTACGAGTGCGGTCAGGCCGTTGATGGCGGCGCGGGAGTGCTGTTTCTGGTGAAGAACTACACCGGCGACGTACTCAACTTCGAGACCGCGGTCGAGCTGCTGCACGGCGACGGGGTCAAGGTGGGCTTCGCCCTGATCGATGACGACGTGGCGGTCAAAGACAGCCTCTATACCGCCGGTCGTCGTGGTGTCGCCACGACAGTGCTGTGCGAGAAGCTGGTCGGTGCCGCCGCCGAGGCGGGCTACGATCTGGCACGTTGCGAGGCGCTGGCCCGCCGCATCAACAACCAGAGCCGTACCATAGGCGTGGCCATGCATGCCTGCACCGTGCCTGCCGCGGGCAAGCCTTCCTTCACCCTGGCAGACAACGAGATGGAGTTCGGCGTCGGTATCCACGGCGAGCCGGGCATCGAGCGCCGCCCCTTCACCGACCTCAATACCCTGGTGGACGACATGTTCAGCGAGCTGGCGGACAATACCCCCTATGGGCGCACCCTGCGCCACTGGGATCGCACCAGCGGCAGCTGGCAGGAAGAGCACACCTTTATCGAACCGCTCAACAAAGGCGATCGAGTCATCGCACTGGTCAACAGCTTGGGCGGTACCCCCATCTCCGAGCTCTATGGCGTCTATGGTCGCCTCGCCACCTTGTGCGAAGAGGCGGGCATCCATCTGGTGCGCAACCTGATTGGCCCCTACTGCACCTCCCTCGACATGACCGGCATCTCCATCACATTGCTCAAGGTGGATGATGAGCTGATGACCCTGTGGGATGCCCCCGTTCACACCCCCGCCCTGCGTCGCGGCTGCTAAGGAGAACCCATGTTAAGCAAGCATCACATCGTCAACTGGCTGCTCGACTGCGAACACATCTTTACCGAGCAGCGTGACTACCTCACCGCGCTGGATACCGACATCGGCGACGGCGACCACGGCCTCAACATGCAGCGCGGCTTTGCCAAAGTGGCCGAGAAACTGCCTGCGGTGGCGGACAAGGATATCGGTCAGGTGCTGAAAACCACCGGCATGACATTGCTTTCCTCGGTCGGTGGCGCCAGCGGCCCGCTCTACGGCACCTTCTTTATCCGGGCAGCGGCCAGTACTGACGCCTGCCAGAGCCTGAGCCTCAGCCAGCTGTGCAAAATGCTGAGCGACGGGGTCGAGGGGATCGTCTCTCGTGGCCGTGCCGAGCCGGGCGACAAGACCATGTGCGATGCCTGGTGGCCGGCACTGGCCGCCCTGCAACAGGCGCTGCAGCAAGAGCTGCCGCTCAACGAAGCGCTGGACAAGGCGGTGGCAGCCGCCGCGGCCGGTACCGAGGCGACCATCCAGATGCAGGCCCGCAAGGGGCGCGCCAGCTATCTTGGCGAGCGCAGCATCGGCCATCAGGATGCCGGGGCTACCTCGACCCTGCTACTGCTGACCGCCCTGCGTGACAGAGCGAGGTTGTGACATGATCGGAATCGTAGTTGTCTCTCACAGCGCCCAGCTGGCGGCCGGCTTGAAAGCGCTGGCCGACCAGCTCGGCAGCCCGGCCCGATTGCTGCTGGCGGCCGGGGTCGATGACCCCGACCACCCCATCGGCACCGATGCCATCGCGGTGATGAGTGCGATTGAAGAGGCGGATGACGGCAGTGGCGTGCTGGTGCTGATGGATTTGGGCAGCGCTCTGCTCAGCGCCGAGACCGCCCTCGAACTGCTGCCCCCGGAGCTGAGCGCGAGGGTGCGACTCTGCCCGGCCCCGCTGGTCGAAGGTACTCTGGCCGCCGTGGTAGCGGCCGGTTCCGGCCTGACGCTGGATGAGGTCGCCGCCGAGGCGCTCGGCGCGCTGGGCCCGAAACAGGCAATGCTGCCAGCCAGCGCGGCGCAGGCCGCCACCGAGACAGCCCCCGTTGTCGACGACGGCTGGCTGCGCTGCGAGGTGGTGGTGGATAACCCCCACGGCCTGCATGTGCGCCCCGCTGCCCGACTGGTGGCCGCCCTCAAGCCCTTTGCCGCCGAACTCAAGCTGCAAAAGGAGGATAAAGAGGCCAATCCCCGCAGCCTGACCCGGCTCGCCATGCTCAACGTGCGTCAGGGCGACCAGCTCACCCTGCTGGCACGCGGGGAGGATGCCAGCGCCGCACTGGCCTGCTTCCAGCAGCTGGCCGCCGAGCGCTTTGGCGACTGACGCCACTGTTTCAAGGGGCTGCACTCGCTCGCTGAGCCTGTGCAGCTTCGTTCAAGACGAAGGCGTCCCCGGCACTGCCGCCCCTTCGCCCCGATTCTTAATTCATAAAGAGAGAGGGATAGAATATGGACCGCATTATCATCAGCCCCAGCAAATACGTACAAGGCAACGGGGCCCTCGCCAATATCGGCAACTACGTCAAAGCGCTCGGCAGCAAGCCGCTGATCCTGGCTGACGCCTTCGTCACCAAGCTGGTCGGTGATACCGTGGCCACCAGCTTCCACGGCGCGGGGATCAAGCCGGAGTTCGACTGCTTCAACGGCGAGTGTTCCCGCCCCGAGATCGACCGCCTGCTGGCTCGCTGCAACCAGACCCCGTTTGACGTCATCATCGGCATCGGCGGCGGCAAGACGCTGGATACCGCCAAGTCGGTCGCCTTCTACCAGAAGGTGCCGGTGGTCATAGTGCCCACCATCGCCTCCACCGATGCCCCCACCAGCGCGCTGGCGGTCATCTACACCCCGGAAGGGCAGTTCAGCGAATACCTGATGATCCCGACCAACCCCAACATGGTCATCATGGATACCGGCGTGGTCTCCCGCGCCCCGGTGCGGCTCTTGGTCTCCGGCATGGGGGATGCGCTCTCCACCTACTTCGAGGCGCGCGCCAACAAGGTCTCCGGTTGCCAGACCATGGCCGGTGGAGCTTCTACGCTGGCGGCGCAGGCCATTGCCGAGCTCTGCTACAAGACCCTGCTGGCCGATGGCTACAAGGCCAAGCTGGCGGTGGAGCAGGGGCTCTGCACCAAGGCGGTGGAGAACATCATCGAGGCCAACACCTATCTGAGCGGTATCGGCTTCGAGAGCAGCGGTCTGGCCGCCGCCCACGCCATCCACAACGGCCTGACCCAGCTGGCCGAGTGCCACCACCTCTATCATGGTGAGAAAGTGGCGTTCGGTACCCTGGTGCAGCTGGTGCTGGAGAACGCGCCGATGGCGGAGATCGAAACCGTACTGGCCTTCTGCCGCTCGGTGGGCCTGCCGACCAACCTGCATATGATGGGGGTCAAGGAGCTGGATATGGCGCGCCTGATGGAGGTGGCCAAAGCCTCCACCGCCGAGGGCGAGACCATCCACAATATGCCATTCAAGGTCACCGCCGAGGATGTGCTGGCGGCCATCGTCACCGCCCACCAGCTGGGGCTGTAAACGCGCCACCACTGACCTGCCATATAACACGGCCCCGCAACTGCGGGGCCTTTTCATTTTCTGCGGGCCGGTTGGCAACAGCCTGAATAACTATCAGCCGTGATAGTCGGCGGGATCGATCTCGAGCAGCTTGAGCCGCCGCCAGAGGGTGGTGCGACTGATGCCCAGATGCTGGGCCATCTGGCTCACCTGCCCCTTGCAGGCATGGGCGCAGCGCAGGATGGCTTGCCGCTCCAGCTCCGCCAGCGTGAGCAGCGGTTGCCCCACCACCTCGTCCGCCACCCGCTGATAGCCGTGCCGAATGGCAGCGGGCAGCGCCTCCGGCGGGATCGGCCCCTGACCGGCGTGAAGCAGCGCATGCTCCACGGCGCTGCGCAGCTCCCCCAGATTGCCGGGCCAAGGGTAGGCGAGCAGACAATCGAGGGCCGCCGGACTGAACTGGCGCACCGGCTCGCGCCCCTGCGCCGCCAACTGCTGGCTGATCAGGCCCGGCAGATCGGCCGCGCGCTCCCGCAATCCCGGCAGCCACAGCTCGCACGCCTGCAAGGCATAGAGCAGCTGGCGGCCAAACAACCCCTCCTGCACCAGCTGCTCCAGCGGGGCGCTGCTGGTGGCGATGATCCGCACCTTGAGCGGCAGGATGCGGGCCGAATCGAAACGCTGGATGCGGCCGGTCTTGAGCAGTTGCAGCAGCGCCGCCTGCATGGGGGCGGAGAGGCACTCCACCTGCTCCAGCACCAGCGTGCCGCCGTGGGCCAGCTCGAACTTGCCCGCCCGCTCCTGCCCCGCCTCGTCGGAACCCATCAGCTCCAGTGCCATCCGCTCGCTCGGCAGCGCCTTGCAGTTGAGGGTAATGAGCGGCCCCGCGGCCCGCTCGCTGCCAAAGTGGATCGCCTCCGCCAGTTGAGCCTTGCCCACCTCCTCCTCGCCACGCAGCAGGATCGGCCCCTGACTTTGGGCCGCCTGCCGGGCATAGCGCAGCAGCTTGCGCATGGCGCTCGATTCCCCCACCAGTGCCGACAACTCGGGCACCGTCTGGCGCAGCTGATGAATCGCCCGCAGCCGATCGACCGGGTGCAGCAGGGCGATAAAGCTGACCCCCTCCGGCCCCGGCAGCGGCTTGAGGCTCACCAGCGCATTGATAAACTCCCCCTCCTGAGCGCCGAGCCGCTCCAGCGTCACCTCCACATGGCTGAGCGGCGTCTGCCCCCTGATGGCCAGCTGCAACCGCTGGGGCAACAGCAGGTGCAGCTCCAGCGGCTGGCCGAGACAGAGCGCCGGATCGAGCCGCAGCCGGTGGGCCGCCAGCGCGTTGAGGTAGCGCAGCCGGCCCTGCGGATCCCAGGCCAGCACGCCGTCATCCATGCCATCGAGCAGGGCGTAGAGTTCGCTCAAGTGGTGCTGGGACTCCTGCATCAGGGTCTCCATCTGCAGCAGATGGGCCAGCTCGCGCCCGGCGCTGACGGTGAGCGCCAGATCGCCGGCGCTCGCCTCCTCCACCTTGCAGATCAAAGCAATGATGGCGACCTGACGGCCATTGCTGTTGTAGACCGGGCTGGCGCAGCTGTGCCACGGGTGGAGGGTCTGGTTGAAGTGCTGGGAGCCGCTGACGCAGAGTGGCACTCCCTCCAGCGCCGCCAGATTGATGGCATTGGTGCCGATGCGCCCCTCGCTGAAAAAGGCGCCGGGGCCAAACCCCAACGCCGCCAGCTCGCGCAGGGTGTCGGGATGGCCGGTCTGGGCCAGCAGGCAGCCGCTCTCGTCGGTGAGCAGCAAGGCGCAGGGGCGCCCCTCCATAAATTCGTAGAGATCTTCGAGGGCCATCTCACCGGTGGTGAGCAGGTCGCGCTTGCGCTGGCGCAGGCTCTGCAAGGTCTGCCCCTTGGCGCTGTGGGGCGGATGCCAGAGGGTGGCACTGGTCTGGTGGGCGCAGCGCAGCCAGGATGCCTGCAGATAGTCAGGCCAAGCGAGCAGCGGCTGAAGGTCAGATGGCATGGTCACAGCAATATCCGGCAAGATGTGAGCCGACCATTTAACCACGCCAGCGCCCCCGATTCAGTGACCTGCCTCAGAGGGTGGCAAGCCCGCCCTCCTCCCAGTCGGGTTCGCCGTCAGCAAATTGCTGGCCGAGCCAGTGGCAGAAGGCGCGGCACTCTGGCATTCCCTCGCTCTCCTGATATATCGTCCCGATCACACTACTGGCTTGTTCATGAAGAGGAGGCCTGACGGTGCTTTCCATTGCCGCGCCTTACGTGTATTTTTGCTCAGCAACGAAAATAAGATCCAAAGAGAGACACTCAACAAATATGCTCAAAAAAACAGATAAGTTGATAACATTTTAATTTAAAATGTTTTTGTGGTGGTGCTCAGGGCGAACCGAAGTTTTATGGAAGGCTCTATTAGCAGATTAGTACCGTCTTCCATCTAATCACTGTTAGCTTCCAAACTTGCCCTAAACATAAAGGCAGCCAAATGCTATTTGAAAAATTCGTATATGAAGTAAAAGATATCTGGAACAGTTACCTCAAATATATTTCAGACATGGACACCCAAGGAAACCTTGATTCAAAAGGTGGAAGCATTCTCTACCCAAATATTTTATTGGTTACGAACTGTTCCGGATTTTACATAGCAGAGCTTGTTGGAGCTGTACGTAAGTATCAAGGATTAACCTTAAAAATACATAAAGAGAAGTCGATCTATCGTTATTTAAACCAGTTTGATGATTCAGAACCAGAACCGTGTGTGCACCTTGACGGAGCCGGTATCGGGTTCAGATTTTTATGTTTGGCTCAAGAGGCCGACTTTGAAGCAGTATCAGAAAGATTTCCTTCAATTGAACTCTATGGATCGAAGCTGAATAGAATAGGTGGGAAGGGTAGCGTTTTTTCTTTTGGTGAACACTTTGAATCATGTTCAATTGAAAACTGTGTTCTGGTGAATAGATTAGAACATCTATACCGATGTAAAAATATACTTTCAGCATATTTATTCAAAAGCAAAATCACAAAGGAAAAGCTAACTGGATTCTTCAATGAAGTTTTGGGCAAGAATGAAGTCAAAGGAGTTCATACGACTCAAGGTAATACTGAAGAGCGGGTTTTCGTGGCTGGTCAATTGCAAAATATGTACCTTTTACCTGGGCTTCACGAAACCACCATTGGGGAGTTTCTGAACCTGCACCCAGAGATAATAAAGACAGCATTTAAAACTGATCATTTTGAGTACGAACCCTATTTGGAATGGATTGAGCATGACGGAACTTGTGACGATGTAGCGATTAACCCAGATTTATTGATTAAGCGAGGAGATGGCTTCTATGATATATACGACCTTAAAACTGCCGCGCTAACTAAGAAAAATATCACAAAGGGTGGTAGAAAACGGCGCCGATTTATTGACTACGTGGAGGAAGGTGTAGCTCAGCTCGCTAATTACAAGGAATATTTTTCTTATCCAAAAAATGCGGAACACGCTAGTAAAAAATATGGTGTTATGATTAAAGACCCTAAATTAGTGCTTGTCGTTGGCAGTTGGGAAAATTCATCATTGGAAGAAGTCAGTCAAGCACGGAGAAGATATCCAGATATTGAAATCATTGATTATGATACTTTTTGCCACCTCTTCATTGGAGCAAGCTAACAAACTTCTGCACTCAGATAAATTACTCTTTGCGATCCTAATTTACCGGTGAAAAAAACTTTTTGCGTCAAGAAAAGTTAGCCCGTAGGTTCGATTAGCCGTCAGGCGTAATCGAACATTCGCGTAAATCGAATTCCCCGCTATAACGGCCATCCATATTTCCCCTCTGACAAATGCCGCTGACTCACGGAAATACCGGAACAACGGCATCTCGATCGTCCGATTACGCTTCGCTAATCGAACCTACATGGGACGGTAATAAAGC
This sequence comes from Aeromonas sp. R1-2, assembly GCF_040908505.1. Taxonomy (NCBI): domain Bacteria; kingdom Pseudomonadati; phylum Pseudomonadota; class Gammaproteobacteria; order Aeromonadales; family Aeromonadaceae; genus Aeromonas; species Aeromonas sp. R1-2. The sequence goes on along the minus strand of NZ_JBFODU010000047.1, from coordinate 20,309 downwards.
AAAGAGCCGCCCTTATGGGCGGCTCCTGGCATCAGCGATGGATGGCTGAATCGTCTTGTCGTCACTCGGCCTTGGGCGCTTCAACCGCCGCGGTCGCCGGTTGGTCATCTTCCTTGATCCAGGCATCCAGCAGGGTGTAGCCCACCGCCAGCACCACGGGGCCGATAAAGAGACCGATGATCCCCATGGTCAGCAAGCCGCCGATTACCCCCACCAGAATGAGGATGAGCGGCAGGTCGGCGCCCCGCTTGATGAGGAAGGGGCGCAGGAAGTTGTCCATGGTGCCCGCAATCAGTGACCACACCAACAGGAAAGTGCCCCAGGTGGTGTCGCCGCTCCAGTAGAGGTAGCCGATACAGGCCAGCAGCACCGGGAAGGGGCCGATCTGGGCGACGATCAGCAGGAACATCACCACCACCAGTACCATGGCGTAGGGGATACCGGCAATCAGCAGGCCGACACCGGCCACCGAGGATTGCACCAGCGCGGTCACCACCACGCCCATCGCCACGGCCCGGATCGCCTGTGAAGCGAGCACGGTAGCGTTGTCGCCACGCTGACCCGCCAGCCGGTGGGCGAAGCGGCGAATGCCGGTCGCCACCACTTCACCGGAGTGATAGAGCACCCCGCAGATACCGACCGTCAGCAGGAAGTGGACAAACAGCAGCCCCAGATTACCGGCCTGAGAGGCCAGCCAGCGGGCGGTCTGGCCAAAGTAGGGGGCCAGCTTGGCAAACAGCACCTGACCACCGCTCGCCAGAATTTGCTGCCAGAAGTCATAGAGCTTGTCGCCCACCAGCGGGATCTGTTGCAGCCAGAGCAGCTCCGGCGGTGGTGACTGGCTGATATGGGTACCCAGCTCAATCAGCATGGGCGCCTTCTCCGCCACATTGGCCAGCGTCATAAAGAGCGGGATGACGAACATCAGCAGCAGCACCAGCGTCATAAAGAGGGCCGCCAGGGTGCGCTTGCCCCACAACAGGCGCTGCACCATCAACATCAGCGGCCAGGTGGCGATGGTGATCATGGTGGCCCACACCAGCGCAGGCAGGAAGGGCTGCAACACCAAGAAACAGGAGATAATCAGGATGCTGAGAAACAGCACCCCCAGGGTTATCTTGGCCAAATCCACTTTTTTCACATTCATAGAGTTCCCTTGTCAGAGCCGTTGCTCTTGGGTCGTATGTCGCATTTCAAGAAAGAGAGTATCCACCAGAGGCCAGCGCTCAACCAGAGCCCCAGCCCGAAAAAGAGCACAAACTGACCAAGCAGTATGGCCAGCGAACTGCTGGTCAGCAGCGGCAGCGCCCAGAGCCCCGCCCCGATCAGAGCGCCCCCCGCCAGGGTGACCGCGCCGGTCACAATGGGGGAATAACCGCCGCGAGTCAGGGAGCGCAAACCGCCAACCCAGAGCCCGAAGGCCGCCAGCCCAATCCCGGCCAGATGGGCCGACTGGGTCAGGCCAGCGCAAACCAGTGCGGCAGCGATAAGCAAGCCCCAAGCAGAAGCGCACTGATCCAGCCGCCAATATGGGCGAACAGCCAGCAGCAAGGTGCCTATCAGCAGGCCAACCGCCACATCGGAGATAAAGTGCACCCCGAGCCAGACCCGCGCCAGACCTGTGGTGAGGGCCAGCAACAGCGCCAGCGAGTAGGCCAGCCCGCGCCGGGCAGGCCAGAGCCAGCCAAGCAGCGCGCCCCAAAACAGCAGCGCCGAGGCGGTATGGCCGCTCGGCATGCCAAAACCTTGGGCGCTCTGGGTTGCCAGCAGCGGTTGCAGATGGAAGGGGCGCGGCCAGCCGATCCCCTCCTTGCCCGCTTGCACCAGCAGCCCAAGCCACAGCATGGCAAACAGCAGCTGGCGCAACCGCGGCCACCCCAGCAGCGGGAGCAGCAAAGGTATCAGGGCAAGCTGAAAGCCGCCTGAACCAAACAGATTGCTGACCGACAGCCACCAGACATCGGGCCCCAGCCACTGCTGCACGCTCATGATCAGCGGGATCTCGGTTTGATGCAGCACGCTGCCCTGCGCCACGAAATCGGCCTGCCAGCGCACCTCGCTCTCGGGCACCTTATCCAGCCGGGATTGCAACCAGTCGAGCTGATCCGGGAAGCGGCGCTGCTCGCGGGGGAGCTGGTCGATGGCGATCAGCCGGGCGTAGAGGATCTCCCCACCCAGATTGGGAGCCTTCAGGATGGAGACAAAACCGGAACCCTGCTGGGCGGCAATCGGTTCCAAGGTGCGGCAGGCGAAGATAACCGCTCGCTGCCAGCGGCCCAGCTCCTGCACCACTTCCCCCTGCAAGCCGGTCTCTTCATGGAGTTCGCGCAGCGCCGCCTGCTGCGGGCTCTCGCCACCATCGATGTAGCCACCGCTCAGGCTGTAGCGGGAGGAGATACGATCCTGCACCAGCAACAACTGATCCTGATGACGGATGGCACAGGCCGCCGCCGTGGGTGCAACAGGCTCGGCACTCAAGGCTGGCGCAACGGTAAACAGCGTCAGCAACAGTAAAAAGAGGGTTCTCGACATCAATTTGCTTTCCCTATGCTCAATGGCGACAAGCCTCCCAGAAATCAGATAGTTGGGCAATGGTAGCGGCCGGATCGCCGCCGTTTCCACCGCGATGGCGGTGCACGGAAGATTGCGATGAAGCAGAGCACTCCCTACTATTGGCGGCTATCTTCAATTTCATGCAGCAAACGCTGGAGCCCTCCATGAGACAGTTCGGCTTTTTCCTCGGCATCGCCATCGGTGTCATTTTGATACTGTTCGGCAGCATCGTCATCTTCCAGGCGCTCCCTGCCGCACTGGATGTACTAGAGATGCCAAGCCGCATCCCGTTCGTGCGCGAGGTCTACACCTGGCTGATGACCAGCGCCAACGGCCTGACCGCCCAGCTGGAGCAGAACTTCCTGGAAGCGTTCCAGACCGTGCTCAAGCTGATCCTGCTCATCACCTTCATGTGGGTCTGTGTCAAGCTGGTCAACATGGGGGTGCTGATTATCCGCGCCGGGGTTGATCTGATCCGCACCGCCATCGCCCACAGCGAAGGCCCCCACGACCAGAAGAAGCCGGATCAGCACGATCACTTCTGACTCTGACATGGTCGATGGATGTGAACACTGCCGCCCCCAACCGGGGCGGCAGCTTTATATGCGCGGTATGGAGGCCCCTCCCAGTCCCCATGAATACCCGATAAAGCAGCGGCTTTCCCTTGTGAATCAGCAAACTGCCCATATGTTGCATCACCTTGACATGGTTTGCGCCCCGCGCGGCGGCTGCCCGGTTTCTATCCCGACCCCGTGCTCTGGTATAATCGACCACCTCTTTTCCCCGTTATGGAGCCTGTTCATGCCCAATCATGCAGAAAGTGCCCTCGAGGTTCGTCTCGACAAGTGGTTGTGGGCGGCCCGTTTCTACAAGACCCGCTCCATTGCTCGGGATCAGATAGACGGGGGCAAGGTGCACTACAATGGTCAGCGCAGCAAACCGGGCAAACAGGTGGAAGTGGGTGCGCTGATCCGCTTCTGGCAGGGGCAGGACGAACGCGAAGTGCGGGTGCTGGCCTTGAGCGAGCAACGCAAATCGGCCCCGCTGGCCCAGCAACTCTATGAAGAGACTGCCGAGAGCCTGAAAAAACGGGCCGAGAACAGCGAGGCGCGCCGCTTTAACAGCCAGTTTGCCCCCAGCCCCGAGCGCCGCCCCGACAAGCAGGAGCGACGCCAGTTGCTCAAGGTCAAACAGTACTGACCGACCCCGATTTGATACCGGGCTGGCATCAACCCCAGCCCGCCCGATTTACCTCACCGAAAAGCCAGGAATACATGATGAGCAACCAAGATCTGCTGTATCGCTATCTGTTTGAAGAGTACGAAGTGCGTGGCGAGCTGGTCCAGCTGGATCACACCTACCGCCACGTGGTGGAAGCCCAGAACTACCCGGTGCAGGTGCAAAAACTGCTGGGCGAGCTGCTGGTCGCCACCAGCCTGCTGACCGCCACCCTCAAGTTTGAAGGATCCATTACCGTACAGCTGCAGGGCGATGGCCCGGTGCGTCTGGCCGTGATCAACGGTGACAACAACCAGCAGCTGCGCGGCGTGGCCCGCTATGAAGGCGAGCTGCCGAGCGATGGCAAGCTGCAGAGCCTGATCGGCAATGGCCAGCTGATCATCACCATCACCCCGGAGCAGGGCGAGCGCTATCAGGGCATCATCGCGCTGGACGCCGATACTCTGGCGGGCTGCCTGGAGCACTACTTTGCCCGCTCCGAACAGCTAGCCACCAAGCTGTGGATCCGCACCGGCTATCACGATGGTGCGCCGCGCGCTGCCGGCATCATGCTGCAGGAGCTGCCCGCCCAGAGCGAGGATCACAGCAACGATTTCGATCACCTGACCCAGCTCACCAGCACCATCAAGGATGAAGAGCTGTTCGGCCTGCAGGCAGAAGAGATCCTCTACCGTCTCTACCATCAGGACAAGGTGCGGGTGTTCGATCCGCAGGCGGTCGAGTTCCGCTGCACCTGCTCCCGCGAGCGCTGTGAAGGGGCTCTGCTGCAGATAGAAAAGGAAGAGGTCATGGAGATGGTGCAGGAGCTCGGCAAGATCGACATGCACTGTGATTATTGCGGCGCCCAGTACCAATTTAATGGGATCGATGTCGAAACCCTGTTCAGCAGTGCTCCCGGCAATGATGCAAACCAGTTACACTAATTAAAGGCGGGCAAAACCCGCCTTTAACTTTAATAACAAAAAAATACCCTATTTTATAAAGTTTGATGGCGATCGCTAAACTCTACCACCTAAGTGATAGGATGACCGTCAGATAGAACCCTACCAACCTCTGAACCCAGGAGAATACAATGACAATCGTGGCAGAACCCACCCTGGCCCAACAATTAGGACTGGACCAGTACGGCATCAAAAATAGCCAAGAAATCGTTCGCAACCCCTCTTACGAGCAGCTTTTCGCCGAAGAGACACGCCCTGACCTGGAAGGGTTCGAGCGCGGTGTGGTGACCGAGCTGGGCGCCGTCAACGTAAACACCGGTATCTTCACCGGTCGCTCCCCGAAAGATAAATATATCGTCAAAGATGCCACTACCCAGGATACTGTGTGGTGGTCTGACCAGGGTAAAAACGATAACAAAGCCATTACCCCGGAAGTGTGGTCACATCTGAAAGGGCTGGTCACCAAACAGCTCTCCGGCAAGCGCCTGTTTGTGGTCGACGGTTTCTGCGGTGCCAACCCGGATACCCGCCTGGCCGTGCGCATCATCACCGAGGTGGCCTGGCAGGCACACTTCGTGAAAAACATGTTCATCCGTCCGAGCGATGAAGAGCTGAAAACCTTCAAGCCTGACTTCGTGGTGATGAACGGTGCCAAGTGCACCAACCCGAATTGGAAGGAGCAGGGTCTCAACTCCGAGAACTTTGTTGCCTTTAACATGACCGAGAAGATGCAGCTCATCGGTGGCACCTGGTACGGTGGCGAGATGAAGAAGGGCATGTTCTCCATGATGAACTACTTCCTGCCCCTGCGCGGCATTGCCTCCATGCACTGCTCCGCCAACGTGGGTCAGGACGGCGACGTCGCCATCTTCTTCGGCCTCTCCGGCACCGGCAAGACCACCCTCTCCACCGATCCGAAGCGCCAGCTGATCGGCGATGACGAGCACGGCTGGGATGACCACGGCGTGTTCAACTTCGAAGGGGGCTGCTACGCCAAGACCATCAAGCTCTCCGAAGAGGCTGAGCCGGACATCTACCACGCTATCCGTCGCGATGCGCTGCTGGAGAACGTGACCGTTGCTGCCGATGGCACCATCGACTTCGATGATGGCTCCAAGACCGAGAACACCCGCGTCTCCTACCCCATCTATCACATCGACAACATCGTCAAGCCGGTCTCCAAGGCAGGTCACGCCACCAAGGTGATCTTCCTGACTGCCGACGCCTTCGGCGTGCTGCCCCCGGTCTCCAAACTGACCAAGGAGCAGACCAAGTACCACTTCCTGTCTGGCTTCACCGCCAAACTGGCCGGTACCGAGCGCGGCATCACAGAGCCGACTCCGACCTTCTCCTCCTGCTTCGGCGCAGCCTTCCTCTCCCTGCACCCGACCAAGTACGGTCAGGAGCTGGTGAAACGGATGGAAGCGGCAGGTGCAGAGGCCTATCTGGTCAACACCGGCTGGAACGGCACCGGCAAGCGCATCTCCATCAAGGATACCCGCGCCATCATCGACGCCATCCTGGATGGCTCCATCGAGAAGGCCGAGACCAAGGTGCTGCCGATCTTCAATCTGGAGATCCCGACCGCGCTGCACGATGTGAACCCGGCGATCCTCGACCCGCGCGACACTTACGCCGACAAGGCCGAGTGGGATGCCAAGGCCGTCGATCTGGCAGGGCGCTTCATCAAGAACTTCGAGCGCTTCACCGATAACGACGAAGGCAAACGTCTGGTTGCGGCAGGCCCGCAGCTGTAACAGGCTCGCTTCGTATCAGTGACATCATGCCGGTCAGCCACGCTGACCGGCATTTTTGTTTTTGTGGAGCCCCGAACGCTGCCATCGCCCCCGTTAAAGGGGCCAAAACCTTGCCTTTGCCTGTTGTGACAGGTTAGATTCAGCCAAACTTTATACAATATACAATTCTGTAACGCCCAATCGTGACCCGACCATGACCCCACCCTACAAGACCCGAACCCAGATGGTGATGGAAAACCTCCGTGGCCGGATCCTCCGTGGGGAGTTCCCCGCTGGCGCCCCCTTGCGTCAGGATGCCATTGCCAAAGAGCTGGCCGTGAGCCGCATCCCGGTGCGCGAAGCCCTGATGCAGCTGGAAGCGCAGGGGCTGGTGAAGTTCGAAGCCCATCGCGGCGCCGTGGTCACCATGCTGGACGCCTCGGCCATTGAAGAGCTCTTTTATTTGCGAGCGCTGCTGGAAGCCGATACCCTGTTTCACGCCGTCGACAAGATGACGGAAGCCACCTTCGCGCAAGCGGAGGCGATCCTCGCCCAGTTTGATCACGCCCTGGAGTCAGGCACCCAGATCGAACATTGGGCCGAGTTGAACCACAGCTTTCACGCCACCCTCTATCAGGCAGCCGGTCGCCCCCAGGCACTTGAACTGATCGCCCAGATCAATCTGAGCTGTGACCGCTATGTCCGCTTCGAGCTGCTGTTTGCCAGCGACGGCGTGGACAAGGCGGAGCGTGAACACGCCCAATTGCTGGAACTGTGCCGCGCCCGGCGCAAGCACGAGGCGGTGGTGCTGCTCAGGCAGCATATCGAAGCGGCAGGTCAGTCGATCAAGCGGATCCTGGCCAGCGGCCATAAAAACTGAACACTCATATAGCAACCATCTGGCACTAACGACATGAATAATTTCGAGATAATTGAAACCCGCGTCGCCCAAGTCAGGGCCGAGCTGGCCATGCAGGAGTTGGACGCATTTATCGTCCCCCACGATGATGAGCACCTCGGCGAGTACATCCCCGCCTATGCAGAGCGGCTTGACTGGATCACCGGTTTCAACGGCTCTGCCGGAGTCGCCATCATCATGGCCCAGCGAGCAGCCCTCTTTGTCGATGGTCGCTATACGGTGCAGGCGCGGATGCAAACTCCCGCCGAACTGTTCGAATTCCTCCACCTCATTGAAAATCCTCATGTGCAGTGGCTGGCCGAACAGCTGCCGTCAGGCTCCCGGGTCGGCTTCGATGCCCGCCTGCACAGCCTGACCTGGTACAAGAATGCCAAAGCCGTGCTGGCCGATCGCGGTATCGAGCTGATCCACGTCGAGCAGAACCCCATCGACCTGAACTGGAGCGATCGCCCGGAGCCGACCAAGAGCCCGGTCATCCTCTACAGCGAGGAGCTGGCAGGCCAGTCCAGCCAGTCCAAACGTGAACAGCTTGCGGCCGATCTGCGCAAGCGCGGGCTGGATGCCGTGCTGCTGACCCAGGCCGAGCCCATCAACTGGCTGCTCAACCTGCGTGGCCGCGATATCGACCGGCTGCCGGTGGTGCTGGGCTTTGCGGTGCTCTACGCCAACACCAGCATGGATTTCTTCGTCGATACCGACAAAATTGACTGCTTCGCCTTTACCCAGCACGTGGGGCAGGATGTCTCCGTCTACCCCATCGACAAGCTGGGCGACGTGTTGCAGCGCATCGGTGAAGATCAGCAGAAGGTGCTGGCCGATCCGGACAGCGCCAACGCCTGGACCCAGCTCGTCATGGAAGAGGCGGGCGCCATTCTGGTGGCAGGGCAGGACCCCACCATGCTGCCGAAAGCGTGCAAGAACGAGATCGAACTGACCGGTATGCGTGCCGCTCACCTGCGCGATGGCGTGGCCATGACCCGCTTCCTCGCCTGGCTGGATCGGCTGGTCACCTCCGGCGAGTTCGAAGGGGTGGATGAAGGCACCCTGGCCGATCAGGTGGAAGCGTTCCGCCGCGAGCAAGAGCACTACGTCGAGCCGAGCTTCGATACCATCTCCGCGCTCGGCCCCAACGCCGCCATGTGCCACTACCACCACACCAACGGCACCCCCCGTGCGTTTGGTCAGGACAGCCTTTATCTGCTGGACTCCGGCGCCCAGTATATGGATGGCACCACCGACATCACCCGCACCATCAAGGTGGGTGAGGTGAGCGACGAGCAGAAAGCGATGTTTACCCGGGTACTGCAAGGCCATATCGCGCTGGATCAGGCCCGCTTCCCCCGTGGCACCGCCGGTATCCAGCTCGACGTGCTGGCCCGCATGCCACTGTGGCAAGCCGGTTACAACTACGACCACGGCACCGGCCACGGCGTCGGCCACTTCCTGAGCGTCCACGAAGGGCCCCAGCGCATCGCGCCGAAAGGGAGCATGATTGCCCTGCAACCGGGCATGGTGCTCTCCAACGAGCCGGGCTACTACCGCGAAGATGGCTTCGGCATCCGTTGCGAAAACCTGGTAGTGGTGACCGAGCTGGAACAGGTTGGCGAGCTGCCGATGCTGGGCTTCGAGCGCCTGACCTACGTGCCGTTCGATACCCGCCTGATCGATCGCAGCCTGCTGAGCCCGGCCGAATTCCGCTGGATCAACGAATACCACGTTGAGGTGTTCCGCCGCCTGAGCCCGCTGCTCGAAGGCGAGGATCTCGCCTGGCTGGAGCAGGCAACCAGCCTCATCTGATGACACAGGGCCTGCGGGCCCTGTTTTTTATCCCCCCTTTTGACCTGTATCAACACCCAAAGCGAGCAGGTCAGGAGAATGGCGGCCATGAAAAGTCATCATGCCAGCCCAGCCCGGGGCTCACACGCCGCAGCCAGCAAAAAGGCGAGTGACCATCCCAGACTCATGCGCGAGCAGCAGACGGTCAGCGCCATGATCCGCCTCTACTGCCAGCACCATCATCAGGATCCCCATTGCCGCCACTGTCGCCAGTTGCGGGATTTCGCCCATCAGCGCCTTCGTCGCTGCCGTTATGGCCACGGCCACAAACCCACCTGCGCCAACTGCAATATCCACTGCTACGCCCCGGCGATGCGCAAACAGATCCAGCAGGTGATGAAGTGGAGCGGCCCGCGCATGTTGCTGCGCCACCCCTGGCTCACCCTTCGCCATCTGCTCGACGGCTTGCGCAAAGCGCCCAAACTGCCCCAGAGCCGCCCCCTGCCGCCATAACCGCCAATCCCTTGCATCCGGCAGGGGATGACCACTACCCTATGACTCCTTTTTTGCCGTTGACCCCAAGGTCAGCGGCGTTGCCGATCCGTTTGCTGCCAATGGAGTCCTGATGCACCACAACCCGCCCCTGCTACGCACCGCTACCCACAATGACATGCACGCCATCTGGCAGATCGATGCCAAGGTGTTTGGCGAAGATGTCTATCCCGCCTTCTTCTTCCGTCAGGCGATGGATTTGTGGCCCGAGTTGTTGCTGGTGGCCGAATACGAGGGGCAGCTGGTGGGTTATGTGCTGGGGGGATTCGGTCAGGAGCGGTCGCAAGGCTGGGTGCTCTCGCTGGCGGTACTGCCCGAGGCGCGCGGTTTTGGTCTGGCCGAGCGAATGATGCGCCAGATGGAGGCCAACCAGCAGGCGCTGCAGATCAGCGAACTGCGACTCACGGTCGATCCGGCCAATCCGGCCCAGCGCCTCTACTACCGGCTCGGTTACACATTGCAGGCGGAAGTAGCCGACTACTTCGGCCCCGGAGAAGACCGTCTGCTGCTGGTTAAAACCCTCTCCGGTACAGCTGCGATTCAAGGACAAAACCGGTTACAGAACGCATAATTGGTTACATTTTGCCGATTTCATGTGTGACGGGGTTGGAGTAAAGTTCACTCATCAACCGGATTGTTCAAATTACGTGCAGCCCAGGAGGCCCACCATGTTGAAGCGTATGACCCTTATTGCCCTGCTGGCAGCGACCACCATCACCGGATGCGCCAACAGTGACGTTTACTCTGGCGATGTCTACACCAAGGACCGCGCCAAACAGGTGCAAACCGTCAGCTACGGCACCATCATCTCCACCCGCCCGGTGAAAATACAGGCCGATGAGCACTCCCTGATTGGCACCATTGGCGGCGCCGTAGTCGGCGGCCTGCTGGGCAGCACAGTCGGTGGCGGCACCGGACGCGACATCGCAGCCGCAGGCGGTGCTATCGCCGGTGCAGCGGCAGGTAACGCCATCGGCAACAAGATGAATCAGGTCGACGGCGTCGAGCTGGAGATCAAGAAAGAGAACGGCGAAGCCATCGTGGTCGTGCAGAAAGCCAGCCCCACCTTCACCCCGGGCGCCCGTGTACGCATGACCCAGGGCAATGGCAGCATCAACGTGGCCGTCGTGAACTAAGCGTGTGAACCAAGGTTTCGCCACCCTCGAGCCATAAAAAAACCGCCGGTTCCGGCGGTTTTTTGTTGTCTGACGTTCGGGATTACATGCTGTAAGCCTTCTCGCCGTGGGAGGTGACATCCAGCCCTTCCCGCTCGGCATCGCCGTTCACCCGCAGACCCACCAGCATGTCGACCGCCTTGAAGGCAATCGCCGCCACGGCACCAGACCAGAGCAGGGTGACACCGACCCCGATGGCCTGGATCTTCACCTGAGTCAGGATGGAGTAACCCTCGGCAACCTGATTGGTGACATAGTCCCACACCCCGGTGCCGCCCAGATCCGGACTGGCAAAGACGCCGGTCAGCAGGGCGCCGAGAATACCGCACACCCCGTGTACGCCAAACACGTCCAGACTGTCATCGGCACCCAGCAGGCGCTTGAGACCGTGGACCCCCCACAGACCCGCCACGCCACTGATAAGGCCCATCACCAGACCACCGCCCACACCGACGAAACCGGCTGCCGGAGTGATCACCACCAGACCGGACACCGCACCAGAGGCGGCCCCCAGCAGGGAGGGACGTCCCTTCATCACCCACTCGGCCAGGGTCCATGAGAGAGCTGCCGCAGCCGGCGCCACCCAGGTGTTGATAAAGGCGAGTGCGGCGATACCGTTGGCTTCCAGCGCGGAGCCAGCGTTGAAACCGAACCAGCCGAACCAGAGCAGGGAGGCACCGATCATGGTCATGGTCAGGCTGTGGGGGGTCATGGGATCACGACCGTAGCCCAGACGCTTGCCCACCAGATAGGCACCCACCAGACCCGCCACGGCGGCGTTGATGTGCACCACTGTGCCGCCTGCAAAGTCCAGCGCACCATGCTGGAACAGATAGCCGGCAGTGGCGGTCGCTGTGGCCGCAGCCTCGGCGCTGGTATAGGCATCCGGACCCGCCCAGTACCACACCATATGAGCCAGCGGGATATAGGCGAAGGTGAACCAGATCACCGAGAAGAGCAGCACGGCAGCGAACTTGATGCGCTCGGCAAACGCCCCCACGATAAGGCCGCAGGTGATGGCGGCAAAGGCCCCCTGGAACACCACATAGATCAGCTCGCTGATCCCGACACCCTTGCTGAAGGTGGCGGCGATGGAGTCAGGGGTCACCCCCTTGAGCAGCACCTTGCTGAAGGAGCCGTAGAAATTGCCCCCTTCGGTAAAGGCCAGCGAATAGCCGTAGATCACCCAGAGCACGCAGATGAGGCAGAACAGGGTAAAGACCTGCATCAGCACGCTCAGCATGTTTTTGGCCCGCACCAGACCACCGTAGAAGAGAGCCAGACCGGGGATCGACATCAGGATCACCAGCGCCGCCGAGAGCAGCATCCAGGTGTTGTCACCCTTGTTGATTGTCATGGCGGCAACCGGCGCCACCGCCGCCTGTACCTGAGCGACCTCTTCGGCCCAACTTGGGGTAACCAGCAAGGCAGGCAACATCGTCAGACCCGCCATCATCCATTTTTTGACCATAGAGCACTCTCCTTCCCTGTCGTACCGGTACAAGACCGGCTCCGTTTCCCTGATTGAATCTGTGGCGAACCGCAAGGTGTTGCTGCAACCCGCCAGAATCACACCCGCGCCCGGCACGGGGATGTCTCTTGCCACTTCCTCATCACTGCATCTGCCGTCGATGACCGCAAGAGACCGTCTGACATGTAAAAAGCATAAAACGGGCCACAAATTTAAATCCTTTTAAATCATTGCATTAGTAAGATCATGCATCATCAACGCACCAATTTGGCGCATGAGCTGCGCTAACCTGCCCAGGGTCGCCCTGTCGCAGGGCAAGCAATACTTCACGCACCAGAAGTGCGCAAACCCGGAGCCAGCCCACAAGCTGACGTCATCGATATCGCGCGCTGCGGGCCCGCTCGTTTACACTGACAGACCAGCCGTTTCCTGTTATCCGACCACGGCATGCCATTACGCAGCCTCTTGTTTGCAAGCTGATGGCAGGCCCAATCCGAGGAACACCATGCAGTTCGATCGTCTCGACATCAGCCTCTCCCACTACCGTCATCTCGACCGGGAGCATCGCGCCCACATCGCGCTGCTGGGGATAGTGATGCTGGCCATCATGGCCCTCCATCTGTTGCTGCTGCCACACTTCCCTTACGAGCGCTTTTACGCCGTCAGCTTTGGCTTCGAGGTGATCAACTGGCTCACCATGCTGTTCCTGTTCTGGGTGGTGCAGTGCGCCCACCTGCCCACCCACACCTACCGCATGCTCTCCTGCGGTCTGATGTTGTGGATCATGGGGGCCACCGCCGACATCATGGATGAGCTGGTGGCGCAGCCACTCTGGCTCGCCATCTATGCCGAAGATCTGCTGCGCTCCAGCGGCATCCTGCTCAGCAGCATCGGCATCCTGAGCACCATGCACCACCTCTTCCACATCAATACCCAGCTCAGACAACAGGCGCTGTTCGACGATCTGACCCGGCTGCCAAACCGGCGCTACTTTCATCAGCAGCTGTTTCTGGAACAGGGGATTTGCCACGCCCTCATCCTGCTGGATCTCGATCACTTCAAGGTGATCAATGACAACTACGGCCACGATATCGGGGATCGGGTGTTGCAGCAGTTTGGCGAGCTGTTGCAACAGCACTGCCCGCCCGGTGCGCTGGCGGCCCGTGTCGGGGGTGAAGAGTTTGCCCTGCTGCTGCCCGTCGCCCACGAAGCTGAGCTGCAGCAACTGGCCAACACCCTGCTCACTGCGACCCGCACCATAGCCCCCGACCCGGCCCATACCATGACGGTCAGCCTGGGAGTGGGGATCCGCGAGCCCAAGGAGCCGGCAGTCTCGCTGTTCAAACGGGTGGATCAGGCGCTTTATGGCGCCAAGGAGGCGGGCAGAAACTGCGCGGTATGGGCGACGCCGACTAACAAGGAGACGTGAAGATCTACCGGTTGATTGCCGGTCACTGCGAAACATTGCTGCTGAGACAGGGGCCCCTGTTTTATGGGGAAAATCCCCTCGCCTAAAAGCGGAAGGTAAGACCGATATTGGCCTGCCACTGGGTTACCAGCTCCCCGCGCACCTTGAACACGCACTGCTCCGGGTTGCAGAGAAACTGGTTGTTGTCGTTGACCAGCGAGCCATAACCGCGCACCTCGGCCCGCAGCGCCAGATGCTCGGCGAGGCGCGGTTGCACCCCAAGCGCCAGCGACATGGAAGGGGTCACCTCGCTGTCGTAGGCGGCAAAGCGGGTCACCCCGATCCCGGCGCCGATGTAGGGCGCCATCAGGTTGTCAGAGAGGGTCAAGGCACCGGAAAAGTGCAGGGTATCGACCGTCAGGCGATCCGGCTGGTCGGGAGAGAGAGTGGTGGACTGATGGCTGTAGAGCAGTTCAATCATGCCGGGATCATCCACCTCCTTGCTGATAAAGAGGCCCCAGCTGCCGGAGCCCTGCCCCTGCAGTGAATCGAGCGAGGCCGAGACCGGCACCGGCTGCACCACCTCGTCACTCTTCTCGAAGTCGATGGCTGAGCTGTAGCCGAAAAATGGCGTCACCTGCCAACCGGATGTGGTCGCGGCCTCGCTACTCCAGGCCTGCCCCAGTGGCAGCAACAGCCCCATCATCGCTATCCCGACTCTCTTCATCATCATCCCCTGCTCCCTGTGTGATTGTGCAGAAAGCATACCAGAGGCGTCCTAGGCCCATCCTAAACGGCGGCTGTACCGGATCACTTTCATCGCGGGATTTCCCTCTCGCCTGAACCCTGCCGCACCGCCCCACTGGCGCCGCTATGCCCCCCTGCCACCATTCATCGACGGTTAACCTCTGCCACGTATGCTGGCGCCAAATCGGGTCACCGGGGCCCGTTATCACTACTCAGAAGGACATCAGGGAATGGTTGCCGCGCAACTTCACGACCCCCAAACCACCCTCGCGGATACCCTGCGGGCCACCGCGCATGCCATCGACGAGAGCCACATCAGCCTGCGCCAGATGCTCACGCTGGTAGGTGAGCAGGGCATGCTGCTGTTTTGCGTGCTGCTCACCGTCCCCTTCCTGCTGCCGGTCTCCATTCCCGGGGTCAGCACCCCGTTTGGCCTGCTGATCCTCTTTATCGGTATCGGCATCACCCTCAATCGAGTGCCCTGGCTGCCCGCCATGCTGATGGAACGCCGCTTCGCTGCCGACCAGCTCAAGCCGACCCTGCACAAGGGGGCGGATCTGCTGGCCCGGGTCGATCGCGTTATCCGCCCACGCCTGCTGGTGCTGACCGGCAGCAACACGGTCAACCGCTGCAACGGCCTGCTGATCATGCTGGCCGCCCTTCTGCTGATGCTGCCCCTGGGCGCCATCCCGTTCACCAACGCCATGCCTGCCTGGGCCATCCTGCTGCTGGCCACCGGCATGTTGCAGCGGGACGGTCTGTTCGTCGCCAGCGGCTATCTGCTGGTAAGCGCAACCCTGGTCTGGTTCAGCGTGCTGGCCATCGGCTTGCTGATGGCAGGCCAGAGCGCCAGCGGCCTGCTCGGCTAACCCCGATACACAGAAAAAGGGCGACCAGATGGTCGCCCTTTTTGACTTGTGCGGGATACCGCCCGGTCAAAGCAGATCGTAGATAAGGGCCGAGATGGCAAGCAGCCCCATCACCAACACAAAAAGGGTACTCTGCCCGCGATAACGCTTGAGTGCGGGCAAGCGATAGATGGAGCAGGCCGGCAGCAGAAACAGGATCACCGCGATCAGCGGGCCACTGACGCGCTCGATAATGTCGAGCACGTTGGGGTTCAGATAGGTGATGACAGCGGTCACCATAAACAGGATCACCGATGACACCCGGGCGATGGTCGACTCCTTGAGAGAGAGCCCCAGCCCCTGACAGGCACCGCTCACCATGCTCACCGTCCCCTCGCTCACCCCCATGGAGGTGCCGAGGAAAGATTTGGACATGGCCAGAATAGCGATGAGTGGCCCCACATAGGCGATCAGCGGGTTGGAGAACTTGTTCGCCAGCGCCGACAGCACCGAGATATTGTCGGTGCGGGCCAGCGCCATCTCCGCCTGACTCAGACTCATCACGCAGCTCACCACGAAAAAGAGCACGCTGCCGCAAATCAGCATGCTGCTGCACTTGATGATCCGCTTGGCGCGCAGGTCAGCACTCTCCTGACAACGCTTTTTCTGCGCCGCGCTGAAGGAAGAAATAATGGGCGCATGGCTGAAGGAGAAGACCATCACCGGCACGATCAGCCAGAGGGATTTCCAGAACGCCGGATCACGCCAGTCCACCGCCTGACTCTCGCTGAAATAAGAGAGGCTCCACTGGGGCAGCAGATAGATAGAGAGGCCAATCAGAAAGGCGACCATCGGCAGTGCCAGCACGCTGATGGCCGACACCACGATCTGTTTGCCGGCCAGCAGCACCAGATGCAGGCCCAGCATCACCCCCAGCACCAGCAAGCCGCGCGGAAACTCGGCATCCCCCAACTGGTGAACAACGAAGCTCTGGATCGCGTTGGTGATGGAGATGCTGTAGACCAGAATGATGGGGTAGAAGGCCATCAGATAGACCAGCATCAGCAGCTTGCCCGCCTTGGCACCGAAGTGCTCCTCCACCACATGGGTGATATCCCCCTCCTTGTGGGAGCTGGAGAGCACAAAGCGGCTCAATGCCCGGTGGGAATAATAAGAGAGCGGAAAAGCCAGCAATAAAATAAACAGCAAAATAACCGGAGAATTACTGCCAACCGTAATAGGGAGAAATAACGTACCGGCACCGACAGCAGTGGCATATAGGCCCATGGTCCATACCGAATCGCTTTTCTCCCATTTCAATTTTGAAACAGGGTTACTCTTTTCAGCAATAGAAACACTCATTGCAATATATACCTTATTAATCTGTCATCATTATTTTTATTG
The DNA here is from genome assembly GCF_040908505.1 of Aeromonas sp. R1-2. NCBI lineage: Bacteria > Pseudomonadati > Pseudomonadota > Gammaproteobacteria > Aeromonadales > Aeromonadaceae > Aeromonas > Aeromonas sp. R1-2. The sequence continues at coordinate 3,540 of NZ_JBFODU010000047.1, read as the reverse complement.
GCCCGAATAACAGGCTGGAGATATGTCGTTGCATATCGCCATGCACATGAAAAAACAACGCCGCCAGCGGCCAACAGGGCCACTGGAGAGAAACGGAGCTGCCACGCTACCATCGTTGAAATCGCAATCCGGGTCAAGGTTAATAATTCATGACTGTTTGAATCGGAATGTTTCAAAAGACAACAGGATGTATCACATTCGTCACCCAAAACCAGATTCACGCCTGTTTGATAACATACCAATAAAACCTCATGCTGTTGCCCAACAACACAAATAAGACCAGCGATCAGGCCGATAATATTAACACCTTAAGCTGTGGAATATGAGTTAAATAATACGGCCAACTTTTCTACTAATTGACAGTGATGTCAGCCAATTTATTCAGGGTAAAAGAGCAGGCTATTTCCCACAGCGACCGGGGCGGCACTTTCAACCTGCCGGGCAGTGCGCCACCCGGTTGCGGCCTGCCCGCTTGGCCCGATAGAGCCACTCGTCGGCCCGTGCCAGCGCCTGATTGATCTCCTCCTCCGGCTGCACCAGGGTTGTGCCCAGACTGACCGTGATGGCGACCGGATCGGCAGGCAACGCTTCGACGGCGGCACGGATCTGCTCCGCCATCTGCAGCAAACCGGCTTCATCGGTCCGCGGCAGCAGGATCAGAAACTCCTCGCCGCCGCTGCGCACAAACAGATCATCTGCCCGCAACAGGGCATCGATACAACTACCGAAGCGCTGCAAGGCCCGATCTCCCTGCTGGTGGCCGTAACGATCGTTGAGCTGCTTGAAGTGATCGATGTCGAGCATGATAAGACCACAGGGCGCCTCCCCTGCCCGCAGCGGCTGGCAGTGTTCGAAGAAGTAGCGGCGGTTGTAGAGGCCGGTCAGCTGGTCGGTTTCACTCTGGCGCAGCAGTCGCTGCTGCAACTCGTACTGGCGAGTGATATTGCGGGTCACCCAGGCCACCGCCCGCTTGCCATCATAGAGGGAGGGCAGCGGCGCAATCTTGCCCTCGAAACGCTGTATCCCTTGCGGCCCGGCGGCAGCATTGATCCCCCCCACCTCGGCTGCTGAGAGCTCATACTCCACCACCCGCACCTGACCGCTCGCCAGCGACTCGGCCACCTGCGCCTTGACCCATATGGCCATCTCGGGTGGCAGCACATCGGCCAGTTGCTTGCCCGCCAGCGGATTGCCATCGTGGTAGGATTGCTGCTCCATGCCGCCGATATATTCCACGTAATAGCCATCTTCACTGAGGATAAAGACGGGATCTGGCAGCTGGGCCATCACTTCATAAAGCTGGGTTACCGAAAGCGCCACGGAGACTCCTGTACTTCAACGTCAAACAGGGGGGAGATATTCTGCCTCAAGAGGACTCACTCGCCCTCATCGTCAGCGCAGAAAAATCTGCGGCCACAGCCAACAATCCTTTACATCTAGCAGCCTGCCAGCCTCTCGGCCACCACGGGTGGCCAGCGCGTTGCTACTCCCGCCACTGCGCTCGCTCACGGCGGCGAAAGCCCCCTCACTCGGTCGCGCATATCCCATTGTTTCAACTCACAAGTTCATTTACGCTGGCCGTCCTGAGTCCAGTTTTCACCTCATCAGCCATCAGGGAGCCAGCCACCCGCAACCGCAGGGGCTGTACCACGGAAAAGGAATCGCCAGATGAAAAACGCCATCGTTACCGCCCGCTTCGACGCCATCAGCACCGAAGGGGAACAGCTCACCCTCAAGATCGCCATCAAGGCCCCCGAGCCGGATCCCAAGTCCGCCAGCGGTGACTGGCGCTGCAAGGTGAAGCTGGCGGGGCTGAGCGACAAGACCTTTATCTACGGCATCGACAGCCTGCAGGCCCTGAGCCTCGCCATCAAGTTTGTCGAAACCGAACTGCGCGCCTTCTCCGATGCGGGCTGGCAGTTCTATCTGCCCAATTGCCCAGATCACCCCATCGACATGAGCGCCTGCTACTTCCCGGCGCTCTAGCCCAAGGTCAACTCAGGGAGCATGGGGTGCAGCCCAGCTCCCACAATATCTCTTTCATTGGCGACGAGCTCATCATAGGCAAGTGCAGCCCCACAACCCGCAATGCCAAGGGAGCTGTTAGATAATTTTACAATTAAATCAATAGCATGCATCCAAAAAAACAATTGACAATAATTCTCATTTAATTAATGATTAATTTCCAAATGAATCATGCTAGAAATAATGGATGAAGCTCTGTTTGGCCACAGCATTGTTGCTGTGCAGTATTTCAAGTGCCAATGCCAATACTTGCCCATTGAGTAACTGCAACACACTACACGCTGGTGAACATTACTCTATTAATGCCGATGGAAAGTATTGCATCAATTTCAACAAAGAAAACATCACAGTGGTAAACCTTTCGAGTCGATACATTGAAATAGAAGACAAAAATTCAAACCCAACTGTTATATACCCTGGTGAATTTGTTGATGTCGATACCATATCAACAATCGCAAATTCAACCAAGGTAGTTATCAGCATAGAGCACGATAGCTTTATCGTGATAAGAGATATAAATGAAAGCAAGCGTAATAAGAGAGCGGCACCAGTAGTATGGGCAGGCGGCGGGGCCGTTATCGGGGTGATGGGCGTCATTGCCAACAATCCTGATGCAAACATGAGAGAGATTGCTGCAGGTGCATTTGGTGGTGCCGTTACCGGTAGGTTAAGCCCCATCATGGGAAGTGGTGTCGCAGGCATGATGGCTTCAGGCAGTGCTGGCCTGGCAGCAAGCGGTGGCTGTGCCTCATGTCACTAGTGATGATAATCGTCACATTGATAGCGGCCGTTGTAGCACCCTTTCTTTTAAGCAACAACCTTGCCCATCGAATTGCACTGCTACTAATTTCAAGCGGTTCAATACTATTTAATTATCTCTCGGGTACTTTCTCAGCCTGGATATATTTAACCTTTATTGTATTTACAGTTATTTTAAAGGCTAACTATCGATCTACTTTGGTGCGTTGTGATGATGCAATACTAAATAACTGATCCTAATAGTGCTACACCTTCGCTGTGCCATAGCCATTCCCCGGGAAAGGAGACACGGTATCCATGAAGTGTTTCACTCGAGCCAGCAGGTTGGCCATCCTTCTGCATTGATGATTGCGCGTGATGGTTTCATGCAACTTGTGCCACAGCCGTTCTATGTGATTAACCCAAGGACTGTAAACTGGCTGGAATACCAGGCAGAACTTGGGATTCTTCTTCAACCATCGCTCGGTCTGCTTGCTTTTGTGAATGATGTAGTTATCGAGGATCAGCGTGATGGTTTTGGCTCGTCGGTAGTGGTGACGCAGCTTTTCCAGCATGGCGATAAACAGCGATGAGTTTTTCTTTATCCCGCTGACGTAAAGCACTCTTCCGTTGCCTGCATGGAGAACGCCTGCCAGGTAATGTTTGGCGTTCTGTCCCGGTGTGACAACCCGCTTTTGCTGCGCTCTGAACATCCAGTCGGCCCCAAATTTGGGATTGAGGTCTATATCGACTTCATCCTCATAAAACACCGGATTA
>NZ_JBFODU010000046.1:0-69307 GCF_040908505.1 Aeromonas sp. R1-2 | reverse complement strand
TCCCATGCCGAACTCAGAAGTGAAACGCGGTAGCGCCGATGGTAGTGTGGCATTCGCCATGCGAGAGTAGGACACTGCCAGGCACCCAATTAAACGGTGATGTGAAGAATCACGCCACTGCTGGCTGCGAGGATGACACCTCAGAAGAAGCAGCAGAAGATTTAGCGAAAGCTAACCGAATGCGGAGCGGTAGTTCAGTCGGTTAGAATACCGGCCTGTCACGCCGGGGGTCGCGGGTTCGAGTCCCGTCCGCTCCGCCACTAATTTTAAAGGCCTTCCAGATTGGGAAGGCCTTTTTGCTATGGGCGTTCTTTACCCGGTGGCACACAGATTTGTACGCAAGAACGCACACAAAGCCCAGTCGTGAGACTGGGCTTTGGTGTTTTTAGCCTGCTGGTGAGCTGCCGGCATCTCACCGCGATCACAATACCTTTCCCTGTTGGCGTTATTGCTACTATTTCCACCTCTGTATCGCAGCACATCCCATCTTGGCCGTATTGTTCCGCAGCGAACTGATAGAGCTTGAGGATTAAATCAGGCCATCTTGCAACGGTACATCATCGCTTCCGCTTGTTTGTTTCATTCCCGTGTTTGTTTATGGATTTATTCCATTAAAACAGTCTCTTATCAAGAATGAGCTGTTTTGTAGCAGGAATGCCACACTAGATAAATGATAATCATTATTGTTTGAATGATCGGGGCGGGGTCGTTACAATGCGGGCTGATTAATAAAGTGCTTTTCAAATGAGCCTTTTTTGATGCTGCACCTGGCCGGATGCCAAGGCGTTGTAACGAATGAAGTAAGGGAATACGCCACCTTCCTACTAAAAACGTTCAGGCTAAAACATGACAACAGTGAAACCGAACAAGCTTGCCTTGCTGGTCTGCTCCCTTCTTGCGACCCAAGCCCACGCTGCCAAACAAGAGGTGATGGTCGTCACCGCTTCCGGCTTCCAGCAGAAGATTGAAGACTCTGCCGCCTCTATCTCCGTGATTACCCGTGAGCAGCTGGAGAAGCGTGCCTATCGCGATGTGACTGACGCCCTGAAGGATGTTCCCGGTGTTGTGGTGACTGGCGGTGGCAGCAGCAGTGATATCAGCATTCGCGGTATGGGATCGAAATACACCCTGATGCTGGTTGATGGCAAAAAGGTGGATAGTCGTGGTACTCGCCCCAATAGCGATGAAGCTGGTATCGAGCAGGGCTGGCTGCCGCCACTGCAGGCGATCGAGCGCATTGAGGTCGTCCGTGGTCCCATGTCATCCCGTTATGGTTCAGATGCCATGGGTGGTGTGATTAACGTGATTACCCGCAAGACCACCGGTCTGGCCTGGCAGGGGTCGGTTCACGCAGATTCGACCTTCCAGGAGAACAAGGATGCCGGTAATAGCTTCCAGACCGATGCCTATACCGCAGGTTCATTGATCGATGGCGTGTTGGGGCTGCGCTTCAATGGCCAGCTGGCTCATCGTGGCGAAGACAAATTTACCCAGGGTTTTGCCGAGCAGGAGACTCGCAGTGGCACGGCAGTGCTCAGCTTCAAGCCTGATGAGCAGAGTCGCTTCGATCTGGAGGCCAGTCGCAGTCTGCAGGATCGGGATCGCACGGCCGGCAATTCGCTGGATGTCAAGGCGACAGATAGCCTCTATCGCTACGAGCGCACCAACTATGCGCTGACCCATGATGGTCAGTATGATTTCGGCTCTTCCAGCAGCTATCTGCAGCAGGAGGCCAACAGTAACCCCGTTCGCAAGATGGAGCTTACCAATACCATCGCCGATACCCATACCCAGTTTATTCTGGGGGATCATTACTTGAGTGTCGGTGGTCAGTATCGTTATGAGGATCTGCACGATCAAGGCAATGCCCTGACAGTGGCCAACCCTGCCGAGCAGCTGACCCGCTGGAGCTGGGCAATGTTTGTCGAGGATGAGTGGTCACTCACTGACAGCTTTGCCCTGACCGGAGGCGCCCGCATGGATCGGGACCAGAACTACGGCTCTCACTGGAGCCCTCGTCTCTACGGCGTCTGGCATCTGGATGATAGCTGGACGTTGAAAGGAGGCGTCTCGACCGGCTACCGCTCCCCTGACTTGCGGATGTCGGCGGCCAACTGGGGCCAGGCTACTGGCGGCCGCAGTCAGGATGGCGTACTGGTCGGCAACCCTGATCTCAAACCAGAGACCAGCGTGAGTGAAGAGATCGGCCTGCTGTGGAACGGTCATCAGGGGCTCAACGCCGGAGTGACCCTGTTCAACACCGACTTCAAGAACAAGATCTCCGAAGTGCGTCGTTGCACCAGCAAGAGCGATCCCGCCTGTACCCTCAATGGTCACAGTTATGACTTCATCAGCGATCGGGTCAACGTCGACAAGGCGAATATGCGCGGGGTCGAGGGGATGATGGATTGGGCTATCAATGAGGATTGGTCGGTCAGCTCCAGCTACACCTTCACCCAGTCCGAGCAGAAGAGTGGTCCACTGGCGGGTCATGCCCTCAACCAGAGGCCCCGCCACATGCTCAACGGTAGTGTTGACTGGCAAACCACCGAGGATCTCAGCCTCTGGTCACGGGTCAACTTCCGTGGCGAGACCTCCGAGTACCTGAGCCGGGTCAAGATGGCGGAGGGGACCCCTTCCTACACCTTCTTTGACATGGGCCTGGTCTACAAGGCCAACAAGCATCTGGATCTGACTGCCGGGGTCTACAACCTCTTCGACAAGACGGTGGATTACAGCAGCTATGGCACTGTGCTGGATGGTCGCCGTTACAACCTGGGCGTGACCTACAACTTCTGATAGGGAACCACTCATGCGGCCGCCATCTTCCGATGGCGGCCGTTTTTATTGCGTGTCCGTCAGAGGGCTATCCCTGATAGGCGGCGGCTTGCCAGGTATTGCGCCCCAGTCCCTTGGCCTGATACATGAGGGCGTCAGCCTGCCGTAGTAGCTGGTCGGCATCAGCCTCTCTCTCTGCGGCGACCCAGACTGCCCCGGTGCTGATGGAGAGGGCCACCTCGCCGCTGCTGGTGTGCAGGGTTTGCCGGTTGCTCTCCAGGCAGATACGCTCGGCCCACTCTTCTGTCTCTGCCAATGTGGCCAGCGGTAGCAGCAGGCAAAACTCTTCGCCGCCGATGCGGGCCAGCAGAGCCTCTTTGGGCAACAGGTTGGTCACAGTCGTGGCCAGCTTTTCCAGCAGCAGATCCCCGATGCCATGACCAAAGCGGTCATTGGTCTCCTTGAAGTGATCCACATCGAACAGCAACAGGGCACAGGGCTCCCCGCTTGCCAGTCGTTGCTCCATGGCGGGCATGAATGCCCGTCGGTTGAGCAGACCGGTCAGGGGGTCGGTACTGGCTTGTTTCTCCAGTCTGGCGTTGGCGCGGCTCAACTCGGTGGTACGGCTGGCAACGGCGCGGCGCAGTTGCACTATGTAGGCCACCATGATCAATGCCCCGGCCAGCAGTAGCCAGGGACCGAGATGGATGGGGTAGACGGTTTCGACATGCATCCATTTGCGGATGATCCGCTCCCGATCGCTCTCTTTGAGCTTGGCGAAGCCCTCTTCCAGCCGGTTTAGCAGGGCAAGGTCACCCTTTTTCACCGCAAAGCGGATCTGGTCGGTATAGAGGTGGCGAACCGGAATAAAGCGGGTGGGATCGTCCGAGGTATAGATGTAGAAGTTGGCGACCTGCAGATCGGCGATAAAGGCCTTCACTTCACCCTTGAAGGCCGCAGCCAGCAGGGTGTCATTGTCATTGAAGGTCTGCAGTCTGGTGCCGGGGAAGTAGCGTCTGGCGTAATACTCCTCGTAGCCACCGGCTACCACACCGACCGTTTCATGGAGCAGGTAGTAATGTACATCGGTGCCGCGCAATTCGTTCGAGAAGAAGAGTTGGGAGTCGAGCTGGGCGAGAGGGCGGCCATAGTCGAACAGTTTGTCCCGCTCCGGTGACCAGAGCAGTCCGGCGTGAACGTCCGCCTTCCCCTCATGGAGCAGGTCGAGGGAGCCTTGCCAGTCGACCAGCCTGAACTCGATCTTCTGGCCGGTCACCCGGGCATATTCACGCCACAAATCGATCAGCAGGCCATCCGGCTGGCCCGACTCATTGATATAGGAGAAGGGCTGCCAGGCTTTGGAGTTGGTAATAATGATCGGCTCTTCCGGAGCTTTGGCCCAGACAGGCAGAGCAAGGGCGAGTAGCAGGAGCCCCCATCCGATACTGACTATGACTCCTGTCCTGGAAGAGGCCATCCTTGCTCCAATCCGTTGCCGTATACCGTCCCGTGGTCATCGATTATCACCGCCTTTCTGATCGAAGAACAAGCGCTCAAATGATGAAGTTTGCATGATGCAAATGGCGCCATGACAAGGCTGGCGGATAGGGTAACTACTTACAGCGGCAGGCTGATCCGCGCCTCCAGTCCCCCCTGTGGCCGATTGAGCAGGGTCAGCTCGCCGCCGTGCTGATGGACCAGGGTGCGGGCGATGGAGAGCCCCAACCCGACACTGCCGGACTCGGTATTGCGCGCTTCATCGAGCCGCACGAACGGCTTGAACACATCCTCCAGCCGCGCCGGATCGATCCCCGGCCCGTTGTCGCAGACCCGGATCAACAGCTCCTCCTTGCGCCGCTCCAGCGACACTTCGGCGCTGCCGGCATATTTGATGGCGTTGCCGATCAGGTTCTGCAGCACCCGGCGCAGGGTGTTGGCCCGGCAGGCGTAGACCTCTTTGCCTTCCGCCAGACAGGTGACCGGCTGGCCGGTATCGGCATAGTCATCGCACAGGCTGACCAGCAGGCTGACCAGATCCAGCTCGCGGGTAGCCTCCTGCTGCCCCTCCTCGCGAGCAAAGCTGAGGGTCGCGGCCAGCATCTGCTCCATCTGTTGCAGGGTCTGCTGGATCCGCTCCTTGTCCTCGCCATCGGCCAGAAACTCGGTGCGCAGCCGCAGGCTGGTGATGGGGGTACGCAGATCGTGGGAGATGGCCGCCAGCATCCGGGTTCTGTCCTGCACGAAGCGGTCGAGCCGGGTGTGCATCCGGTTGAAGGCCTGAATCGATTCTCGGATCTCGGTCGGTCCCTCCTCTTTCAAGGGTTCGATATCCTCGCCCCGCCCGAGTCGCTCCGCATTGCCTGCCAGCTGCTTGAGCGGGCGGGTGGCACGGCGAAACAGCAGCACCATCAGTCCGATCACCAGACTGGCGACCAGCATCAGGTTGAGGGTGGTCTGCCACGACCAGCTGCCCGCCTCCTTGTCGACCAGCGAACTGAACTGCAGCCAGCCCCCCTGCGGCAGTTCGATGGAGCCGTAGAGCCGCATATCCCGCGGCGGGGGTGGCCCCTTGCGATCCCGCATCATGCGGGCATGATGTTCCCACGCTTTGCTGCGCTGGTTATCCTCTTTCAGCTCGGCGCTGATCTCGACAGTGAGGCCGGGGGGGTAGTTGAGGCGCGAGCGCACCAGCTGCTCGAAGCGGGGGCTGCGGTTATCCGGTTGCAGCGGCTCGTCGGAGAGGCGCAACAGCAGGGTCTCGCTGCGGCTCGCCTTGAGGATCTCGTCATAGAGGGACGGGGGGGAGAGGGAGAGCAGCCTGACCACAGAGATGATCCGCTGCATGGCGTTGCGGCTGTTGACGAAGCCGAGCGCCTCCTCCCGATCCGTGCGGTAGATCTGGATGCTGAGTAGCTGGATCAGGATCAAGCCCGCCAGCGCCACCAGAATGATCTGGCCGGTCAGCCCCTTGGGCCACATCCGTGCCCACAGTCGTCGCAAGGTGCCCACTGCTTAAACCTGCGTCACGTCGGCGGAGAACATATAGCCGCCACCCCAGATGGTCTTGATCAGCTCCGGATTCTTGGGATCCCGCTCCAGCTTGCGGCGCAGGCGGCTCACCAGGGTATCGATGGCGCGATCGAAGGCCACCGCCTCGCGGCCACGGGCCAGGTCCAGCAGTTGATCCCGGCTCAGCACTCGCTGCGGGCGTTCCAGAAATACCTTTAGTAGATCGAATTCGGCGGTGGAGAGGCTCAGGCCCACCCCATCCTCATCGACCAGCTCCCGGCGATTGACGTCGAGCAGCCAGCGATCGAAGCGCAGATCCCGGGTCAGGGCCTCGGCGGCGGGTTGGTTATCCGCCTGGGTGCGGCGCATCACCGCCTTGATGCGCGCCAGCAGCTCGCGCGGATTGAAAGGCTTTGCCAGATAGTCGTCGGCCCCCATCTCCAATCCGATGATGCGGTCGGTCTCTTCTCCCATGGCAGTCAGCATGATGATGGGCAGGTTCGATTTGACCCGCAGCTCGCGGCAGAGGGTCAGGCCATCTTCACCCGGCATCATCAGATCCAGCACCAGCAGGTCGAACTCCCGCTCCTCCAGCAGCCGCTTCATCTCCTTGCCATCCCGGGCACAGCTGACTCGCAGGCCGTGCTGTTCCAGAAAGCGCTTCAACAGATCGCGGATCTCGCTGTGATCGTCGACCACCAGAATGTGGGTGTTGCCCTGGTTCATGAATACCTCCCCTGCTTGGCGTTGGCACGAGTATACGAAAATCCGCCCGGCGGTTTGTGTCAAAGTGTGCCAGATCCGCACGATGCCACACTCTGCTACAAAAAAGGGCGATGCTGGCAAAGTTCAGACACCGATAGGGTGTTTACTTGAGGGCAAGGCAAGAGCGCCGAACCAGAATCATCCCTACAGGAGATAGACCATGAAAAAGCTGACCAAAACCCTGCTGACCGCTACCCTGATCCTTGGCCTGCCGCTGGGCGCCTATGCAGCCAGTGAAGCGGCCCCCACCGGCCAGCCCGGTGCCATGGTGGATTGCCCGATGGACGGCGGCGGCATGATGGGTGGCAAACACCACGGTGGTCGCCACGACAAGATGGCTCGTATGCAGAACATGACCCCGGAGCAGATCCAGGCCAACCTGCAGCAACGTTATGATCGCATTGAAGATCCGGCCAAGAAGGCGGAATTCATCAAGAAGCTCAGCGAGCGTGCCGCCGGTATGACCAAGCACGCCGAAGCGATGAAGCAGTTCGCTGAAGCGAACCAGTAACAACGCCAGCTGTTATCAACCCAAGGGTGGCCGAGGCCACCCTTTTTGTGATCGTATCGATCCATTTTCGCTCGAATCCTTATCTTGCTGTCGCTTATGTGAGCGATGGCAAACGCGCCGTGAGCGAATTGCAAGATAATGCCCGCTCATATAACAAGCTGCAGTTAGCAGTGGCCGAAAACAGGAGAGGGTATGGGTTGGGATCTGGGGACAATCAAGGGGCGATATACCGCCGTTTTTCTGGGATTCATGGTGGCGGTCTGTGTGCTGACCGTAATCGGCATCCAGTTATGGGTCAAACCCGAGCTGCAACGGGCGGGTGAGCAGAATCTGGTGCTGCGGGTCAGCGAGATTGCGACCGACATTCGCGATCAGCTCAACGGGGTGCAGAGCCAGTCACGCAGTATCACCCAGCTGGTGGCCCAACTGCCGAGTGAGCAAATCGATGCTGTTCTCCCTGCTCTGATCGATCAATATGGCAATGCCATGGTGTTTGGTGGCGGCATCTGGCCGATGCCGGATCAGCGGGAAGCCGGTCGCATCAAGTTCAGTACCTTTTTTCATCGGGATGGTGCCAACAAGCTGATCCCCAACACCTACTGGAACTCGGCCGAGGCGCCCAACTATTTCGAGCAGCCCTGGCACAGAGCCGGGCAGCAGGCGGCGAAAGGCATGTGTGTCTGGGCGGCGGCTTACAAGGATGGTGCCAGCCAACAGCCACGCACCAACTGTGCCATGGGGATCTATCGTGACGGCTCCCTTTACGGGGTGTCCACCATCGATGTGACGCTGGGTTTCTTCAATGATCTGGTCGCCAAAAAAGAGCAGGAGATCGGTGGTCAGGTGATGATCGTCGAGGCCGACGGCAAGATCCTCAGCAAGAATGGTCGCTTGAGCGGGGATGTGGTGCTGGGCAACCTCTCATCTCACGGGGACTATCCCTTTGCCAGCGCCATCGCCAGCCTGCTGGGGCAAGGTAATGGCGCCGCATTGCAGCGCACTACCTTTCAGGATTTGGGTGAAGAGCAGACATTGCTGATGCAACCCATCGAAGGAACCCCCTGGCTGTTGGCGGCGGCGCTGCCGACCAGCACCCTTACCCACGACAGTCAGGAGGTGCTCAAGACGCTGGCAGCGATCCAGCTACCGCTAGTGGTGCTGCTGTTTGCGCTGATGTTGATGGCCATCAAGCAGCTGGGCAGTCGACTCGACACCCTCAAGCAGAACATCGATGCGCTCTCGGCCGGAGATGCTGACCTGACTGCCCGGATCCGGGTCAAGGGGCGCGATGAGCTGGACCATATCGCCCAATCGGTGAACCGCTTTATCGCCTATCTGCAGCAGATGATGTTGCAGGTGACCGAGACCACAGAGCTGATTACCCGTGAATTGGCCCAGCTTGACCAGCAGACGGGACAGGCCAGACGTATTCTAGGTGAGCATGCTGCCGAGACCGATCAGATAGTGACCGCCCTGACCGAGCTCAGCTCCACTGCCGACAGTGTGGCGCACCACGCGAGCGATTCCGCCAGCTTTACCGAGTCTGCTAATGGTCAGGCGATTCAGTCCCGTCAGGTAGTGGGTCAGGCCTCTGCCAGTGTGGCGGCGCTGATCGATGAAGTGGATCTTGCTGCGACCAAGGTATTGGGGATGCAGGAAGATGCTCGCCAGATCAGCAGTGTACTCAGCGTGATCGGCGATATTGCTGCCCAGACCAACCTGTTGGCACTCAACGCGGCCATCGAGGCGGCACGGGCTGGTGAGCAGGGCCGCGGTTTTGCCGTGGTTGCTGATGAGGTGCGCGCACTGGCGGCGAGAACCCAGAATAGCACTGCCGAGGTGGGGAGCATGCTCTCCCGGTTGACGCAGGGGGTGGCCGAAGCCGTGGTGGCCATGGAGCACACCAAGCAGAGCTGTCAGGCGGCGACCGAGAATACCGAGCAGGTGACCGGCGGGCTCGACAAGATGGCGGATGCCGTGGTGCAGATCAACGATCTGGGTACCCAGATTGCGACTGCGGCAGAGGAGCAGAGTCGAGTGACCGAAGAGATCAACCGCAACATGGTCACTATCCGCGACATGGTCAATCTGCTGGTGGATAACGGTCAGAATACCGAACAGAGTTCGGCCACCCTGCTGGAGTCCAATCGCCAGCTGGTGGCGTTGGTGCATCGCTTCAAGGTGTAACAAACCGATAATGAAAGAGGGGGAGCCCGGTGCTCCCCCTCTTGCTATCTGTGCCGATGCGGGTGTTCAGTCCACTCCACCGGACGAGCGAACTTAGCCCTGAGCCTTGTCGGTCAGGTCTACTTTCTTGACGGTATCACCTTCGAACTTGATAACGACGTTCTTCTTGGCTGCGTCGGTATCTTTCAGCAGGGTTTTGGTGGTTTCTGCCAGCAGCGGAGAGGCCTTTTTCAGGGCATCCAGATCATAGGTCCACACTTCCAGGCCGGATTCGGTCTTGGTGGTGGCAGGAGCGCCCAGCTTCTCTTTAATAGCCTGCTTGTTGGAGCCGCCTTCCTTGATATCCAGTGCCTTCTTGATGGCTTCGTTGGATGCGCTGTCCACTGCACCGGATACGGCAGTGTTGGCCGCATCCTTGACGCTGCTGGTGACGCTGTCGGTCAGCGAGTCCATCAGGCCAGCATTGGCAAACAGGGGCAGGGTGGTGAGGGCTACCAGCAAACTCTTTTTCATTTTTTACAGATTCCATTGGTTCAAATGAGGCGGCTATGGAACCAATAAAAGAGCTGGGTGTCAAGTGAGGCAGCTATTGAGCTGTCTGTTAACTGTGTCTCATTTTTCACCAGCCGCAAACAGTTTTGGGATCTCCCGCACCAGCCAGCTTTTGGCCTTGCCCATGGTGTCTCGCCGCCAGGCCAGCACCACCTGCAGCTGATGGCGGTACTCGGGGCTGATCACCTTGAGCCGACCGGCCCGGATGTCCTCCTCAATCCAGCTCTGTGGCATGGTGCCGACCCCGATCCCTGCCAACAGGGCATCCCGTTTCTCCGTCATGGTGCTGACAGTGAGGCGCGGCTGCTTGTCGAGCAGGCGGTAGGTAAGAACCGGTTTGCGCAGGGCTGTATCAGCGACCGCGATGGCGCGGTAGCGGCGCAGGGTCTCGTCGGCCAAGGGTTCGGGCTCCTGATGCAGCGGGTGATCGGGATGGGCGACGTAGAGCATCACCTCCTCTTTCAGCACCTGATGCTTGATGCCGGTCATCATGATGTCCGGATTGATGGAGGAGATCAGCAGGTCGGCGCGACCATCTTCCAGACACTCCCAGCTACCCGCCAGCACCTCGGCCCGCAGCCGCAGTCGGGTATCGGTCTGTTCGGCCAGCTTCTCCACCAAGGGGTAGAGGGCCTGCACCGGGACCAGTGCATCGACGGCGACTGTGATGTCGGTCTCCCAGCCACGGGCCAGCGCCCGGGTCTCTCCCACCAGATGCTCGGCTGCCTCCAGCAGCACCCGGCCGCGCTCCAGCAGCATGCGCCCCGCCGGGGTGAACTTGGTGCGGTGGCCGCTGCGGTCAAACAGCATGGCATCCAGCTCATCCTCCAGCTTCTGCACCGTGTAGCTCAATGCCGAGGGCACCTTGCCCAGCTCGTCGGCCGCCGCCGCAAAGCTACCGCGGCGGTCGATGGCATCCAGCACCCGGATTGCCTCCAGGGTCAGCGCCCGCTCCTTGTTCGATTCCTTGGCCATTCCTAACCTTCAATTTTTTTGAATATGTTTGCCAGTTTATCTCGCTAACAAGTTAGGTCATGTCACTTTAATATTCAATCAACGCTTAGGCAGGAACGTCGAGCGGCCAAATATGCGGGTAGTTCCGCACTGTGACACACCAAATCGGTCTGTCTGATGTCGGTGAAAGAACAACACACTATTTGAATGATCTCTTGTATGGATGCATTGATTCTGGCCGAGCTAGCTGGCACGCGAACAAATTCGTATGCCGCTGCGTACTCAAGGCACAGTGACCGTCAGCCTGGCTGACCAGAGCAGCGAATACCGTATTCCGTTCGGCATCGGTGGTGGCAACCCCCGCTAAGTCGAACCCCGGATAGATGAGGAGCACACCATGATGCAATTGAGAGCCGCAGAAGCGCGGGGCAAGGCCAACTTTGGCTGGCTGGACGCGCGCCACAGTTTCTCCTTCGGTCACTACTATGACCCGGAGTGGATGGGGCACTCGGTACTGCGGGTGATCAATCAGGATCTGGTTGCGCCGGGTGGCGGATTCGCCACCCACCCTCACGCCAATATGGAGATCCTCACCTGCGTGCTGCAAGGCACCATAGAGCACAAGGACAGCCTCGGCCATGCCGAGCAGATCCCGGCAGGGGATTTCCAGCTGATGAGCGCAGGCAGCGGGATCCGCCACAGCGAGTACAACCCCTCGCAGACGGATCCTCTCTCCCTGTTGCAGATCTGGATCGAGCCGAACGAGTTCGGCACGCCACCCGGATATCAGCAGAAGAAGATCGAGTCCAGACCGGGCATGACGCTGGTGGCGTCACCGGATGGCGAGGCGGGATCGCTGCGGATCCGCCAACAGGCCCGCGTATGGCGGCTGGAACTGGCCCCGGGCGAGACGCTCGAATGGGCACTGGCTGGCCGACACGGTTACCTGCAGATGATTTCAGGTACGCTTGCCGCCAACGGTCTGGCTGCCCGACCCGGCGACGGGGTACTCAGTCGTGATGAATACCGGTGGGAGCTGGTTGCGACCAGTGCCAGCCAAGCTCTGTTATTTGACCTACCCTGAAGCAGTCAGCGGTGATGTGACACAAACGAGGAATATGAAATGGACAAGATGAAAGATGTAGCGCTGCTGGCGGGTCGTGTACTGCTGGCGCTGATGTTCGTAATGGCGGGCTGGAGCAAGATCGGCGGCTATGCCGGAACCCAGGGCTATATGGAAGCGATGGGTGTGCCCGGCTTTATGTTGCCGCTGGTGATCCTGCTTGAGCTGGGTGGTGGCCTTGCCGTCGTGCTGGGTCTCTTTACCCGCAGCCTCTCCGTGCTGCTGGCCGGTTTCACCCTGATGGCTGCCTTTATTTTCCATTATCAGCCTGCAGAACAGATGCAGATGCTGATGTTTATGAAGAACGTCTCCGTTGCCGGTGGTTTCCTGGCGCTGGCGGCGGCCGGAGCAGGGGCTTTCAGTCTGGATGCCCGTCTCGGCAAAAACTGGTAATGCACTGAAGAGTCAAGTTTTCCAATGCTTTTTGGCCGGTGCAACTGCACCGGCTTTTTTCTGTCTGAGTTTTCCGGATAGGTGAGGCGGCGCGTCAAATCTGCGGCGCCCCTCATGGTTCGGCGGTTTACCCGCCTGCTGGCCACAAGAGCCTTTTGCATCTTCCCCCTCGATCCCCGACAATTCTCACTCTTGTGAAGTGACGGAAATGGCTAGCCTTTTCCCTCGCCCCCTCTCATCCACAGGCGGGAATTGCTCATGTTTACCCTCTACCACTCCAATCAGCTGGATCTGCTCAAAGAGCTGCTGGTGAGCCGCATCCGGCAGGCCCCTCTCTCTCACCCCTTCGATCGGGAGCAGATCCTGGTGCAGAGTCCGGGCATGGCCCAGTGGCTCAAGCTGGAGCTGGCCAAAGCCTTCGGCATTGCCGCCAATATCGACTTTCCGCTGCCCGCCAGCTTTATCTGGGAGATGTTCACCCGGGTGCTGGCAGATGTACCGCGCCAGAGTCCCTACAACAAGGGCTCCATGAGCTGGCAGCTGATGACCATTCTGCCTGCCTTGCTGGAGCGCCCCGCCTTTGCCCCGCTCGCCGCCTATCTGGGCGGGGGAGATGAGGAGGATTCCGCCAGGGATCCCGAGCAGGTGCGGCTGTGGCAGCTCTGCCAGAAGGTAGCGGATCTCTTTGACCAGTATCTGGTCTACCGGCCGGACTGGATCGCCCGTTGGGAAGAGGGGGAAGGATTGAGTCAGGAGCTGGCCGGGGTGAGCGGTCAGGATTGGCAGCCCGAACTGTGGCGCGAGCTGGTGGCCCGCACCCTGGCGCTCTCTCCGAGCGGTTACCACCGTGCCAACCTCTACGAGGAGTTTATCCACGAGCTGGCGCGTACCGCCGATCTGCCGGGCAAGCTGCCGCAGCGGGTCTTTGTGTTCGGCATCTCGGCGCTGCCGCCGCGCTATGTGGAGGCGCTGCTGGCCCTCGGCAGTCGGCCTGAGGTGGAGGTGCACCTGTTCGTCACCAACCCTTGCCGCTACTACTGGGGGGATCTGCTGGATCGCAAGACCCTGGCACGCCTCGAGAACAAGCTCAAACCCGGCACCGATATCGAGACATTGCAGGGCCCCGCCAACCCGCTGCTCGCCTCCATGGGCAAGCTGGGACGCGACTACCTGCATCAGCTGATGGAGCTGGAGGTGCCGCAAATCGAGGCTTTCGTCGATATCGACGAAGTGGATGGCAAGGGCAATGTCAGCCTGCTGCGCGCCATCCAGAAGGATGTGCTGGAGCTGGCCGAGCGAGGCGCCGGTCAGTTCGATCTCGACAGCAGCCATCACAAGAGCCCGATCGATCCGGCGGATGGATCCTTGCAGATCCACGCCTGCCACGGCCCGATGCGGGAACTTGAAGTGCTGCACGACCGGCTGCTGGCGCTGTTCGAACAGGATCCCACCCTCACCCCGAAAGATGTGGTGGTGATGATGCCGGATGTGAATAGCTACGGCCCCTATATTCAGGCGGTGTTTGGCGCGCGCGGTCAGATCCCGTTTGCGGTCTCGGATCGGGCGGCGAGTCAGGAGAGCCCGCTGCTGCAAAGCTTCCTCGCCCTGCTCAGGCTGCCCAACGCTCGCTTCGGGGCAGGGGAGCTGCTCGCCATTCTCGAGGTGCCCGCCGTGCTGCGCCGTTTCGAGCTGGATGACGACGAGTTCAACCAGCTGCGGGTCTGGGTGCAGGAGACCGGCATCCGCTGGGGGCTGGATGACGGCTACCCTGTCCGGTTCGATCTGCCGCCCATGTCCGGCAACAGCTGGCTGTTCGGCCTGCGCCGCATGCTGCTCGGTTTTGCCATGGGGGATGGCGAGCCGGTGGCGGGCATCCTGCCCTACGCCGATATCGAGGGTCAGCAGGGGCTGGCGCTCGGCAAGCTCGCCTGGTTTGTCGACTCGCTGGCCGAGTTTTTGCCCCAGCTGCAACAGGCGCAGCCGCTGGCCGAGTGGAATGCCTGCCTGCTGGCGCTGCTGGAGCGCTTCTATCTGGCCGACGAGGATGAAGAGCGTCAGCTTCAGCTCATTCGCAGCCAGCTGGCCGAGTGGCAGACCCGGCTTGGCGAGGCCCGCTTCGAGCAGCCCATTACCGCCGACCTGTTGCAGGACTACCTCGGCAGCGTGCTGGGGGAGTCCCGATCCAGCCAGCGCTTCCTCGCCGGTCAGGTCAACTTCTGTACCCTGATGCCGATGCGCTCCATCCCCTTCAAGCAGGTCTGCCTGCTCGGCATGAACGACGGCGTCTACCCGCGTACCCTGGCCCCCATGGGGTTCGATCTGATGGCGGTGGCGTCGCGGCGTGGGGATCGCTCCCGTCGTGATGATGACCGCTACCTCTTCCTCGAGGCGCTGCTCAGCGCCCAGCAGGGGCTCTATATCAGTTATCAGGGTTTCAGCGCGCAGGACAACAGCGACAAGGTGCCCTCCGTGCTGCTGGCGGAGCTGATCGACTATGTGCGGCAGGGCTTCGTGCTGGCGGGGGATGAGGATCTCGATGACGAAACCTCCGGTAAGCGGCTGCTCAACCACCTGATGGTGGCGCACCTGCTCACCCCCTACAGCCGCAACTACTTCTATCCGGAACCGGGTTCGCGCCTCTTTACCTATGCTGCCGACTGGTTGCCTGCCCTCAATCCGGTGCGCGGCGCGGCCAACTTCCAGAGCGGCGAGCTGCCTTTACCTCCCGAATGGGGCAAGGA
Source organism: Aeromonas sp. R1-2 (assembly GCF_040908505.1). Lineage (NCBI taxonomy): Bacteria > Pseudomonadati > Pseudomonadota > Gammaproteobacteria > Aeromonadales > Aeromonadaceae > Aeromonas > Aeromonas sp. R1-2. Next base: position 54,294 of record NZ_JBFODU010000046.1, on the reverse strand, counting down.
GCAGGGGCTGGAGCTGGCGGAGCTGCTGCGCTTCTATCGCCAGCCCACCAAATATTTCCTCAACCGCCGTCTCAAGGTGTGGTTTGAGCTGAACGAAGCCAATATCGAGGACAGCGAGCCGTTCGAGCTGGATGGCCTGCAACATTATCAGCTGAAAGATCTGCTGCTCGATGCCCATCTGGCGGAAGGTGAAAGTACCGAGCGTCGCGAGCGGTTGCAGCTCACCGGCCTCTTGCCGCAAGGGTGGTTCGGCAGCCTGCTGCTGGACGATCTGGATGCCGAGATGGGCAAGCTGGCGGATCGGCTGCGGCCATGGGTTGCTGCCAATGAGTCAGAAAAACAGGCGGTGGAGATCGATATCTCGCTGACTCAGGGTCAGCTGCAAGGGTGGATCGACACCCAGAAGGGACGCTTGCTGGTGGTCAAACCCGGCAGCTTCAACGGCAAGGATCTGCTGCTGGGCTGGATCCAGCACCTCTGCCTCTCATTGAGCGGCGCCCCCGGCGACACCCTGCTGTTCGACGCCAAACAGAGTCTGCGGTTAGCCAAGCTCGCTGCCGACGAGGCGCGCCCCAAGCTGGCGGCGCTGGTGGCGTGCTGGGCGCAGGGGATGAAGCGGCCGCTGCCGTTTTTCCCCAACACTGCCTGGGATTGGCTCAAGGCGATCGAGAAGGATCCCGACAAGCCGGAGGCGGCCGACAAGGCGGCCCTCACCCGTTTCAACGGCGGCTGGATGATCAATGGGGAGGGGCAAGACGTTTACGTTGCCCGCTGCTTCCCCGAACTCGATGACGAGGTGCTGGGGCAGTTGCAGGCGCTGGCCCGCGAACACCTGACCCCGCTGCTCAAGACCCTGGAGGAGCTGAAATAATGGCTAACCCGCTCAATACCCTGCGTTTTCCCCTCCATGGTGAACGACTGATCGAAGCCTCCGCCGGTACCGGCAAGACCTACACCATCGCCGGCCTCTACCTGCGCCTGCTGCTGGGCCACGGCCCCATGATCGGTGAGGGCGCCGATGCCGGTCAGCCCAGCGCCCACGAGCGGCCGTTGTCAGTGACCGAAATTCTGGTGGTGACCTTTACCGAAGCGGCCACCGCCGAGCTGCGCGGGCGGATCCGCGGTCGTATCCACGAGGCGCGGCTCGCCTTTATGCGTGGTTATAGCAATGACGCCCTGCTGAACATGCTACTGGCCGAGGTGGACGATCACGAACTGGCGGCCCGTCGCCTGCTGGCTGCCGAGCGGCAGATGGATGAGGCGGCGGTCTTTACCATCCACGGTTTCTGCCAGCGGATGCTGAAACAGAACGCCTTCGAGTCGGGCGCCCTCTTTGAAACCGAATTTCTCACCGACGATAGCCAGCTCAGGCTGCAGGCGGTGAGCGACTACTGGCGATCCGAGTTCTATCCGGTGGATAAAGCCCTCGCCAGCGCGGTGCGCGCGCTCTGGCCGAGCCCCGCCGCCCTGCTGCGGGAGATGGGCAGCTGGCTCGACAACAGCGAGCTGGAGATCCACCCCGCGCTGGGGGACGAGACACTCGCCGCCCGCCATCAGGCGGCCATGAGCCGCATCGCGGCGGTGAAGAGTGAATGGCTGGCGCAGATGGACGAGATCCGCCGCCAGACGGATGGGCAAGTAAGCCGCTACACCGGCAAGAACTACGAAGGGTGGCTTGCCAAGATAGCCGACTGGGCACAGGACGAAAGCAGTGGCTACGCCATCCCCAAGGAGCTGGAGCGCTTTGGCCAGACGGTGCTGGAGGAGAACCTCAAGAAGGGGGGCTCTGTGCCGACCCTGCCGCTGTTCAGTCAGATAGACGAGCTTCTGGCCCGCCGCCCCGGTATTCGGGATCTCATCCTGCAACGGGCGGCCAAAGTAGTGCGTAGCCGGATGCAGGCCAGCAAGCGGCAGGCCCATCAGCTCTCGTTCGATGACCTGCTCAAAGATCTCGACGGGGCGCTCGGCTCCAGCCTTGGCGAGCGGCTCTGCGAGCGCATTCGCGCCACCTACCGGGTGGCGATGATAGATGAATTTCAGGATACCGATCCCCAGCAGTACCGCATCTTCCACCGTCTTTACGGTGGCCATAGCGACACGGCGCTCTTGATGATCGGTGACCCCAAGCAGGCCATCTACGGCTTTCGCGGCGCCGACATCTTTACCTACATTCAGGCGCGGCGAAATGTGAGCGCCCACTACACCCTCGGGCGCAACTGGCGCTCCAGCAGTGCGCTGGTGGGGGCGGTCAACGGCCTGTTCGAGCGGGCAAAAGATCCCTTTATCTACGAGGCGGATATCCCCTTCCTGCCGGTGGAGGCGCAGGGCAAGAGCAAGGCGCTGCTGCTCGATGGTGCCACCGCGCCCGTGCTCCACTGCTGGCAGCTGACCGGCCAGCCGACCTTCAACCGGGGGGATTACCAGAGCAAGATGGCGCGCGCCACCGCCGCCGAGATCCACCGCCTCTTGGCCCAGGCCCGTGAGGGCAAGGCGCAGATCGGTGACAAAGCGGTCAAGGCCGGAGATATCGCCGTGCTGGTGCGTACCGGCGCCGAGGGCAAGCTGGTGCAGCAGGAGTTGGCGCGGCTCGCCATCGCCTCCGTCTATCTGTCGAACCGCGAGAGCGTGCTGGAGCAGGTGGAGGCGCGGGAGATCCTGCTGATCCTGCACGCTTGCCAGAACCCGAGCGAAGAGCGCAGCCTGCGGGCGGCGCTCGCCACCGGGCTGTTCGATCTGGATGCCAAGGCGCTCGATGGGCTGGCCAGCGACGAGCGGGCGTGGGAGGGCGCGGTGCAGGAGTTTATGGAGTACCGATCGATCTGGCACCGCCGCGGCGTGCTGGCGATGCTGCGGGCCCTGCTGCATCGGCGCAATCTTGCCTCTTCGCTGTTGGCGAGCCCCTATGGCGAGCGGCGGCTGACCAACTTCCTCCATCTTGGCGAGCTGCTGCAACAGGTGAGCAGCGAGCTGGACGGGGAGTACGCCCTGCTGCGCTGGCTGGGGGAGGCGGTGAGTCGCCCCAACGGGCAGGATGCGGAGCAGGTACTGCGCCTCGAATCCGAGCGGAAATTGGTGCAGATCGTCACCATCCACAAATCCAAGGGGCTGGAGTACCCGCTGGTATTCCTGCCCTTTATCTGCAGCCACAGAACCGCCGAGACCCCGCTCTATCACGAAGCGGATGAGGCGGGCAATCGCACCATTCTCGATCTGACCGGCGCCGACTCGTCGCTCGCCGAAGCGGACAGGGAGCGCCTTGCCGAAGATTTGCGGCTGCTCTATGTGGCGCTGACCCGGGGCGTCTACGCCACCTGGCTGGGGCTGGCGCCGGTGCGGGCAGGTGCAGGCAAGTCGGAGAAGACCGACCTGCACCACACCGCCATCGGCTACCTGCTGCAAAAGGGCGAGGAGGGGGATGCGCAGACGCTGGCGACCGCCCTCACCGAGCTGTCTCAGGCGCTGCCCGGGGTGGCCGTCGGTGAGCCCTCGCTCACCCGTCCGGCCCCGCTGCCACCAGAGGAGGAGCAGTTGGGCGAGCCGCAGGTGCGCCACTTTAGCGGCTCCCTTGAGCGGGACTGGTGGATCAGCTCCTACTCCGGGCTGGCGGCGCAGGGCCACGGCCACAGCAAGGGCGTGCTCGCCAATCCCGGCTTCGATGATGAGGTCGTCACCGAGGCGGCTGCGCTGGCTTCCGAGCAACCTGAAGAGGCGCCCCAGCCCTCCATCTTCACCTTCCCGAAAGGGGCGCGCCCCGGCACATTGCTGCACAGCTTGTTCGAGACCATCGACTTTCAAAGTGCCGCTGGCGAGCCGCTGGCAGAGCATGTCGCCACCCTGCTGGCGCAGGATGGTTTTGACGAGTGTTGGGCCCAAGTGCTGCAACAGCAGGTCGAAGCGGTGCTGGATACCCCGCTGGAAACAGGCTTTGGCGAGCCGGTGCGGCTGCGGGATCTGGCGCCCGAGCGCAAGCAGGTGGAGCTGGAGTTCTTCCTGCCCATGGGGCGGGTGACGGCATCGGCGCTGACCGCGCTCTGCCAGCAGCACGACCCGTTGTCGCGGGGCAACAAGCCGCTGAGCTTTGCCACAGTGCAGGGGATGCTTAAGGGCTTTATCGATCTGGTGTTCGAGTGGCAGGGGCGCTGGTATCTGCTCGACTACAAATCGAACCACCTCGGCATGAGCCCCGCCGATTACAGCCGTCCGGCGCTGGAGCGGGCGATGGCCGAGCACCGTTACGACCTGCAATACCAGCTCTACTCGCTGGCGCTGCACCGGCTGCTCACTTTGCGCCTGCCGGGCTACGACTTCGAGCAGCATTTTGGCGGCGTTTTCTATCTGTTCCTGCGCGGCATGCCGCAGGGGGGCATTTTCCATACCCGCCCGAGCCGTGAACTGGTGCTGGGGCTGGATAAGTTGTTTCGCGAAGGCAGTGAGCTGCCAGCAGCGGGATCCCAAGCATTTAACGAGGTAGAGGCATGAGCGGCACCATGATCAGCACCGCAACCAGCGCAATGATGGTTGAACGGCTCAAAACACTGGCGCTGGCTGGCCGCATCCGCCAGCTGGATCTGCAATTTGCCAGGCTGGTGGCCGACCTTGGCGGCAGCCCCGAGCTGGTGCTGGGGGCGGCGCTCACCTGTTTCGAGTTGGGCCGTGGCCATGTCTGCCTGCCGCTGGAGATGCTGGCGAACGGATCTTTGCGCCCGTTCGGGCTGGATCCCCAACAGAGCCGGGATCTGTTGCTGGATCTGGCGGAGCCTGCCCGCTGGCCCGCCCTGTTTGCGGCTAGTCCCTTGGTTGGCACCGAGCAGGATGAGGGGCTAACCCCGCGCTGGCCGCTGCGGCTGTGGCATGGGCGGCTCTACCTCACCCGCTACCACGATCACGAGCAGGGCGTAGCCCGCCATCTGCGCGCCTTGAGTGAACGCGCCGAATGGCCGGAGATTGCTCCCGCCCTGTCGCGGTTGTTTGCCCGCGACTACGGCCTCGTGTTTGGGGCGCTGCTCAAAGCCCGCCTCGCCCCCGACTTCTCGGTCCGCCACTTTATCGAGAAGTATCTGGATCTGGTGTTCCCGAGTGAAGTGGATTGGCCCGCCATCGAGGCGCTGCTGGCCAGCGCCCAGGCGGCGAGCGACTTGAGCAAGCTGGATGCGCTAGTGCCCGAGGCGCTCTGCTGCAACGGCCAGAAGCTGGCGGCGGCCACCGCGGCGGCGCGCCCCTTTGCGGTGATCTCCGGCGGCCCCGGCACCGGCAAGACCACCACGGTCGCCAAGCTGCTCGCCATTCTGGTGGAGACCGGCCTGCAAGCGGGCAAGGCCCCGGCGATCCGGCTGGTGGCCCCCACCGGCAAGGCGGCGGCGCGCCTGACCGAGAGTATCGGCTCCGCCCTGCAGGCCCTCGATCTGCCCCCCGAGTGGGTGGAAGCGATCCCCACCGAAGCGGGCACCCTGCACCGGCTGCTCGGGGTCATTCCGGGGCGCAGCCAGTTTCGCCACCACGCGGGCAACCCGCTGCACCTCGACTTACTGGTGGTGGATGAGGCCTCCATGGTCGACCTGCCGATGATGGCGCGCCTGCTCGATGCGCTGCCCAGCCACGCCCGCCTGATCCTGCTCGGCGACAAGGATCAGCTCGCCTCGGTGGAGGCGGGGGCCGTACTCGGCGATATCTGCAGCTTTATCGAACAGGGCATCAGCCCGGCGCAGGCGGAGTGGCTCTCTCGCCAGACCGGCTACCGCTTGCAGGGCACGCCCGCAGGGGCACCGGTGCGCGACAGCCTCTGCTTGCTGGCCAAGAGCTGGCGCTTTGATCAGCACTCCGGCATAGGCCAGCTGGCGCGCGCCTGCAACAGCGGCGATGCCACGGCGGTGGAATCAGTCTGGGGCATGGGCTTTGCCGATATCAGCCTGCACCCCTGGGCGGGGGAGGCCTACGACGCTCTGATTGCCCAGGGGGTAGCCGGTTATGGCAGCTATCTGCAGGCGGCCCGCGCGGGGGAGGCGCCCGCCGCCGTGTTCAAGGCATTCAACAGCTTCCAGATCCTCTGCGCCCTGCGCGACGGCCCGTTCGGCGTGCTGGGGCTAAACGAGCGGCTCGAACTGGCCCTGTCACGGGCTGGCCTGATTGCCCGTGATGGCGACTGGTATGCCGGTCGCCCGGTGATGGTGGTGCGCAACGACCACGGGGTCGGCCTTTACAACGGCGATATGGGGCTCTGCCTGCCCGATGAAACTGGCCGGTTAAAGGTATGGTTTGAGCAGCCGGATGGCACCCTGCGGGCGCTTTTGCCCAGCCGGCTGCCGCCCCACGAGACGGTCTATGCCATGACCATCCACAAATCCCAGGGCTCGGAATTTACCCATACCGTGCTGGTGCTGCCCGACAGCCCCAGCCCGCTGTTGACCCGCGAGCTGGTCTATACCGGCATCACCCGCGCCAAGGCGAAACTCGATCTCTACGGCGATCGCGCCCTGCTGGCACAGGCAGTACGGAAAAAGACCGAGCGTTATTCCGGTTTGGCGGAGAGGTTGGGGGTGTGATTGATGGCGGCGGTAAAGGGATTTACTACTGCTGATGTACATATCGCCCAATAGATAGAAAATCATGAGAGGTGAATATGAAAATAGCCAATAGTCATATTTTAATTTTCATTTTACGGTGGGAGTCTTAATGAAGCTTTCAATTAAAATACTTGCTGTATTATTTATATCGTTAATTCCAGTGGTGCTTTTTTATTTTCCGCTCATCTTGAGAGGTCTCTTGGATACAAAGAAGACCTATTCATTGAAATATCTAAACTACTATCACCCTTAATGTTTTCAATAGTCATTTTGATTGTAAATACAATGATTGAAGACAGTAAAATAAAATCGTCAGAAAGAAAGGAAGCTATCGCAAAGTATAACAAAGTCATAAACCAATATAATGAATGCGTGTTACTACAATCTAGAGTCTATGAAAACAAATACTTAGAATATAGTTGTGTGCGTGAAGTGATATATCATTTCACTAATCTTTATTATCCAAATAAAATTTTTTCACTATGGAAATCTCTATCTACTGAGTATGGTGATGTCAGTAACTCGACTGATTTCAGGCAAGAACTTCGTAATTTATGTGTTGAAATAATTTCTACAAGTAGAGATGAAGAAACACATAAAAATTTTATTGAATATATTTCATCTACAAAAATATCCCCTTTTGAGGCAAGAGTTATTGATAGCGAGATGGAATTATTTTTCAATACATCTCTACATAGGTTAATAAATGAAAGGCATCGTAAGGATATAGTTGGTGTAGCTGGCAAATTTATTTCTAACGGTGGTGATAGCTTCAGGTATTTAAAGAAGTTTAATTGTTCTGTGTCTGAGCTTAAAGAAAATCAAACTAGTGACTCATTGTATGGAGTAATATGTGATTTGTTCTTTCTGTATGAGGTGTTAATTTTTGAACTCTATATTTTTGAGAATGCACTTAAAATTACTCAATCTGAATTTCCATCTCATATTCGAGAGCTTTCAGTTCAATATAAAAACTTAGATGATTTTATTGAGTTATTACCTTTTAATACACCTAGTGATTTAGAGGATGACTTTAGATTGAAGATTATACCTGCAAGGTTATCTGTAATGGGAATTCCTATTAATGAATAATTTTACGTCTTGTCGAATGTTGTGTGACCGAGCGTAAAAATCCAAAAGTTTACAGTGGTGAGTAGAATTGCACCTCTCATATTTATATTGCAAAATGGTGAGATACTTTTCATTTTTAATGATAAATCAGGCAGTAAAATGACAATTTATAGTTTTGAAAACGAGCGTCGCAAGGCAAAGTTGCTTGGCGCTGGTATTATACTCTTGAGTTTTATATGGCTGGCAAACATATTGTTTCAATGGGTTTTGTCAGATAAGACAGTGATTGCTGACTCGGTTCCAGAGTTGCTCACCTATATTACTATCAGTGCACTGTTTGGATTGGTTGGTGCGATATTTACTGCTTTTCGGTGTCCCAGTCGCGACGCATTAAAACATATCACAAAAGCCTTTGGTTATTGTTTTTTTATGATGTTTATATCGTCATGGAGTGGCTATGATATGTACGTCTATTTTTATCCAGATAGAACTATTAGTTATGACACGGAATATAAAGTGGTTCACCCCGGACCATCCAAAGGTAAAAGCGGGCATTGTGAGGCAGGCTTAAAGATAAAAGATAAGCATACTGGGTATTGGTTCAATATTTGTTACAGTAATAATAAGCTTGGAAAGGAACGGATTCGGGATCATGGTGAGGTATGGGTGAAAACTCGGGTTAATGAGGCTGGGTCATACCTGGAGAGCTACAAGGTATATCCAGAAAAATCTTACTTTTCTATCCCCTCACCGCCAACCGCTCTCCAGCAACTAAATAAGAGGGTAATCTCGTTCCCGCGCCCAGGTTAAGTTTCTCCAATCGAACCGGTGTGGCTGGCGATCATATTTCCGGTGCCGCTTTATCCCCTCTCCCTCCGGGAGAGGGCAGGGTGAGGGCGAGTAGGGTGCAAAGAACGAAGTGAATTGCACCGCTGCTATTTATCTGCCAAAAGGTGTAATGCGCTGCGCTTATTACACCCTATATCCAACCAACACACGACAGGATGTCATTGCTTGAGACTTGAATTTAACACCATCGATCTGGATCGGGATTACGAGCTCTGTGTGCAGGCACGCAGGGATGCCTATTTTTGCAGCTTTCATACCCATGATGGTTTTGCCGACTTTATCGACGGCTATCGGGAGCGGATCCGCGAAAGGCTGGGGCAAACGCAATGGCACTACCTTCATGTCTGGGCGGGTGAACAACGGGTGGGCCAGCTGGAGTTTCGCAGTTTTTCCGATGAGCCCGAGACCGGTTATGTGCAGCTGATTTATCTGTTCCCCGAATATCGTGGCATTGGCTTGGCTGCCGTGTTGCAGGCCTATATTCGCCAGCAGTTGCTGGGAGCGGGTTGTAAATGGGCGATCCTCTCCGTGAGTCGCACCAATGTGCGAGCCTTGAATCATTACCGGCGCTTTGGCTGGGTATTTCTGCGCCCCAATCCAAAACATCAGGAGACGGATTTTTATCGGCTGACTCTGGCCGAGTGACCTCTGTGGGGGCCCCTGGGTATCCCCTCATTTATTCCCATCCTCCAAATGACTGAATCGTGAGTTAAATCCGGTAAATGGGGCGCGCTTGAGCCACACTTATGGCCACCCTGATTCAGCCTGCGCCGTGAGTGGCCGATAACCGGGGAAACGGTGGTGCGGTGGGGTTCTGGCTGACAGATCTGTTGCAATATGCCAAGGTAGCGCCTCACGACAACTGCGCGATTCCCCGTGGTGGCGCGGGGCGGAAGAACAAGGATAACTGCTATGGTGCAGGACAGTGACACGATCAGGATCTCGGATGTCAGCGAGGCCGTGGTGCATGGCATTCTGGAGGTGACCAGCGATGGCATCTGGGATTGGCATGCCAATACCGGTTTTGTCTATCGCAACCCGGGCTGGTACCGGATGCTGGGTTACGAGCCTCACTCCCTCGGCAATACCGTCTTCACCTGGGAGAACGTGATCCACCCCGACGATCTGGCGGCAGTGATGGCGAAGTTCGATCTCTGTCTGAGCGGCAGCGCCCATGAGTATCGTGCCGAGTACCGTTGCCGCTGCCGGGATGGCAGTTACCTCTGGATTGAGGATTGCGGCCGGATCATTGAGCGCAATCCCGATGGCTCTGTGGCGCGGATGATCGGTGCCCATCGCGATATCCACGCCAGCAAGTTGTTGCTGGAGCAGCTGGAGCGGCGCAATCAGTCGCTGGAGCAGCAGGTTGCCGAGCGTACCGCCGAGCTGGTGCGACTCAACGAGGCGCTGCAACAGAAAGCCGAGGAGAACCGTCTGTTGGCAGAGACCGATGCCCTGACCGGCGCAGCCAGTCGCTATCGGCTGGAGCGGGCGTTGCAGCTGGAGTGCGAGCGGGCGCGCCGCTTCCATCAGCCGTTTACGGTGATCGCCATGGATGTGGACAACTTCAAGCAGATCAACGATAGCTATGGCCACAACGCCGGGGATCAGACCCTGATCAACATAGTGGCGCTGGTGCGCCGTCATATCCGCGAGATCGATCTGCTGGCCCGCTGGGGTGGTGACGAGTTTATGGTGTTGTTGCCCAACACCGGCCGCGAGGATGCGCTGGTGGTGGCGAGCAAGTTTCAGGCATTGATGGCGAGCGAGCCCATCTGCCCCCATGCGCCCGCTACCATGAGCTTCGGGCTGGCGGAGTATCAGCAGGATGAGCAGAAGGAGAGCCTGATGGTACGTGCCGATCGGGCGCTCTATCAGGCCAAGCAGCTGGGTAAAGACCAGATCTGCTAACGCGGGGTACGGAAAAAGAGCAGTAAAAAGGGCCGCAGGTTTGAAACCTGCGGCCCTTTTGTATTGTTACTGACTCGGCGCGACTTAGAAGTGGTAGCGCAGACCCAGCTTGAAGGTATCCAGAGAGTAGTGCTCGTCACCCAGGCTCAGGGCGTCGAACTGGCGCTCGTAACCGATACCGGCAGAGAAGTGGTCGTTGAAGGCGTAGTCCAGACCTACTTCCAGATTGGGGTGTACCTTGCTCTTGGTTGCGCTCTTGCTTCCCTGACCGCTGAAACCGAGGAGAGTGGCGTTGCCGACAACTTCCACTTCGGTGCGGGTGTAGGCGATGCCCGGTTTGGCATAGGCGCTGAAGCCCCAGGCCAGCGGCTGGCTCAGCTTGGCGGCCAGGCTGATGCTGCGGGTTTCGATGGTGGTGTCGGCAAAGCCGGTTGCAATCGGGGAGGTCACCCAGACCAGCTGATCCATCTGTTGGGCGTGCAGGCCACCTTCAACGGCTAGCCAGGGTTTGAAGCTGTAACCCACGATCAGGCTGCCGCCGTCGAGTTGGTCATCGATGAGCTTGGCGTCATAGGCGTCTTTGGCTGCACCATCGAGATCCATCTTGGAGGTGGTCAGATCCAGACCTGCATACCAGCCTTCGGCATGGGCGCCGCCATTCATGGCCAGAGCAAGCAGGGAGAAAGCGGCAATTTTATTAAACTTGTTCATGGATAAATAACCTTGTGTTGCGTGAACTGCGTGTGATTTATATTGCTCAATCCATGAAGCTTTTTATATTTCCGTCATTGCTCTGCTTTCACAGAGGGGCCGCAGTATAGTCAGCGAATTTCTGAATAACAAGAGAGTAATTTCCCCATTCTTCTAAATATGACTGGCTGCAAGCAGGGACATTTTGTTTAATAAATGGTGTTATTAGAGTTTTAGCTTTATTGAGGTTTAAATAATTAACTGGTGAGGCAAATGACAGGCTGAGAGTTCGGTTTTGGTTCTATGTGATTGATTTGTATCGGCATTAAATTTTCATTCGAGCGTAGCCGTGATGAGTTGTCTAAAAATTGGCATCTCAGATGTCACTGATTGGCATCAGGTTCTTTTCGATGATTTTTTGAACGTATCACAAGGTGAAACCGTGAGAAAAAAATCTATCTTTTTGCCTGTTTTTTGCACTTTTTGAGGTTTGGGATTGTTCCCATTGTGACTTTTGGTGGTCTTTTGAGGCTGTTTATGCGTAGGCCATGTTGCCCACCAGATGAGTGGGTGGGTTCTTATGGGTGGCTTTTCTCTTTACCCGATAGCAGTTGTTGGGGTGGGCATGTGGTGTGATAAGCAGATATGGGTCGTGCGGCCTGATTAATTTTGTTTGCTTATATACACAAGCCATTTAAAAGATAGGTTTTTGGAGTTTTAAATAACTTTATTATATTCGTTTTTATATTTAACGAAGCTTTCCAAGCAAGCCATTTAAATATATTGAATGGCAATGAAACGCTATTGATGATCGTTTAGGATACCTTGCCAGAGAGGTCGTAGTGGCTGGCGCATCAGTGGGCGGCGGGTGGCCGGTGACACTTCCCCTTGCCGGGGCCCTTGACCTGACCTGCGAATTCAGGGAAAAGAAAAGGGCGGTGCTATCAGCGCCGCCCAATGCCAGGAAAGAGAAAAAACCTTACGGTTTAAAAGATAAAAATTTGGAAGCAAACAATCGATTTCTCAACCAGGAAGGGTCTTGAATTCGATACGTTTCGATTATGCGCGATGTTCTATGCAGCACTAGCAAAATGTTTGCGGGTTGAAAGATATGCACTGTCTGGTGTCAGATTTTGCGACCTCATCGTTCAACTGGTCTGTCCTGATGGGCGTTATAGGCGATTTTTTCTCTAGGCTGTTTTTTCGGTGTCAATATCTGAGCCTTGAAGGTAAAAACAGGTCAGAAGCTGACTCGGCATAACCATGCAATGAAAGTGCGATAACAAGGAAGAGTGGCATGACCTACAGCCAGACCCTGGCCAACAATATTCTCGACACCCTGAAGAAGACTCTGACCGACAAGGGGATCCGCTATCAGACCCTGGCAGAAGCCATGGGTGTCTCCATCGCGACCGTGAAACGGATGATGAACAAGCCCTCGCTGCCGTTCGATACTCTGCTGGAGATCTGCCATCTGGTGGGGCTCTCGTTCGAGGAGTTGCTGGATCGCACTCAGGACGCCCAGAGCCGCCGCGCCGTCTTCACTCAGGAGCAGGACGAGGCGTTTCACAACGAGCCGGGGCTCTACGCCTTTCTCGCCAATATCTTCTGGCGCGACAAGACGCTGATCGATCTCAAGCGGGAGTACGGCCTGACCGATGCCTCCTGCTACCTTTATCTGCGCAAGCTGGAGAAGCTCGGCATTTTGCAGCTCGGTATCGACAACAGTTACCACTTCCTGATCAGTGAGCGGATCAGCTTCGAGCAGCACAGCCGTTTCGCCCGCCAGCAGGCGCGGCAGGCAATGTCGGTACTGGGGGAGTATCTGGTGGAGAACATGCACAAGTCGAACAACTATATGGCGCTCTGCCAGCTGCACCTCAACGAGGGGGAGGCGATGGCGCTGATCGACCGGATGAAGGAGTACTGGCATCAGGAGATCAAGCTCAACCGCCCCGCCATCGGTCAGCAGGAGCACGCCAAGACCTACACCATGTCGCTGCAACTGGCCGATTGCGGTTACCAGAGCTTCGACGACATGATCCCCAATATCGACAACTGATCCCGGCGGATCCTGCGGGATCCGCTCTGTTGGCTGGAGTCTAATCGGCGACCCGGGTTTGTTGCAGCTTGCCTGCGATCGGTTGCAGCGCCCGGGTATCCAGACAAATGCGGATGGCATCCGGCCGCCAGTGCTCGATATCGCAATCCACCAGACCGCCTCGCTCGTCGTAGTTGACCCGCACCAGCCGCAGCACCGCGCTCCCCTCCGCCAGATTGAGGGCGCGGGCGATGGCGCCGCGCGCCGCCGAGGGGGTGATCTCGAGACTCGCCCCACCCTGGCCTATGCCATAGCGCTGCTGATAGAGCTCGGTGAGGGAGCTGGCCAGCGGCGCACTGGCGATATCGGGAAAGCGGCTGGCCAGCAGATGGTGGCTGACATGCAGCACAGGGCGGCCGTCGATCAGGCGCTGGCGGCGGATCTCGTAGAGCGGTGTGAAGGGATCCAGCCCCATCCAGCGGCAGAGCTCACTGCTGGCGAGCTCGCTACCGTGGGCCAGCACCCGGGTTTCGGCGGTACGCTGCTGCTCGCCGATCCACTGGTGAAAGTGGGTGTGGATGGCGGGATCGTAGGTGAGGCGGGGTGGTGCCACAAACCAGCCGCGCCGCTCGGCACGGTAGATAAGGCCGTCCGCTTCGAGGCTGGAGAGCGCCTCCTTGATGGTGATGCGGGTGGTGGCAAAACGCTCGCTCAGGGCCCGTTCGGCGGGCAACTGCTGCCCGGCTCCCAATTGGCCGCTGCCGATATAGCGGCGCAGGGTCTGGCAAATCTGTTCGCACTTGGAGGAGGAGCGGCCATCGGCCATGCTCTGTTCGTTCACTCTCTGCTCGCTCAATCTCGGCTCGGTCACACTCTTGTCCCTGTTGCTTATTCAGAAGGCGGGTGGCTGGCCAATCCCTTACTGGAATAGTCCAGCCTCACTCGGGTTCAGAGTTGTAACCGCTGTGGATGACAGCGCCATGACAGGGTGATTGTCATCAAACTGCCATTAAAGCGCCCCGCCACCGTCACAATTCCCCTCTAGCATCCCTCTCGAACCTTAACTGACCTAGTCCAGAGGGATGGGATGATGAAAAGCGTGATCGCAAGTGCACTGGCCATGGTGGCCATCAGCCAACCGTTGTTTGCCACAAATAGCTATGCAGCCGAAAATATCGCGGATCTCGAAAAGGCCGCCCGTGGCGAAGGCCAGCTCCACAGCATCGGTATGCCCGACAGCTGGGCCAACTGGAAGGATACCTGGCAGCAGCTGGGCAGCATCTACGGCATCAAGCATCAGGATACCGACATGAGCTCGGCGCAGGAGATCGCCAAGTTCGCCGCCGAGAAGGCCAATGCTACCGCCGATATCGGCGACGTGGGTGGTGCCTTCGGCCCGGTTGCGGTCAAGCAGGGTGTTACCCAGCCCTACAAACCTTCCACCTGGGCCGATATTCCCAACTGGGCCAAGGATGCGGACGGTCACTGGATGCTGGCCTATACCGGCACCATCGCCTTCCTGATAAACAAGGATCTGGTCAAGGCCGCCCCCACCAGCTGGCAATCCCTGCTGGGTGGTGACTACAAGGTGACCCTGGGTGATGTGGGCGTTGCCTCCCAGGCCAACAACGGCGTGCTGGCGGCGGCCTATGCCACCGGCGGCAGCGAGAAGAATCTGAAACCGGCACTGGAGCTGTTCGGTCAGCTGGCCAAACAGGGCCGCCTGTCGCTGAACGATCCGACCATCGCCAACATCGAGAAGGGCGAGGTGGAAGTGGGTGTGCTGTGGGACTTCAACGCCCTCAACTACCGCGACCAGATCGACCCCAAGAAGTTTGATGTGGTGATCCCGAGCGACGGCTCAGTCATCGCCGGTTACACCACCATCATCAACAAGTGGGCCAAGAACCCCAACGCCGCCAAACTGGCCCGTGAATACATCCTCTCCGATGCCGGTCAAATCAACCTGGCCCGTGGTTACGCCCGCCCGATCCGCAGCAACGTGACCCTGCCGGATGATGTGAAGGCCAAGCTGCTGCCGGCCGAGCAGTACGCCAATGCCAAGCCGGTGCAGGATCACGCCGCCTGGGAGCAGAGCTCCAAAGCCCTGCCGCGCCAGTGGCAAGAAACCGTCATGATCAACATGCAGTAAGGGAATCCAGTGCAACACAAGGTGATAGTGGTACTTGTGGATGGTCTGGCAGCCGAGGTAGCCCACACCATGGGCTACCTCGGTGGCATGGTGGAGGCGGGGCGGGGCCTGCATACGACCCTGAATGCTGCCCTGCCGTCTCTCTCCCGACCTCTCTACGAGTGCATCCTGACCGGCGTGCCGCCGGTGGTGAGCGGCATCACCCACAACGGGGTGAGTCGCCTCAGTCTGCATGACTCCATCTTCCATCTGGCCCGCGCCGCGGGCAAACGCACCGCAGCGGCGGCCTATTACTGGGTAAGCGAACTCTACAACCGCAGCCCCTGGCTGGCGGCCCGCGATCGCTTTACTCACGACGAGCAGTTGCCGATCCAGCACGGCTGCTTCTACTGGGATGACAACTACCCCGACAGCCATCTGCTGATGGATGGGGAATGGCTGCGAACCCAATACGATCCCGATTTTCTGCTGATCCACCCGATGGGGGTGGACGATGCAGGCCACAAGTTTGGCCTCGACTCCCGCCAGTACCGCAATCAGGCGCGCCGCATGGACAGCCTGCTGGCCGATCTGCTGCCCCAGTGGCTGGCGGAGGGGTATCAGGTGGTGATCACCTCGGATCACGGTATGAACAACGACCTGAGCCACGGCGGCACCCTGCCCGAAGAGCGCACCGTGCCGCTCTGGCTGTTTGGCGATGCCTTCGTCGAGCGCTGGCCGGATGGGGTAGTGATCGCCCAGACCCAGCTCTGCGCCCTGATGGCCGATCTGCTGGGCATTCCCCACGACAAGCCGGCAGCGCCACCGCTGCTCAAGGCCGCCTTTATGCGCGAGGTGCACTGATGATGCCTGCCACCACCGAGATCCTCGCGGATCAACCCGTGGCCACCAAGCACAAGGTGCGCCGCCACTGGCTGCCCGCACTGGTGCTGCTGCCGTTTATTCTCTTGATGATCCTGTTTCAGCTCTCCCCCATGGTGTGGGTGCTGGTGGGCAGCTTTCAGACCCCAGATGGTTGGGGCCTCGACTACTACCGGGAGATTTTGAGCTCCCCCTTCTACCTGCAATCGTTCGGCAACTCGTTGCGCATTGCCGGTATCGCCAGTCTGGCGGGGCTTGCCATCGGCACCCTCGGGGCGGCGGCGCTGCGTCACAGCGGTGAGCGGGTCAAACGGCTGCTGCTGGCCTTTGTCACCATGACCGGCAATTTCAGCGGGGTGCCACTAGCATTCGCCTTTATCATCATTCTCGGCATCAATGGTGCAGTGACTCTGCTGCTGAAATCATGGGGATTGATCGACGGCTTCAACCTCTACTCGGGTAGCGGCCTTATTCTCATCTACACCTACTTCCAGATCCCGCTCGCCCTGCTGCTACTCTACCCGGCGTTTGATGCGCTGCAGGATGAGTGGCCGCAGGCTGCGGCGCTGCTCGGCGCGAGCAAGGGGCAGTATGTGTGGCACGTGGCACTGCCGGTGCTGACGCCTGCGCTGCTCGGCACCCTGATCATCCTGTTTGCCAACGCGGTGGGGGCCTATGCCTCCGCCTACGCCCTCACCACCGGCAACTTCAATCTGGTGACCATCCGGGTGGCCAGTCTGGTCTCCGGCGATATCTTCCTCGAGCCCAATATGGCGGCGGCGCTGGCGGTGATCCTGATGGTGCTGCTGGGAGTGGTGACCGCCGCCAACCAGTGGCTGCTGAAAAAGAGCTATGTGAACAAGGGGCAATCCCATGCATGATTTGACGCCGCGCTGGCCCAAGTGGGTGCTGGGTGGGCTGGTCGCCACCCTGCTGCTACCGCTGCTGGCCACGTTTCTCTACTCCATCTCCACCCGCTGGGGGGCGACTCTGCTGCCGGACGGCTTCACCCTCGACTGGTATCTCAAGCTGTGGGGCGATCCGCGTTTTCTGGCGGCGTTTGGCCGCAGCCTCCTGGTCTGCTTCGTCACCCTGCTGCTGGGGACCCTGGTGCTGGTGCCGACCGTGCTGGTGGTGGCCTACTACTTCCCCAAGCTGGATCCCTGGATGAACCTGCTGATCCTGCTCCCCTTCGCGGTGCCGCCCGTGGTCTCGTCGGTGGGGCTGCTGCAGATCTACGCCGATGGTGTCCTGCCCATCATCGGCACACCGTGGATCCTGATCGGTACCTGGTTCACCGTGGTGCTCCCCTTCATGTACCGGGCGCTGGCCAACAGCCTGCAAGGGGTACCGCTCAGGGATTTGATGGATGCTGCCCATCTGCTGGGGGCCAGTAGTCGGCGCGCCTTTCTGCTGGTGGTGATCCCTTGTCTGCGCAAGGGGCTGCTGGCAGCCCTGTTTCTCTCCCTCTCCTTCCTGCTCGGCGAGTTCGTGTTTGCCAACATGCTGGTGGGCACCCGCTACGAGACCCTGCAGGTTTACCTCTACAACATGCGCGCCACTTCGGGCCACTTCACCAGTGCGCTGGTGATGAGCTACTTCCTGCTGACCCTGCTGCTCACCTGGGCGGCCAACAGATTTCATCGGTGATCCAAGATGTTTCATTTAGAAGTGAATCAACTGCACAAATCCTACGGCGATACGCCGGTGTTCGAGGGGATCGAATGCGGCATCCGCAAGGGGGAGCTGGTGACCCTGCTCGGCCCCTCCGGTTGTGGCAAGTCCACCCTGCTGCGGGCGCTGGCCGGGCTCACCCCGGTGGATGGCGGTCAGGTGCGGGTGGCCGGTGAAGAGATCACCTGGCAGGCGCCCCAGAAGCGGGGCATCGGCATGGTGTTCCAGAGCTATGCGCTGTTCCCCAACATGACGGTGTGGGACAACGTCGCCTTCGGCCTCAAGATGAAACCCCAGCCGGGGCGGGAGCTGGCGGCCAGCGTGCAGGAGGCGCTGGCGCTGGTGGAGCTGACCGGTTTCGAGCGCCGCTATCCGGCCGAGCTCTCCGGCGGTCAGCGCCAGCGGGTGGCACTGGCCCGGGCTTTGGTGGTGCAGCCGCGGATCCTGCTGCTGGACGAGCCGCTCTCGGCGCTTGATGCCCGCATCCGCCGCAGCCTGCGCCAGCAGATCCGCGAGATCCAGCAGCGGCTCGAACTCACCACCATCTTCGTGACCCACGATCAGGAGGAGGCGCTCACCATGTCGGATCGGATCTTCCTGATGAACAAGGGATCCATCGTCCAGAGTGGCACGCCGGAGGAGATCTATACCCGTCCCGCCAGCGAGTTTGTGGCGGGTTTTATCGGCAACTACAACCTGCTTGGCGCCGAGCAGGGCAAGTCGCTGTTTGGCCCCCGTTTTCAGGGCAAGCTGGCGCTGCGGCCTGAGTCCATTACCCTGCTGCCCGCAGGGGCGGCCAGCAGCGAGCCCAGCCTGCCCGGCATCATTCGCCAGCAACAGCTGCTCGGCAACGTCATCCGCTATCAGGTGGAGTGCGAGGCGGGGCTGTTGACGGTGGATTGCCTCAACCGTTCGGCTGGCGATCTGCTGGCACCCGGCAGTGCCGTGACCCTGGCGGTGGCCCGGGATCAACTCTGTGAGGTAGCATGACGCCTCGTTTCATTTTCGTTGTTACCGCAAGGAGCTCTCATGGCACTGGCATTGTTTGATCTGGACGAGACCCTGATTGCCGGGGATTCCGCCAGCCTCTGGCTGGAGTACATGGTGGCCGAGGAGCTGGCCCCCGCCAGCATGATTGCGGAGGAGCAGGCCATGATGTCCCTCTACCATCAGGGCAAGATGGATATGCACCAGTACATGGCCTTCACCCTGCAACCGCTGGCGGGCAAGACGCGCCAGTGGCTCGACTCGCTCTCTACCCGCTTTGCCGAGCAGGTGCTGCGCGAGCGCCTCTACCCCGAGGGGTTGGCGCGTATCGAATGGCATCGGGAGCGGGGCGACGACCTGGTGCTCATCTCCGCCTCCGGCGAGCATCTGGTGGCCCCCATGGCGAAGATGCTGGGGATGGATCACTGCGTCGCCATTCTGCTCGATGAGGAGGAGGGGATGCTGACCGGCCAGACCCGCGGCACCCTCAGCTTTCGCGAAGGCAAGGTGGCCCGCATCAACCAGCTGTTTGCCGGCAGGGACCACCTCTGGCAGGGTAGCTTTGGCTACAGCGACTCCCACAACGATCTGCCCATGCTGCGGGCGGTGAGCCATCCCCATGCGGTCAATCCGGCCCCCGCGCTGCGCCAGCAAGCCGGGGAGCTGGGCTGGCCGGTGTGGGAGTGGCAGCGCTGAGTCGTGCGCCACACTGGCTTAACGTGCGGCAAGAAGCACGATAAACAAAGAGAGAGGCTGGAGCCTCTCTCTTTGTTTTTGCTGACGGCGTTGTGGTTGAGGCTGGCCGCTGGGGCTACCCTTCGTTGGTTTGTTGCCGAGGCTCGCCAAAGGCGGGAATGTCCTCCTCGGCACTCTGGTGAGGGGTGTGGCGCAGCGGGAAGCAGATACGGTTTTTCCCCTCCCGCTTGGCCTGATAGACCCCCTTGTCGGCCAGCTCCACCAGCTCTTTGGCCGAGAGCCCGGAGCGGCTGAAGGCCACCCCGCCGCTGATGGTGATAGTGAGATCGGGTTCGCGCCACTCCAGCTGTTCCACCCCGAGCCGGAACGCTTCCAGCAGGGAGGGGAGCATCGGCTGCTCTTCGCCGTAACGGAAGATCAGCACCAGCTCCTCGCCGCCATAGCGGCAGAACCAGCCCCACTCGTGGAACAGATTCATGCCCAGCTTGCTCACCCGCTTGAGCACCACATCCCCCGCCTGATGGCCGTGGGTATCGTTGACCCGTTTGAAGTCATCCAGATCGAACATCACCACCCCGAAGGGAGCGCCACTGTTGAGCTGCTTCTGCAGGCACTCGTCGAAGAAGCGACGGTTGTAGAGCCCGGTGAGTTTGTCCTGATGGGCTTGCAGGCGGATCTGGGCAAAGTCCTGACTGGCGGCATCCATCTCTTCATAGACCTTGGCCAGCTCCAGCATGCGGCGGCCGTTGTAGGCGATACCGCCGGAGCGGCTGGCGCGGATCAGCAGGGTGATCTCCCCCAGCATCCGGCGGAAGTAGCGGGACCAGAGCAGGGCCAGCAGCAGATAGAGAATGCAGGCGACGGCAATCATCAGCTGCACGTTGATGGAGACGCTGTCGATCACCTGCTGCATGCTGGCAGTCGGCTCGACGCTGAGCAGGATCCAGCGCTGCTCGGGGATGCGGTAGTAGGAGACCATCAGGCCGCTGGCATCATCGAGGAAAAAGCCCTGCGGTTGTTGCATCCGGGCCAGCCAGTCGGGGTGAGCGAGGGGTTTGAATACCCGTTCGCGATCCGGATGGGCCAGCACCAGTCCGTCATGGTTGAGCAGGATCTGATAGCCATTGCCCAAATGGTGACTCTGATCATGCCGACTGTTTAGCCAGCTGGCGAGGGGGGTGAGCTGGGTATCGAGCGAGAGTACGCCAACCCGCTTGCCGTCAGGATCTTCAATCACCCGGGCCAGCGCCATGGTGAGAGTGCCCAAGGTGTAGTCGTAATAAGGATCGGTCCAGACAATCTGTCCGGGATGGCTGGATGCCAGCAGATACCAGGGGCGGGTTCTGGGATCGAACTTCTCGTCGGCCTGCCAGGAGGGGTGGATCAGCATCTTGCGATGCTCGGTGCCCACGTAGACGTAATCGAGCTCCATCACCTTGTGATAGGCCTGCCACTGTTGCAGGTAGCGCTCGCCGTTAAGGATCTCCGGGCCGCTGAAATCCCGATAATTTACCTGCTGATAAATGAGCGTAAACTGGCGTTTGAGGGTCGCCAGATAGGGTTCGATCAGGGTATGGAAATACTGGGTGTTGCGAGCAATCAGGTTCTGTTGCTGCTCGTGGCGCAGGGTGCGCTCCATATGCAGGTAGTAGATGCTGCCGAGCAGCAACACAGGGATAAAGAGCAAGAGGAGGCCCAGCCGCATGCGGGTGATCAAAGACCAAGTGTTCTTGGGCTTGGCGGGGGACATGAACAGATCCTTTTCGTCTCGGGTGGCACCAGCATATATGATGCTGTGCGGCTCGTCTAAAGGCAGAAAATGAGATGTTTCCGATGTTGAACCACACTCTGCTCTCAATGATTCATTATGGCAGCATAGCGGTACTGATCCTTGCCCTCTGTGTCGAGTATCTAATATTTAGGCGCGGCCTGAACATGCTGCGAGTGCGCCGCCTGCTGCTGGCAGATGGGGTGGCGGCGCTGGCGCTCTTCTCCATCTTTACCACCGGGTGTCTGCTGGCCCTTGAGCATGCCAGCTCGGTGGCAGAGATCTTTGCCCATCCTGCCCACGGCCTCAAGATGGGGCTGTTTCTGCTGATTGTCGGCTCCCTCGTTTATCCCAGCCGCCTCTTCTATCGCTGGCGTCGCGCCCTGCGTCTGGGCAAGGCGCCGATGATCTCCATTCAGCAGCACTTCCGGGTGGTGTGGATCCTGCGGGGCAATCTGCTACTGATTGCCCTGTTGGCCGTGTTCACCAAGCCCTCGCTGCTGTAACACTCGCTGTGCTCAAAAGCAGTGCGATGCAGCGCGTGGAGAGCGAGAGCGAGAGCGAAGACAAAGAGTGGAGACAAGAGGATAGGGAGGCGGGTATCTTGGATCGGATAACCCGTCACGCGCCGATTTAAGGAAGAATCGCCATGCGCTCCAATCTGATGTTGCTGATGGCTGCCACCATCTGGGGTATGGGCTTTGTCGCCCAGCGCCTCGGGATGGATCACATGGGGCCCTATACCTTCAATGGCCTGCGCTTTCTGCTCGGCGCCCTCTCCCTGCTGCCGCTGCTCTGGTGGCTCAAATCCCGACAACCTGTTGCCGTCGCTGGCGACCATCGCCAACTGCTGATCGGGGGTGTGCTGGCCGGGCTGGTGCTGTTCTGTGCCGCATCCCTGCAGCAGGTGGGGCTGCTCTATACCACTGCCGCCAAGGCCGGTTTCATCACCGGGCTCTACATCATTCTGGTGCCGGTACTGGGGCTACTGCTGCGCCACAAGAGTGGCCTCAATACCTGGATCGGCGCAATCATCGCGCTGGCCGGTCTCTATGTACTGAGCGTCACCGACGAGTTCACCATCGGCTTTGGCGATCTGCTGCAGGTGGTCGGCGCCCTCTTCTGGGCCGTTCACCTGCTGCTGGTGGATCACTACTCCAACCGGGTTGCTCCCATCAAGCTGGCTGGAGTGCAGTTCGTGGTCTGCGGCCTGCTCAGCCTCGCCACCGCCTTTGTCATCGAAACCCCGACTGTTAGCGGCGCAGTGGCCGGTTGGCAGGCGCTGCTCTATGCCGGGCTGGTGTCGGTCGGGGTGGGTTATACCCTGCAGGTGGTAGGGCAGCGGGGTGCTCATCCGGCCCACGCCGCCATCATCCTCAGTCTGGAGACCGTCTTTGCCGCCGTGGGTGGCGTGTTGCTGCTGGGGGAGACGCTGGACGAGCGCGCTATCGCCGGTTGTGCCCTGATGCTGGCGGGGATGCTGATCTCCCAGATCCGCTTGAGGTGGTGGTGGAAGTCGCGTCGGGACAAGGTGCCAGCGACCAAGTAAACCGCGCTCGCTGCATAACAAAACGCCCCTACTGTCGGGGCGTTTTTCATGGTGGCTGTTCGGTCAGGGGCGCTGATCCAGCTCGCGCTCCAGCTCCATGGCCTTCTGACGGGCCGGATGGGTATTGAGGCGCTGCCAGTAGGCTTGCAGGTGCGGGAAGTTGGCCAGCTGACCGCTTTGCGCCAGCAGATCCACCAGGAAGGAGTTCATGATGTCGGCGCCGGAGAGGCGATCCCCCACCAGATAGTGGCGTTTCGCCAGTACCTCATTGAGGTAGCCCAGCACCTTGGCACACTCCGCCCTGGCGTAGTCCGGCAGGAAGCGCATCGGGCTGCCATCCTTGCGCACGAACATGTCGAGCAGCAGCGGCAGAATGCCCGAGCTCTCGGCAAAGTGGAGCCACTGCAGGTATTCGGGATACTCCGGGCTATCTGCTGCCGGTGCCAGCCGATCGGCAGCATAGCGGGCGATCAGGTACTCGGTGATGGCCCCCGATTCCGCCAGCACCCGGCCGTCGAATTCGATGACCGGCGACTTGCCGAGAGGGTGGATGGCTTTTAGCTCGGGCGGTGCCAGAAAGGTCGCGGCATCGCGCTGATACGCCTTGATCTCATAGGGCTGGCCCAGCTCTTCGAGCAGCCAGATGATGCGCTGGGAGCGGGATTTGTTCAGGTGGTGCAGGACTATCATAACGACCTCGATTCGGTGGCAGGATGGGATATACGAGCGGGCAAGGGGGGCGGTTCACCGATGGCTAAAAAAGAGCGGGCTGATGCCCGCTCCCTTGATGACTGACTCAGGCCTCCAGCGCCTGATCCAGATCCGCCAGAATGTCCTCGATCGCCTCGATCCCCACCGACAGCCGGATCATCTCCGGTTTCACGCCAGCCTTGGCCTGCTCCTCCTCGCTCAACTGGCGATGGGTGGTGGAGGCGGGGTGGCAGGCCAGCGACTTGGCATCGCCGATATTGACCAGCCGCTTGAAGATCTTGAGCGCATCGTAGAAGCGTACGCCCGCCTCGTAGCCATCCTTCAGACCGAACGAGAGGATGGCCGAGGGGCGACCGGCCATGTACTTCTCCGCCAGCAGATAGTGCGGGTGGCCCGGCAGACCGGCGTAGCTGACCCAGGCCACCTTGGGGTGATGCTTGAGGTGGTGGGCGACCCGCAGAGCGTTGTCGACGTGGCGCTCCATGCGCAGGCTCAGGGTCTCCAGCCCCTGCAGCAGCAGGAAGGCGTTCATCGGCGCCAGCGCCGCGCCGGTATTGCGCAGCGGCACGGTGCGTACCCGCCCGATAAAGGCAGCTGGGCCAAAGGCCTCGGTATAGACCACCCCGTGGTAGGAGGGTTCGGGTTTGGTCAGCTGAGGGAAGCGCTCGGCGTGATCCGCCCAGGGGAACTTGCCCGAGTCGACCACCACGCCGCCCAGCGAGTTGCCGTGGCCGCCGACATATTTGGTCAGGCTGTGTACCACAATGTCGGCACCGTGTTCGATGGGCTTGCAGAGCACCGGGGTGGCGACCGTGTTGTCGACGATGAGCGGCACGCCACGGGCGTGGGCTGCCTTGGCCAGCGCGGCCAGATCGACGATGTTGCCCGCCGGGTTGCCGATGCTCTCGCAGTAGACTGCCTTGGTCTTGCCATCGATCAGGGCGGCGATGGCTTCGGCGCTGTCATCTTTGGCAAAGCGCACCTCGACCCCGAAACTTGGCAGCATGTGGGCGAACAAGGTGTAGGTGCCACCATAGAGCTGGGGGGTGGAGACGATGTTGTCACCGGCGGCGGTCAGTGCCTGAATGGCATAGGTGATGGCGGCGGAACCTGCCGAGACCACCAGTGCGGCGATCCCCCCTTCCAGCGCGGCCATCCGCTGCTCCAGCACATCGTTGGTGGGGTTCATGATGCGGGTGTAGATGTTGCCCGGCACCGCCAGATTGAACAGATCCGCCCCGTGCTGGGCGCTCTCGAATTCGTAGGCCACCGTCTGGTAGATGGGCACGGCGACCGCTTTGGTGGTGGGGTCGTTGGAAAAGCCGTGGTGCAGGGCCAGGGTCGCATCTTTCATCACACACTCCTTGTTGGATGTTGCTTGTCGCAGTTATAGATGGATAGACGTCCAATCTATCAGGCCCGTGGCCGATGTAAACAGCAAGATCCGGCAAAGCAATGTTGCCCGAAGGGGACGCGTGTCCCGAGTGGTTGGTATGGCTCGTACTCAGAGGCGGCGGCGATACTCCTTGTCATCGATCTGGTTCATGTCCCACTGCATCAGGCGGTTGAGCTGCTGCATGGGATCCTCGATAAGCGGCAAGGGGCGCGGCAGGATCCGCTTGAAGTAACGGCGCAAGGTCTGCTGGATCCGGTTCGGTTTGAGGGGATTGGCGTGGCTCATGATGGTGCTCCTCTGCTGTGGTTCTCACGTTCATCAGCAGTATTGAGCTAAAATGCGGAAGTAAAAACTGATGACTTATAGCAACAGGATTTCCTCTTTTATGCCGACCGGTCGCCTCTACCAGCAATTTCAACGACTCGCCCAGCTGCTTGGCTGCGACGAACGGGAGATCAGCCTCGCCGAGGTGGCGGATCTGCTCTGCTGCACCCCGCGCAACGCTCGCCTGCTGCTGCGGCGGATGCAGGATCAGGGCTGGCTCAGCTGGTCGGCGGAAGCGGGGCGGGGGCGGCGCTCCCGACTTATCCTGCTCGATAGTCAGGAGAGCCTGACCCGGCGCCGCTTGCGGGATCTGCTCAGCCAGGGCCAGCTGGCGCAGGCGGTACGGCTGGCCGAGGATCGCCTCGATCTGCTTACTCCGCTGCTGATCGAACAGCTCGGTCAGGCCACCCGCGAGGGGCGCCAGATCCTGCGGGTGCCATACTATCGCCCGTTGCCGCAGTTGCTGCCCACCGGCCCGATGCGCCGCTCCGAAATTCACCTGAGCCGCCAGATCTTCAACGGCCTCACCCGGCGAAATGAGGAAAATGGGGAAATCGAAGGGGATCTCGCCCACCACTGGGAGTGTCTGGGCCCCTGCCACTGGCGTTTCTACCTGCGCCCGGCGGTGCGCTTTCACCACGGCCGCGAGCTGGTGGTGGAAGATGTGATGGAGAGTCTGCTGGCCCTGCGGGATCGCCCGCTGTTCGCCCATCTGGATCGGCTGGAGAGCCCCTGGCCACGCACGCTGGATCTCTATCTCGACAGCCCGGATCCCTGGCTGCCCCACCTGCTGGCGGAGCCTGTGGCGACCATTTTGCCGCGGGAGCTCAAGGGGGAGGCGGGCTTTGCCCTGCAACCGGTGGGCACCGGCCCCTACCGGGTGGCTGCCAACGATCCCCTGCATCTTTGCCTTGCGGCGTTTGACGACTACTTCGGCCTGCGCGCCCTGCTCGACGAGATCGATATCTGGATGCTGCCGGAGCTGGCGGAGCGGCTGGAGACCCACCTGCAGCTGGGGCGCGACAGCCCTGAGCTCGGCACCATGCGCGGCGAGTCGGAGCTGGAGTCGGGCTGCTACTTCCTGCTGCAGGACGATCGCTCCGGATCCTTGCAGGATCCCGCCCTGCGCCAGTGGCTCGGCCAACTGCTCAATCCGGTGGCTCTGATGGGGCGGGTCGCCCCCGAGTTGCAACGGGGCTGGACCAGCGCCCTCGGCCTGCTGCCCCACTGGCGCGAAGCGCTGCCCACGCCCTTGCCCACACCTGCGCAGTTGCCGACGACCCTGGTGCTCGCCTGCTTCAACCAGCATTTGGAGTTCAACGAGTGCGCCAACGCCATGAGCAGCCTGCTGGCCGAACAGGGGATCCGGCTGGAGGTGCGCACCCTCGATTACGGTCGCTGGGTGAGTGGTGAGGATGAAGACGTGGATCTCTGGCTCGGCACCCTCAACCTCGAACATGCCGGTCCCTTTGCCCCCTACGCCTGGTTGCAGGGCACCCCGTTGCTGCGCAAGGTGTGGAGCAGTCAGCATGAGTTGTGGCAAGGGTTTATGCAGTGGCGCGCCAGCGGTGAGGAGCCTGGCCCCCGCGCCCTGCTGGCAAGGGTGCAGCAGCAGAGCTGGTTTGTACCGCTGTTTCACCACTGGCTGGAGCTGGAGAGCCGGGTCGGCGTGCACGGGGTGCGGATGACGGCGCTCGGCTGGTTCGATTTTCGCAGCGCCTGGTTGCGGCCGGAACCGCCCCATCAGCCCGCAGAGGCGCCATAGTTCGTCCAATTTCTGTCGCGGCCGACGAGTGCTCCGTGGCCGCTTGCGTGAAAGATCCGTAAATCGGCCGCTGCTGCACAGTTTGTGTCACGCCTCTGTGCCATGCTGTTTCAGGTTATGGACAGCAGAGCAAATGAGGAAAACGATGAGCAACAATTCAGACAGTTCCGCAGGAAAATGCCCGGTCATGCACGGGGGAACCACCTCCGTCGAGACGTCCAGAATGGAGTGGTGGCCGAAGAGCCTCAACCTCGACATTCTTCACCAACACGATACCAAGACCAATCCGCTGGGGGCCGGCTTCAACTATCGGGAAGCCTTGAAGGGGCTCGATATGGCGGCCCTCAAGCAGGATGTGACCGCCCTGATGACCGACAGTCAGGAGTGGTGGCCCGCCGACTGGGGCCACTACGGCGGCCTGATGATCCGCATGGCCTGGCACTCGGCCGGGACTTACCGCATCGCCGATGGTCGTGGCGGTGGCGGCAGCGGCAACCAGCGTTTTGCCCCCCTCAACTCCTGGCCGGATAACGCCAACCTCGACAAGGCCCGTCGCCTGCTGTGGCCCATCAAGAAGAAGTACGGCAACAAGATCAGCTGGGCCGATTTGATTATTCTGGCGGGCACCGTGGCCTATGAGTCCATGGGGCTCAAAACCTTCGGCTTTGCCTTTGGCCGCGAGGATATCTGGCACCCGGAGAAGGATATCTACTGGGGATCGGAGAAAGAGTGGCTGGCGCCCAGCGGCAAGCCGGGTGGTCGCTACTCCGGCGAGCGTGATCTGGAAAACCCGCTGGCGGCGGTGATGATGGGGCTTATCTACGTCAACCCGGAAGGGGTGGATGGCCAGCCCGATCCCCTGAAAACCGCGCAGGATATGCGGGTCACCTTCGCCCGCATGGCGATGGATGATGAAGAGACGGTGGCACTGACCGCCGGTGGCCACACCGTCGGCAAGGCTCACGGCAACGGCGACGCCAAGCAGCTCGGGCCCGAGCCGGAAGGGGCCAGCCTCGAGGAGCAGGGGCTGGGCTGGATCAATCACCACAGCCGCGGCATCGGCCGCAACACAGTGACCAGCGGCATCGAGGGTGCCTGGACCACCCACCCGACCCAATGGGACAACGGCTACTTCGAGCTGCTGTTCAAGTACGACTGGTGGTTGCAAAAATCACCGGCGGGGGCCCATCAGTGGGAACCGATCAATATCGCCGAAGAGGATATGCCGGTGGATGTGGAGGATCCGTCGATCCGCTGCAAACCCATGATGACGGATGCCGATATGGCGCTCAAATTCGACCCCGAGTATCGCAAGATTGCCGAGCACTTCCGCGATGATCCGGCGGCCTTCTCCGACGCCTTCGCCCGCGCCTGGTTCAAGCTGACCCACAGGGATATGGGGCCGAAGAGCCGCTATGTCGGCCCCTATGTGCCGACAGAAGATCTGATCTGGCAGGATCCGGTGCCAGCCGGACGTGCCGATTATGACGTGGCGGCGGTGAAGGCCAGGATCGCCGCCAGCGGCCTCTCCATCAGCGAGCGGGTCACTACCGCCTGGGATAGTGCCCGTACCTTCCGAGGCTCCGACAAGCGGGGCGGTGCCAACGGCGCCCGCATCCGGCTGGCGCCGCAGAAGGATTGGCCGGGCAACGAACCGGCGAAGTTGGCGAAGGTGCTGGCGGTCTATGACAAGCTGGCGGCCGAGTGTGGCGTCAGCGTCGCGGATCTCATCGTGCTGGGGGGCAACCTCGCCATCGAGCAGGCTGCCCAGGCCGCCGGAGTGACGGTGAGCGTGCCGTTTGCGCCGGGCCGGGGGGACGCCACTCAGGCTCAGACCGATGTGGCCTCGTTCGAGGTGCTGGAACCTCTGGCCGACGGCTTCCGCAACTGGCTGAAGCAGGACTATGTGGTGACGGCGGAGGAGCTGCTGCTGGATCGTGCCCAGCTGATGGGGCTTACCGCCTGCGAGATGACGGCGCTGGTGGGCGGGATGCGGGTGCTCGGCACCAACCACGGCGGTACCGGGCACGGGGTCTTTACCGACCGAGTCGGGGTGCTCAGCAACGACTTCTTCGTCAACCTGACCGACATGGGCTACCAGTGGCTGCCGAAAGTGAGCAATCTCTACGAGATCCGCGATCGCCGCAGCGGCGCCCTGAAATGGACGGCCACCCGGGTGGATCTGGTGTTCGGCTCCAACTCTGTGCTGCGCGCCTATGCCGAGGTCTATGCCCAGGATGACAACAAGGAGAAGTTTGTCTGTGACTTCATCACCGCCTGGAACAAGGTGATGAATGCGGATCGCTTCGATCTGTTGGGCTAGTCCCCGAGCCGTTTGGTTATCTGCACCCGCCCCGCACAGCCAAGATGTGCGGGGCTTTTTACTGCCCGCTTTTCTGTGCAGCCCTACAATCCGCCGCGCTGCGACACCCGCTGGCCGGTCGCGCAGGGCCGCTGGCATCCCTGTGCTTGGGCCAGCAGTATCATGTAACATGCTGATCCGCTGGTGATGCCCGGCGGCCACCCATTGGCCACTGATGTCCCATGAACGGACAAGGACAGAAACAAAGAGACAAGGAGTCAACCCATGCTGGAAATGCAGATCCAACCCCGCTTTCAGGAGACGGATGCCCTCGGCCATATCAACAATACGGTGCCGGCGGTCTGGTTCGAATCGGCGCGGGATCCCCTGTTCCGGATTTTCTCCCCCGATCTGGATGTGCATAACTGGCACCTGATCATCGCGGGCTATACGGTGCAGTTCAAACGGGAGCTGTTCTACGGCCAGCCGGTCACCATCAAGACCGGCGTGCGCCGCATCGGCACCAGCTCCTTTACGGTCTGGCAGGAGGCCTGGCAGGGCGGCGAACTGGCCGTCACCGCCGAAACGACCCTGATCCATTTTGACTACCGGGCCCGCCAATCCCTGCCCCTGAGTGATGCTCACCGGGAAGGGCTGCGGGCCTGGCTGACAGAGAGTTAACCACGGGCCGGATGGCCCATCACAGGAGTGCTATGTACAACTCAATGCGCAATACAGCGATCGCGCTGACCCTGGGATTCTGCTCCCTCCCTTCTCTGGCCGCTTCTCTCGCCGAGCAGTTTACCCTGATGGAGAAGGGGGCCGAGAGCGCCCTCGATACCCGTCAATTCAGCCATGACGGCGTCGATATCAAGGCCTGGATCGATGGCGCCCCCGTCATCATCGCCGTGCCCATCATGAACGAGCTGGGCAAGCTGGAAGGGGAGAGCCGCTACTACTTCAAGGGCGGCAAGCTGTTCGGGGTCAAAGAGCCCGCCGCCCAGTTCGCCTTTGACGACAGCGGCAAGCTGACCCAGTGGCTGGACGAGAAGGGCCAGCCCGCCGAGTTCGTCAGCAAAATGAGCATGCAGCAGCGTCAGGAGTGGCTCACCAAGCGGGCCGCCGAGCTGAGCAAGCTGTTTGTGGTGAGCGCGGCCGAGCAGAAGGCGGCCAAGGGTGGCGTCAAGCTGAAGGGGGCGGATCTCGCTCACTGGCTCTGCAACGGCAAACTGATGGATCTCGCCCACGGCGACAAGGTGATCTTCGAGCAGGATAAGCTGAAGATTGGCGAGCAGGGGATCGAGGGAGAGGTCTCCCTGCGTCAGGATAAGGGGTGGCAGGAGCTGAGCCTCAAGTGCGAGGTGCAGGGCACTCAGGTAACCCGCCTCACCTGGCAGCCGCTGCCGGGTGCCAACAAGCCGCAATAAGCGCAGTAGCAAGGGGCCCATCTCGGGCCCCCTTCTCATTCGGTGTGTGGCTCCCCCAGCTTGAGCCGGGTGAGAGCCTCGACCCGGCGCCACTGTCCGGGTTCGAACCAGCGGGCCAGCAGCTCCTGCTGCTGTTCGGCCCTGGCCTCGTTCGGCAGTTGCCTGAGCTCGGCCAGAAAGCCGCTGAGCTGCTCCTCGAACCCTTGCCGGTTCTGCTCCAGTTGGCGCATCCGATCCACCGCTTCCGGCCCCCCCGTCTCCAGCAGCAGAGCCTCCCGTTTGGCCGGGTCCATCTGCGCCAGCCCTTGCAACTCCTCAAGCAGACGGCTGTTGGCCTCCGCCTCGCGAAACCAGCCCGGTTGCTCCGCCAGCCAGAGATCCAGCTCGCTGGCCAGCTGCGACTTGTCGCTGTCTCTTGCCTCCGCCAGCGCCCTGCGGCGCAGGGTCAGCTGCTCCATCAGCCGATCCTCGGCAAACAGCTGGGCCTGCTCGGCCGGAGTAAAGCTCTGCTGGCGCAGCTGCTCCCGCTCGTCAAACAGGATCTGCAGGCTGGCGAGGGAGATCTCGGTGGGCACCGTCAGGCTGCTCTGGGCGGAGACAAAGGTGCGATAGCGCGCCTGCAGGGCATCGGCGGCCTCCTGCTCGGGATCGTGCGGGTGGCTCTGTGCATGCTGATTGGTTTGAGCCTGTGATGAGTCTGCCGTCGGTGCTGTGGGCCAGAGCAACACCCCGCCAAGCAGCAGGGTGATGGCGCAGGGCACGACGAGCAGGGTGGCTATCTTCATAGTCCCAGCTCCTTGAGTCGGTTGGCATGCTGGCGATAGAGGGTGACCGGATCGGTCTCGAACAGATGGTGGATGCCGAAGGACTGGTTCACTTCGTCCAGATGGTTCATCCGGTAGTCGGTGCCGATCACCTTGCCGAGGTGGCTGCTGCAGACCCCGACCAGTCCGTCATTGGGCTCTTTGAAGAAGGCGCCGGTCAGCGCCAGCGCCGGATCCACCGGATCCAGCAGATTGGTCAGGTTGCCGCGTCCGCTCCAGGAGAAGTAGTAGACGCCGTTGCTGGCCTGCATCGGCCCCTCACCGCAATAGCGGCTGGGCAGCCCCTCCGGGTAGCGCTGGTTGAACTGGCTGGCCCCCTTGCTGGTGAGGGCATCGAGGGCGGCGACCGGATCTTGCGGTAGCTGGCTCCCGCCCGAGAGCAGTGAAATCATGCCGGAGAGGGCGTGGGCCGCGGCGGCCGCCAGCTTCTCGGCGGCACTGCCGGGGGCGGCATTGGCCCGCACCAGATCGGCAATCTCGGAGCCGTAGTTGACGCCGCCGACGCTGGTGGCGGAGGCGACCAGCTCGGGGGCGACCGAGGCGACATAGCGGATGGTAGGGCCGCCGTGGGAGTGGCCGATGAGGTTGACCTTCTCGGCGCCGGTGGCCGCCAGCAGCAGCTCAACCTGGGCGAGCAGTTGCTCCCCCCGTTGTTCCGAACTGGCGGTGGCTGACACCTGCGCCACGTAGACTTTGGCACCATCCCGGCTCAGGGCCTGGGGAATGCCGTAGAAGTAATCGACCCCGAGCAGCTTGTCGAAGCCGAACAGGCCGTGCACCAGCACTATGGGGTAGCGGGTCTGGGTGTATCCGCTGGCGTGTGCCAGCATGGGCAGGGTGCAGAGCAGCACCAGAAGCCATCTCTTCATCATCAGCATCCTTGTTGATTCGTGAGGAACAGATTGTGTGGCGTACTCCATGTTCGCCGGTGCCAGTATGGTGGCTGCTGACGGGAGAGGCTGTGAGGGGGATCGCAACTCGGGATTCAAAAGGGATTC
This sequence comes from Aeromonas sp. R1-2, assembly GCF_040908505.1. Lineage (NCBI taxonomy): Bacteria > Pseudomonadati > Pseudomonadota > Gammaproteobacteria > Aeromonadales > Aeromonadaceae > Aeromonas > Aeromonas sp. R1-2. The sequence continues at coordinate 21,738 of NZ_JBFODU010000046.1, read as the reverse complement.
AGGGTGCGGGCGGGGAGGCTGAACTCCCCGCCCTGCGGCTTATTGCCACTCCACCAGGTGATACTGCTTCTTGCCCCGGCGCAGCAGCAGGTAGCGACCAAACAGCCGATCAGTGGCACTCAGCTGTTCATCCTGCTTGATCACACCATTGAGGCTGATAGCCCCCGCCGCCAGCAGCTCGCGGGCGATGCGTTTGGAGTTCGCCAGACCGCAGCTGACCAGCAGGCTGACCAGATCCGTCTCGCCGCTGACGGTGCTGCATGGCATGCCATCCTGCGCCAGCTGGGCCAGATCGCTCTCGCCGAGGCGAGCTACATCGCCGCTAAACAGCAGTTCGCTGATGCGCTGCACTGCCGCCAGCGCCGCCTTGCCGTGTACCAGCTCGGTCAGCTCGTCGGCCAGCACCTGCTGGGCCTGCTTGCGCCCCTGCCGCTTTGCGTCTTCCGCCTCCAGTGCATCAATCTCGCTCAGCGACATAAAGCTGTAGTAGCGCAGGAAGCGGTAGACATCCTCATCCGCGGTGCCGAGCCAGAACTGGTAGAAGGCGTAAGGGGAGGTGAGCGCCGGATCGAGCCAGACCGCGCCCCCTTCGGTCTTGCCGAACTTGGTGCCGTCTGCCTTGGTGATAAGGGGTAGGGTCATGCCGTGCACCTGCGCCTGATGGAGGCGACGGGTGAGATCCATGCCGCTGGTGATATTGCCCCACTGGTCGTTGCCGCCAATTTGCAGGGTGCAACCGAGCCGCTGGTGCAGCACTGCAAAATCGTAGGATTGCAGCAGAGCGTAGGAGAACTCGGTGAACGAGATGCCCTGATCCGGGCGAGCCAGCCGCTGGCGCACCGATTCCCGCGCCAGCATGGCGTTGACCGAGAAGTGCTTGCCGATATCCCGCAGAAAGTCGAGGGCGGACATCTGCCCCATCCAGTCGCCATTGTTGACCAGTTGCGGGGCCGACAGGCCCTCATCGGCGGGCAGCAGCGCCCTGATTTGGGCCGACAGGCTGGCGACCCAACCCTGCACGGTATCAGCACTGTTGAGGCTGCGCTCGGTCGCCTTGAAGCTGGGATCGCCGATAAGGCCGGTTGCCCCGCCCACCAGTGCCACCGGGGTGTGGCCCGCCAGCTGGAAGCGGCGCAGCATCAAGAGCGGCACCAGATGACCGATATGCAGGCTGCCAGCGGTGGGATCGAACCCGCAATAGACGGTGCGCGGGGTGGCAAGATGATCGGCCAGGGCCGCCGGGTCGGAATTCTGGGCCACAAGGCCGCGCTCGGTCAGCTCATCGAGCAGGTGGGGGTTGATCATGGGTTCTCCAACAGCAGGGGGAAAAGCCGTCATCCTCGCCGTTCTGGCTGGTGGCGGATATGTCCCCTGAGGGACAGTTTTACCACTCTCGTGCTAGCATTCAGCCATAGCGGGGAATCGCTCCCCGTCACCGGAAACGTGCCACCATGACCCAGCCATTCACCACAGATGCCTTGACCCGCAGTATGACCGGGGTGGTCGATGCCCTGCACAGCAGCGCCTTTGCGGCGGCGCTGGTGCGGCTGATCCAGCAGCAGGTGGCGTTTGATTGCGCCCTGCTGCTCGGGGTGGGGCAGCGCCCCGTCTACCTCTACGACAACCTCAATCATCAGCGGGCTCTGCTGTTTGATCGCTACCTCACCAGCCACTTCAGTCAGGATCCCTTTATGCAGGCGCTGGAGCAGGGCTTGCCTGCCGGCGTCTGGACCCTGGCGCAGGTGTCGCGGGGGAGGCTCGATCCCGAATATCGCCACCACTTCTATCAGGCCACCGGCTGGCAGGAGGAGGTGGGGCTGATCCTGCCGGTGCGGGACGGACTGACGCTGATGCTGTTTCTGGGGCGACTCGACAAGCGCAGTACCCTCAGCCGTGACGAGCTGGTAAGGCTGGAGCAGCTGTTCCCGCTGGTGCATTCGCTCTGTCGTCAGCAGTGGCGGCAGAGCCAGCCGCTGTTGGCCCAGAGCACTGCGCTGCCAGACAGCGCCAGCCTCCGGAGCGCGGTAGAGCAGGCGATGGCGAGTGTCGGGGGCGATAGGCTTACCCGGCGCGAGCGGCAGGTGGCGGAGTTGCTGCTGCAGGGGCTGGATACCGAGGCGATTGCCGCAGCGCTCGGGATTGGCAGCGGCACGGTGAAGAATCACCGCAAGCATCTCTATGGCAAGCTGCGGCTCGGCTCGCGGGCCGAGCTGTTCAATCTCTTTCTGAACCACCTCATTACGGCGCCGGTGGAGGCATCGCAGGCGTCATCGGCGGGAGATAAAGAGAACCCGCCATAGGGCGGGCCGGAGTTACTCGATGCGCGGGATGGTGGGAGTGGTTTCGGGCAGGATACTGAGCAACTGGTAGCGCTTCATCAGCTGCTTGTATTCATCCCCCTGTCTGACCTTGTCCAGCGCCTGTTGCAGGCGGGCAACCTGTTGCTTGTTTGCCCTCAGGTTGAAGGCGAAGCAGTTATCCTGCTCTTCAATAATCGCGACGGTGACAAAATCCTCGCTGGGGAAACCCAGCTCCTTGGCCTGATGGCGCAACATCACCTCGTTGCCCGCCACCAGATCGGTGCGTGCCATGATGAGCTGGCGTACCACCTGATCCATGCGCTCTACCGACATCATATTGCCCGGGCTGATCCCGCGGTTGAGCAGCAACTGCTCCCCGACATCCGCCTGCATCACACCAATCTGCAGCTTGGCGAGATCCGCTTTGCTGGCCACTTTGGGGGCATCCTGCTTGCGGCCGACCAGCGCGACCCTGGAGTGGCTGATGGGGCAGACCCAGAGGAAGTGGGGATCCCGCTCCTTGGTATGCGCTGTGGTAAAGAGCACAGCCTCTTGCTGCTGGGTCAGCAGATACCAGCCGCGGGCCCAGGGCAGAAAGTGGATGGGGTGCTCCGGCTCCCCCATTTCACGCCACATCAGGCGCAGCAACTCGACCGCCAACCCCACAGGCTGACCATTTTTATCCTGGCCATTGAGTGGCATGTTCTGCTCCGAATAGTAGATAAGTGCCGGAGCCGGGAGCGCGATAAACAGGGCGAGAGAAGCGAGAGCAGGGAGCAGACGACGCATGATGCACTCCTTGTGCGGGTAGTTACCTAACAGTCTATGTGGCCTTTTCCATAACGTCATGATCCGGTAGCGGGATAAAAAACAGGCCACCTTGCGGTGGCCTGTCGGTTTATTTGAGCAGGGCTTCCATCTCCGCTTCTGCCTTGGCGCGAGCCTTGGCTTCCGCCGCTCTGGCGGCATCGGCGACGCTCTCTCCGGCCGTATGGGATGCGGCACTGACGGCCTGCCGGGCTGGTTCGGCAACGGCCTTGGTTGCCTCTTGCGTCACGGTAGCGGTGGCACTGCTGACTGCCTGTTTGGCAGGAACGGCAACAGCCTTGGCGGCCTCTTGCGTCACGGTCGCAGCGGCACTGCTGACAGCTTGTTTGGCAGGAGCGGCAACGGCCTTGGTAGCTTCTTGGGTCGCGGTCGCAGCGGCGCTGCTGACGACTTGCTTGGCAGGAGCGGCAACGGCCTTGGTGGCTTCTTGGGTCGCGGTCGCAGCGGCGTTGCTGACGACTTGCTTGGCAGGAGCGGCAACGGCCTTGGTGGCTTCTTGGGTCGCGGCCGCAGCGGCGCTACTGACGGCTTGCTTGGCAGGAACGGCAACGGCCTTGGTCGCTTCTTGCGCCGCGGTCGCAGCGGCACTGTTGACGACTTGTTTGGCAGGAGTGGCAACAGCCTTGGTCGCTTCTTGCGTTGCAGTCGCAGCAGTGCTGCTCACCGCCTGCTTGGCTGGCGCAGTGACTGCGGTGGTCGCACTGCGAGTCAGGTCGGTCGCGCTCTGGGTCACCGCTTGAGTTGCCTGTCCTGTGACGCTGGCGGCTGCGCCGCTGATAGCCTGGCTGGCGCTGTTGGTCAGCGAGCCGGTGACGCCGCGGGTCACTGTGCCCAGCGCGCTGCCAAGGGAGAAGGGGGAGGTGCCACTCTGACTGGTTGCCGCACCGGTCAGGGCATTGGCCGCCGGGGTGAGCTGGCTGGTGGAAGTCTGCCAGCCCTGCATGGCGGTTGGCCAGGTCGGTGCCGTGCTCGCCAGATTTTCGCCGAAGGTCAGGGTGGTGCCATCCCCTTTTTGCAGCAATACCGACATCTGGTTGGTTTGCGAGTTCCACACCATCCCCGCCTGCTTGGCGATATCCGGCACGGGCGCATACTCGGAGACCACATAGAAAAGCGGCCCCTCCTGCTGTAACTTGTCGGCAGTCTTGAGCAACTGCATGGTGCTGTCGTAGTTGGGGCCAAGGATGGCGGTCATCCGATCCTTGATCAGGGGTTGTTCGAACAGATTGACCTCGTTCGGGTCAAAGCCGACCAGCGGCTTGAGCAGGGCCCACATCAGCTGGCTGGTGGGGCTCATCATCAGCAATGGGGCAACGCAGGCGGACAACATCAGGCTCAGGCAGGCCGCCTGAAGCAACGGCATGATACGCATTGGGATAATATCCAAATAACGATTTGATAAATAAGGTTATATTTTGTCAGGATGTGACAAATTCACCGGAAGTTTGCGCGTGGCAGCGAGAGACTGCCCGCAGGCGCTGGCAGGCTACCATATTGGTTCCACAATGCCAGCAGGCAGTATGATTGTCAGTCAAGTAAACCCCGGGGCTGGTCGACTCTTCGAGAATGCCTTCCATCGAAACAGGATCCCTCTCATGAAAAATGTACTGCTCTGCCTGCTGGCCTCCCTCTGGCTTATCCCCGCTCTGGCCGCGTCCAAAACCACTGTGGTGGGCGAGTCTGCCAGTCCCGAGCTGGTGTTGCCGCTGGGCTCATTGCCCGAGCGGGTCTGCTGGTTTGCGGATCAGAAATATTCCGAAGGGGCCCGCATTCTGCAGGGAGATATCTGGCTGGAGTGCGGCCCGCAGAACGACCTCGAGAGCAATGGCCCGTTGGCCTGGCGCTCTCCTGAGGTGGTGTTGCCTGCCACCCGTGGTGCGAAAGGTCAGAAGACGATTTCCGTGGGTCAGTGAGGCTTTTCTTGATCCAGCTAAAGACATGGACGTGATCCCTGTCGCATAATGCAGCTCCTTTCTTCTCTTGGCTGGAACCTAAGAAATGGCTCGTCGCTCTTCCAATGCACAACGTCGTCGCAGTAGCTGGTGGTACAAACGCCTGTTGGCAAGGGAGCGGGAAGAGCGTGAAGCGCGTTCCGTCCGGGATTGATACAGCATTGAAAAACGGAGCCTCGGGCTCCGTTTTTGTTGCTGGCAATTTGCCGTCTGGTTATCTTGTCCACCCATCGCATACCCTGTTGCCCGATGCCATCGGCAACTATCCAGAGAGCTGAAACTGTGAGAGTCGACGTTGTCTCCTACAACCCCCAATGGCCAGCCAGCTTTGTAGCTGAAGAGGTTCAATTACGCAGTGCGCTGGATAACTGCTTGCTAGCTGTCCACCATATCGGCAGTACCTCTGTCGTCGGTTTGGCCGCCAAACCCATCATCGACATCATGCTGGAGGTATCATCGCTGGAGCGGCTCGATGAGCAGAATGGTCAGCTGGAGGCGCTGGGCTATGAGGCGATGGGGGAGTGCGGGATTGCGCGCCGCCGCTATTTTCGCAAGGGGGGTGATGAGAGAACTCACCAGATCCACGCCTTCTTGCAAGGGGATGACCATGTGCATCGCCATCTGGCCTTTCGTGACTATCTAAGGGCCCACCCTGCGGTATGCCGGGAATACGCCGAGTTAAAGCAGGCGGTAGCCGCGAGCTGTCAGCACGATATCGAGCGCTACCGTGCGGGCAAGAATGCCTTTGTCAAAGAGCACGAGGCGCACGCGTTGCGGTGGCAGGCCGGGCAGGATCCTGCTCTCTGAGCGAGCTTGCTCGCAATAGAAAACGGGGGCCATCAGGCCCCCGTTTTGCTTTTGCAGATCTTTCATGCTTGCGGCTTAGCGCTGCAAGGCGGCCAGTGCCAGTTCGACCCGTTTGGCGTACTCGGGGTCGGCCTGCTCGAAGTGTTTGAGCTGGGCCGCGACGATGGCGTCATCCTCCACATTGATAAGGGAGCGGGCCAGGTTGGCGGCGAGCCGTGAACGCTGCCCCTCGTCCATGATGCGGAACAGGTTACCCGGCTGGCTGTAGTAGTCGCTGTCGTAGTCACGGAAGTCGTAGTGCAAGGCAGCCCCTTCCAGACTCAGCGCCGGTTCGTGCTGCTCGCTCGGCTGCTGGGTGCCGAAACGGTTCGGCTGATAGTTGGGGCTGGCGCCGCCATTGCTGTCTGCCCGCATGGCACCGTCACGATGGGCACCGTGATGGAACGGGCAGCGCGGGGCGTTGACCGGCAGCAGACCGTGGTTGACGCCAAGGCGATAGCGCTGGGTGTCGCCGTAGGAGAAGAGTCGCCCTTGCAGCATGCGATCCGGCGAGAAGCCGATACCGGGCACCACGTTGGCCGGGGTAAAGGCGGCCTGCTCCACATGGGCGAAGTAGTTGTCCGGGTTCTGGTTGAGCTCCAGCACGCCCACCGGGATCAGCGGGTAGTCGCTGTGCGGCCACACCTTGGTGAGGTCGAACGGGTGGATCTGGTAAGTCTGGGCTTCGGCCTCCGGCATCACCTGCACATAGACCTTCCAGCGTGGGAAGTCGCCCCGCTCGATAGCGTTGAACAGATCCGCCTGACTGGTCTCCCGATCCTGCCCGACGGCGGTGGCGGCCTCTTCATCTGTGTAGAAGCTGTGGCCCTGCTCGGTCTTGAAGTGGAACTTGACCCAGAAGCGCTCGTTGGCATCGTTGATAAAGCTGAAGGTGTGGCTGCCGTAGCCGTTCATCTCCCGCAGGCTCTTGGGGATGCCGCGATCGCTGAACAGTATGGTGACCTGATGCAGGGATTCCGGATGGCGTGACCAGAAGTCCCAGGCGGCGGTGGCGCTGCGCAGGTTGGTGCGCGGATCCCGCTTCTGGGTGTGGATGAAGTCAGGGAATTTCAGCGGATCGCGGATGAAAAAGACCGGGGTGTTGTTGCCCACCAGATCCCAGTTGCCCTGTTCGGTATAGAACTTGAGGGCGAAGCCGCGCACATCGCGTTCGGCATCGGCGGCGCCCTTCTCACCGGCCACGGTGGAGAAGCGCAGGAATACAGGCGTCTGCTTGCCGATGGCGCTGAACAGATCGGCCTTGCTGAACTGGCTGATGTCGTGGGTCACGGTAAAGGTGCCGTAGGCGCCCGAGCCCTTAGCGTGAACCACCCGCTCGGGAATGCGCTCGCGGTCGAAGTGGGCGAGTTTCTCCATCAACCAGATATCTTGCATCAGGATGGGGCCGCGCGGACCGGCGGTGAGGCTGTTGTTGTTGTCGACGACGGGGGCGCCGTTGGCGCTGTGCAGGGTCTTGTCAGTCATGGCTTCTCTCCTTGTTGATATGGGGTCAGCCTACGGATCTGCGCCGTGCTCGGCCAATGGGCCTTTCCTCGCCCTTTGATAGGCAAGACAAATGGGTGTTGCTGGGGGATGTGTAACCGCGCCGGATATTGCATGATGGTGGTTTCGAGAAGGAGCCTCATATGCAGATTACTATCCGTCATGCCGAACCCACCGATGCCCCCGCCTTGCGGGATCTCTACGCCATGCCTAATGCCCAGGCGGGCACTCTGCACCTGCCCACACCTCCCCTTAGCCAGTGGCAGAAGCGGTTGGAGAGCAGTGATGTGGTCGCCTTGGTGGCGGAGGTAGAGGGGCTGCTGGTGGGCCAGATCTCCTTGCACGTAGAACCCAATCCCAGACGCAAGCATGTGGCCGGGATTGGCATGGGAGTGCGGGATGACTGGGCTGGCAAGGGGGTTGGCTCTGCCCTGATGGCCGCGGCGCTGGATCTGGCCGATAACTGGCTCAACCTGCACCGGATTGAGCTGACCGTCTATACCGACAATGAGCCCGCACAGGCGCTCTATCGCAAGTTCGGTTTCACGCAGGAGGGGTTGGCCCGTGACTATGCCTTCCGCCAGGGGCGCTATGTGGATGCACTCTATATGGCCAGAGTTGCGGGGAGCGCCAGTCGCTAACGGTATGGTCGACTATCATGCCAGATTGCGCCCGGTGATCCGGGCGCTGGAACAGAATCCCGATCTCTCCATCGAAACGCTGGCAAGCAGTGCCTGCTTGTCTTTCTACCATTTTCACCGGGTGTTTACGGCTGTGGCGGGGGAGACGCCCGGGGAGATGTGTCGTCGTCTGCGCATCCAGCGGGCTGCTTGGCAGCTCTGCTATACCGATGCCAGTGTCACGGCCATTGCGTTGGGGGCGGGGCTCGCCAGCTCCCAGGCGTTTGCCAAGGTATTTCGCCGTTACTATGGTTGCACGCCGGGAGAGTTTCGCCGTGACAAGAGCAAGAATGGACACTTGATGAGCAAGGATGGACACGCACTTGTGCTGCCTAATCCTTATGCTGAGGGTCACTCATCAGCAAGGAGCAATACCATGAAAACCATCGAGATGGACGCCCGCACTCTGGCCTATATACGTGTCACCGGCCCCTATGGCGAGGGGTATGGTCCCGTTTGTAGTCAGCTGCATCAGTGGGCCAGCGCCCGCGGTCTGGAAGGTGGGGAGTGGATCTTCATCTATCACGATAACCCCGAGGTGACTCCGCCAGCCCAGTGTCGCACTGACATCGGGGTGACGGTGCCTGCGGGGACGGTGGGGATGGGGGCGGTCGAGATCCAGCTTATTCCCGCCGGTCGTTACGCCCAGTCCCGTTATCTTATTACCGACCGCAGTCAGTATGGCCCGCGTTGGCAGGAGCATATCGGCGACATCGTTGCTGCCGGGCTGGAGTTTGGCAATGGTCCCTGCTTCGAGCTTTATCACAGCATGAGCGATGATCCTGTGCAGGACGATGTCAGCTTTTGCTCCAGCCTCAAGGGGTAGGACGCAGCAAGACGGAAGGGATGGTACAGAACGTTGCGCAGAAACGAGAGAGCCGGACAGTGTCCGGCTCTTTTGCATCTGGCGGTTTGGCGGCGGTTAGCGCTGGAACCCCTTCTGGGCGAACTTGGGACGGGCGTTCATGATCTGCTCCACCTGCTCGTCGCTCATCTTGCCGCGCGACAGTCCCAGCACCTTGTAGGTGAGCAGCGGTCGGGCGGGCAGGGCGATCATCAGGGCGCGGATCTGGTTCTCGTCATCCTTCTCCCGGGTCGGCTTGCCGTAGGCGTAGGTGAGGACGCCGGCATCCATCAGGTTTTTGACGGCGGGCTCGGTGATCGGCAAGTTTATGACGCTTTTACGCTGCAGCACGAACTCGCGCAGCACCGCCTTCTCGTTGAAGTCGAGGAAGCCGATCATCTGGGCCAGCTGGTCCTGCTGACGGCGCGCCTGCCACTCTTCGCATGCCCACTCCCAGGCGATCAGGAAGCCCTGACTGCAGAAGTAGGAGATGGCGATCAGCATGCCGACCCCCAGCCAGGCCGCATGATCCGCAGCCCACTGGCTGACGGCCCCTTTCATCAGCCCGGCCGGAAACAGCAGAATGATGCTGCAGCAGAGCAACAACCAGACCATCAGCCAATTGAGGCGGTTCAGTTGATAGAAATGTTGGATCCACCGTTTCATTGTTCATCCTTCCCAAACTGTTGTGGATAGTGAACTACCTACAGCAATCGGTGTGCCAACAGCGCAATGGTGGCGGGGAGGGGCGCTGGCGAGGTTACATTCCCTTACAACTTATTGAGTGAGTTGCCATTAATTTGCCTTGTGAGGCGGGGGGCGAGTTGCTAAAACGTCCCCTCAGTCATTGGGGAGTAGCAACCCGCCCGCATTCCGGGCCGGGCCCATGTCAACACTCTTGGATCCTCGCATCCATGGCATGGGCGGCGATAGGCACTATCGCTCTGCAAGACCTTTGGCCTCGATATGCACGCCAGCCGGGCGAGCCATGTCGGGTCCATCGGTTATTCTGCTCGCCTGGCGGTATCTATTATGTTGATTACCCTGCTGTTATTTCTCGTCTCTGCGGTCACCATCTACCTTGCCTGCGAATACTTCGTCAACGGCATCGAGTGGACCGGCCACCACTTCAAACTCTCCCAAAGTGCCACTGGCTCGCTGTTGGCAGCGCTAGGCACGGCACTGCCCGAGTGCATCGTGACCCTCACCGCTCTGCTGATGGGCAACACGACCGCCCAGCAAGAGATCGGCATCGGTGCCGCCCTCGGCGGGCCGCTGGTGTTGGCCACCATCGGCTATGCGGCAGTCGGCCTCACCCTGCTGCTTTGCATGGGGCGTACCGAACGGGCCATCGATGGCGAGGTGCAGCGCGAGATTGGCCGGGATCAGCGCTGGTTTATCGGCATCTTTCTGGTGGCGACCGCGCTGGGGCTGGTCGCCTTTACCGGCAAGAGCTGGCTGGCCCCGCTCTTCCTGCTGGTCTACCTCGTCTATGTAAGGCGCGAGCTGAAACAGAGTGACAGCCACGAAGTCGAATTGCCGGAGCTCCTCAAATTGGCACCCGATGCCGGGATCCCGCCCCTTGGCAAGGTGTTGCTGCAGACGTTGGCTGCGCTGGTGGTGGTAGCGCTGGCGGCCCAGCTGTTTGTCCATCAGCTGGAGAGCATGGGCGAGCTGTTTGGCCTCTCTCCGGTGCTGGCGGCCCTGCTGCTGAGTCCGGTGGCGACCGAGATGCCGGAGCTGATGAACGTGCTGATCTGGGTGCGGCAGGGAAAGAACCGGCTGGCGCTGGCCAATATCTCCGGGGCCATGATGATCCAGGGCACTATCCCCAAGGCCTTCTGTCTGCTCTTTACCCCCTGGTTGCTGGATGGCGCCATGATGGCCTCCTCGCTGGTGACGCTGCTGGCAGTGGGCTTGCTCTGGTGGGGGTTCAGAAAGGGGGTCATGACCGCCGGGCGGTTGGCGCTGGTTGGTCTGCTCTATCTCGGTTTCTGCGGCTGGCTGCTGGTGAGCTGAAACGGGAGGCGCGGATATGAAAAAGCCCCCTTGGGTCAGGGGGCTTTGCTGTCGCGGTTGGTCGCGGCGCTTACAGCGCGGCGATCTCGGCCTGCTGGGCTTCCAGCTTGGTCAGCTGGAGACGGTAATCTTCCAGCTTCTCGCGCTCTTTGGCGATGACCGCTTCCGGCGCCTTGGCGACGAAGGCTTCGTTGCCGAGTTTGCCTTCGATACGGCCGCACTCGCCCACCAGACGGGCAACCTCTTTGGCCAGACGGGCCAGTTCGGCATCCTTGTCGATGAGACCGGCCATCGGGATCATCAGCTCGGTGGCACCGATCAGCTTCTTCACTGACAGCGGGGCGGTTTCACCGTCCGCCAGTACGCGGATAGATTCCAGACGGGCCAGCGACTTGAGGAAGGCCTCGTTGTCAGCGGCGCGCTGGGCATCCTTGGCATCGCACTGGAGCAGCACGTTGAGAGGCACGCTCGGGGCCACGTTCATCTCGGCGCGGATGTTGCGGATGCTGACGATGAACTCCTTCACCCACTCCTGATCCGCCATCGCGGCTTCGTCCACCTTGGTGGCGTCGAACTCCGGGAAGGCCTGAATCATGATGGTATCGGCGTGTACGCCAGCCAGCGGGGCGACAGATTTCCAGATGGTCTCGGTGATGAACGGGATGATCGGGTGCGCCAGACGCAGCAGGGTCTCGAGGACGCTGACGAGGGTGTGGCGGGCAGCGCGCTGCTCGGCCTCGGAACCCTTGGTCAGTACCGGCTTGGTCAGCTCCAGATACCAGTCACAGAACTGGTTCCAGATAAATTCGTACAGCACGCCAGCCGCGATATCGAAGCGGTAGGTATCGAGGGCGGTACGGAAGTCACGGATGGCCACTTGCAGCTGGGACTGGATCCAGCGATCCGCCAGACTGAACTGCATCTCGCCACCGGCAAAACCGCAGTCCTGATCTTCGGTGTTCATCAGCACATAGCGGGAGGCGTTCCACAGCTTGTTGCAGAAGTTGTTGTAGCCGTCCAGGCGCTTCATGTCCCAGTTGATGTCACGACCGGTAGAGGCCAGCGCTGCCAGGGTGAAGCGCAGGGCGTCGGTACCGTGGGCATCGATCCCTTCCGGGAACTGCTTGGCGGTACGCTTGGCGATCTTCTCGGCCATCTGCGGTTGCATCATGTTGCCGGTGCGCTTCTCCAGCAGGTCTTCCAGCGAGATGCCGTCGATCATGTCGAGGGGGTCCAGCACGTTGCCCTTGGACTTTGACATCTTCTGGCCCTCTTCGTCACGGATGAGGCCTGTGATGTAGACGGTCTTGAACGGGACTTGCGGCTGGCCGTTTTCGTCCTTGATGAAGTGCATGGTCATCATGATCATCCGGGCAATCCAGAAGAAGATGATGTCGAAGCCGCTCATCAGTACGTCGGTCGGGTGGAAGGTCTTGAGTGCCTCGGTGTTGTTCGGCCAGCCCAGGGTGGAGAAGGTCCACAGGGCGGAGCTGAACCAGGTGTCGAGCACGTCTTCGTCCTGACGCAGTACGGTTACGGCCGGGATGCTGTGCTTGGCGCGCACTTCGTCTTCGCTGCGGCCAACGTAGACGTTGCCGGCATCGTCATACCATGCCGGGATGCGGTGACCCCACCACAGCTGACGGGAGACGCACCAGTCCTGAATGTCGCGCATCCAGGAGAAGTACATGTTTTCGTACTGCTTCGGCACGAACTGGATGCGGCCATCTTCCACCGCTTCGATAGCGGTCTTGGCCATCGGTGCGACGCGCACGTACCACTGGTCGGTCAGCATCGGCTCGATGGGCACGCCACCGCGATCGCCGTACGGCTGTTGCAGTATGTGATCCTTGATCTCGTCCAGCAGGCCCAGCTCTTCCAGCTTGGCCAGAATCGCTTTACGGGCGGCGAAGCGCTCCAGACCGGCGAACTCGGCCGGCAGGGCTGCGTCATAGGCGGTGCTCGGGTTGCCGTTGGTATCGACCACTTCGGCCTCGGCACGCACGTGGGCGTCCAGGGTGAAGATGTTGATCATCGGCAGGCTGTGGCGCTTGCCCACTTCGTTATCGTTGAAGTCGTGGGCCGGGGTGATCTTCACGCAACCGGTGCCCTTCTCCATATCGGCGTGTTCGTCGGCAACGATGGGGATCAGACGGTTCACCAGCGGCAGCAGGATGTGCTGGCCGATCAGCGCCTTGTAGCGCGGGTCTTCCGGGTTCACGGCCACGGCGGTATCGCCCAGCATGGTCTCCGGACGGGTGGTGGCGACGATCAGGTAATCCTTGCCTTCAGCGGTCTTGGCGCCGTTGGCCAGCGGATAGCGCAGGTGCCACATGTGGCCCTTGATCTCGCGGTTTTCCACTTCCAGATCGGAGATGGCGGTGTTGAGTTTCGGATCCCAGTTCACCAGACGCTTGCCGCGGTACATCAGGCCATCTTCGTAAAGACGAACAAATACTTCCTGCACGGCGGCGGAGAGACCCTCATCCATGGTAAAGCGCTCGCGCTCCCAATCTACGGAGTCGCCCAGACGGCGCATCTGGCGGGTGATGGTGCCACCGGACTCTTCCTTCCACTGCCAAATCTTGTCGATGAAGGCATCACGGCCGTAATCGTGGCGAGTTTTGCCCTCTTCTGCAGCGATCTTGCGTTCAACCACCATCTGGGTGGCGATACCGGCGTGGTCGGTACCAGCCTGCCACAGGGTGTTCTTGCCCTGCATGCGGTTGTAGCGGATCAGGGTATCCATCAGGGTTTGCTGGAAGGCGTGACCCATGTGCAGGCTGCCGGTGACGTTCGGCGGCGGGATCATGATGCAGAAGGAGTCTTTGCTGGTGTCGCCGTGGGGCTTGAAGTAACCCTGGGCTTCCCAGTGCTGATAGAGCGCCTGTTCGATGGCGTTGTGATTAAAAGTCTTTTCCATGGTCTCGCCGTAATCTGGATGGATGGAGTCTGGTGTTGATTCTTTATGGATCAATTGGTTGCAGTCAGGGCTGCGCCGGATCCGGTGCGGCAAGGACGGGCTGATCCCTCATTTCGAGGGTATGGCCTGCCTGGCGATAGTGCTTGTAGCGCTCGCGGGCTTGCTGCTTTTGTGTTTCGTCAGTGGGGACAAAATCTACCACTTGAGCGAAGTGTCCTGCAAACAAAGGTGTCGCAGTGGCCAGATTGATGAGGCGGGCGTAGCGCCGTTTCGGTGGCTGATAGCCGATCTCCACCGGGGCCATGCCGCTTTCGCCTTGCAGCTGGTGCGGCACGAAGCGCTCCGGCGGCAGTTGCCACAACAGCTCGTCCAGACGCAGGGCCTGGGCCTCATCGTTGCAGAACAGGTAGATATGGCCCGCGCCCCACGACTCGGCAGCAAGAGTGCAGGCCAGTCGCTCGACCGCAGAGGCCTGCGCGTCATCCTGTTCGCTCATCAGGTAAAAGGTCACTTGGCTCATCAGGTTGATCCCGTTTTGCGGTGACGGACTGTTGACCGCCTCATGAGGCTGACGGGGCGTTTCCCGTCCGCAGCTCACTGATTCAAGAATGAAACAAGGAAGAGGCGGGCCTCTTCCTTGTGGTTCAGGGTAACGCCAACCCTTCCGATGCAGCCATCGGCAGGGGCCGGAGAGTTACTCTTTCTCTTCGATATCCACGCCAGCCCGGTTCAGCAGGAACTGGGTCAGCAGGGGCACCGGACGACCGGTGGAGCCTTTATCCTTGCCACTCTTCCAGGCTGTCCCGGCGATATCCAGGTGGGCCCAGTTGTACTTCTTGGTGAAGCGTGACAGGAAGGCGGCCGCGGTGATGGTGCCAGCCGGACGACCACCGATGTTGGCCATGTCGGCGAACGGGCTGTCGATCTGCTCCTGATACTCGTCGAACAACGGCAGACGCCATGCGCGATCACCCGCCTGTTCGGAGGCGTTGAGCAGCTCGTGGGCCAGCGGGTTGTGGTTGGCCAGCAGACCCGAGGTGTGGTGACCCAGCGCGATGACGCAGGCACCGGTCAGGGTCGCCACGTCGATCACGGTTTCCGGATCGAAGCGGTCCACATAGGTCAGTGCATCACACAGCACCAGGCGACCTTCCGCATCGGTGTTGAGCACTTCGATGGTCTGGCCTGACATGGAGGTGAGGATGTCACCCGGGCGATAGGCGTTGCCACCCGGCATGTTCTCGCAGCCTGCCAGCACGCCGATGACGTTGATCGGCAGTTGCAGCTGGGCCAGCGCATGCATGGTACCGAGCACGGAGGCGGCGCCACCCATGTCGTACTTCATCTCGTCCATGCCGTCGGCCGGTTTGATGGAGATGCCGCCGGAGTCAAAGGTCAGACCCTTGCCGACCAGCACGATGGGCTTGGCATCCGGATGACCCTTGTATTCGATGATGGCCATCATGGCTTCGTTGTCGGAGCCGCGAGCCACCGCCAGATAGGAGTTCATGCCGAGCTCGGCCATCTCCTGCTCGCCCACCACCTTGGTGGTGATGTTGTCGTAGGCATCGGCCAGACGACGGGCCTGGGAGGCCAGATAGGCCGGGTTGCAGACGTTGGGCGGCATGTTCGCCACGTCGCGGCAGACCCGCACACCCTTGGCCACGGCCAGACCGTGAGCGATGGCTTTTTCACCAATGGTCAGTTCCCGACGCGTCGGCACGTTGAATACCAGCTTGCGCAGCGGGCGACGTGGCTCGGCCTTGTTGGTCTTGAACTGATCAAAGCTGTAGAGGCCCGCCTTGGTGGTTTCTACCGCCTGGCGCACCTTCCAATAGGTATCCCGCCCCTTGACGTGCAGCTCGGTGAGGAAGCAGACAGCTTCCATGGAGCCGGTTTCGTTCAGGGTGGTGATGGTCTTGTTGATGATCTGCTTGTACTGGCGTTCGTCGAGTTCCCGCTCCTTGCCGCATCCGACCAGCAGTACGCGCTCGCTGAGCACGCCCGGTACTTGATGCAGCAGCAGCATCTGGCCTGGTTTCCCTTCCAGGTCGCCACGGCGCAGCAGCGAACTGATATAGCCATCGCTGATCTTGTCCAGTTGTTCGGCAACCGGAGAGAGGCGACGAGGCTCAAATACGCCGACTACGACGCAGGCGCTCCGTTGCTTCTCTGGACTGCCACTCTTTACACTGAACTCCATGGAATCTCCTACATCCTAAAGACAAAAGGCACCTTTTATTGAATAATGCGGTGCTTGTTGGGGTATCAGAGGCGGAGCGAACAGCCACAGGCTCCGCAGTTCAAACTGGTAAAAATCCAATATACGGCCCTATTTTTCAGGCATTCGACTAAAAACACAAGTTTACTTGGGAATGACTGTGATCGTTTTCCGATATTTGTTCAGGGAAACCCTGAAAACCCAGCTGGCAGTGTTATTCGTATTGCTGCTTATCTTTGTCAGCCAACAATTTATCAAGATCATCGGTGACGCCGCCGATGGCGAGGTGCCGACACGTCTGGTCTCCACCCTGCTGCTGCTCAACTTGCCCAATATGGCGTTGTTGATGCTGCCTATCAGTCTCTTTTTAGCCATTTTGTTTGCCCATGGTCGCCTCTACGCCGAAAGCGAGATGACGGTGATGCATGCGGTCGGCTTCAGCCACCGTTTCGTGATGCGCAGCGCCATGTTGCTGGCCTTGCTGACGGCGGTGGTCGCGGCGTTCAACACTGGCTGGATCGCCCCGCAGGCCAAGGAGCGCGAGTATCAGGTGATCGACGAGTTCAAGTCGGATCCGGGTATCTCCTTCCTGCAGGCTGGCCGCTTTATGGAGCTCGACAAGGGGCGTCTGGTTGCCTATATCCAGGATTTGAACGACAACGGCTCAAAACTGCAAAAGATCTTCGTGCTGCAGCGGGCGGAGGGGAATAATCCTCCCTCGGTGGTGGTGGCGACCGAAGGGGTGGTGACGGTCGACGAGAACGGTCTGCAGTGGCTGACCCTGATGGATGGTTCCCGCTACGAAGGGAACTTCTCCGGCAAGCAGTTCCAGATCTCCGATTTTCGCGAATATGGTCTGGTGATCCGCCAGCAAGAGATGGAGCGTTCCAACCGCAAGGCGGCGGCCAAGCCGACCATGGAACTGTTCGGTACCCAGGACAACGCCATGATGGCGGAATTGCAGTGGCGTATCTCGCTGCCCCTCTCCATTCCGGTGCTCACCCTGCTGGTGGTACCGCTGGCGCGGGTCAACCCCCGTCAGGGGCGCTACGCCAAGCTGTTGCCGGCCATCATGCTCTATCTCTCCTACTTCCTGCTGCTCAGCGCCGCCCGTTCGGCCATCGACAGCGGTCGGCTGCCCTATTGGCCGGGGATGTTCCTGGTGCCGCTCGGTTACCTGCTGTTTATCGGCCTGCCCCTCAATCTGCAGGGCACCAGCTGGTGGAACGGGGTGAAAGGGCGCTATTTCAACAGAAAATCAGCATGATGCTGCAACATAGGAACTTCTGCTGATGTTTGGCATTCTCGATAGATATATCGGTAGGGTCATCTTTATGTCGATCCTGCTGTGTGAAATCACGCTGGTTGGTCTGGCGGCGCTCATCAAGTATGTGGAGCAGCTCAAGTCGGTCGGTGACGGCAACTACGACATGATCAATGCCCTCTACTATGTGCTGCTCTCCATGCCCAAGGAGGCGGTGCTCTTCTTCCCGCTGGCCGCGCTGCTGGGTGGCCTGATTGGTCTGGGTCAGCTGGCGACCAGCTCCGAGCTGGTGGTGATGCAGGCGGCGGGTCGCTCCAAGATCAGTATTGTAATGGCGGCGCTCAAGACGGCGATCCCGCTGATGATCATGGTGGGGCTGATGGGGGAATATGTGGCCCCCATCGCCAAGCGGATAGCTGATGACATCAAGGCGGGCGCGCTCTCCGAAGGTCGTCTGACGGTTTCCGCCTACGGGGTGTGGGCTCGCGATGGCAACAACTTCGTCAATATCAACGGGGTGCGCAACGATGGCGCCCTCACCGGCATCACCCTCTATCGCTTCACCCCCGAGCGCAAGCTGATCGACGTGGTGCAGGCGCAGGAGGGGGTGTTCGAGCGCCACCACTGGCTGCTCAAGCAGACTCAGGTTACCCGCTTCGACGACCCGGCGCAGATCCGTAGCGAACAGCATGACAAGATGGAGTGGAGCTCGGAGCTGACGCCCAAACAGCTGGGGGTGGTGAGTATCGACCCCGAGAACCTCTCGGTCTCCGGTCTGCTCGACTACATCGGCTATCTCGATGCCAACAAGCAGGATGCCGGTCGCTACAAGCTGGAGATGTGGCGCAAATTGCTGTCACCGCTCTCGGTGGTGGCGATGATCCTGCTGGCATCCTCCTTCATCTTCGGCCCGCTACGCTCGGTGAGCATGGGGGCACGGATGCTGATGGGGATCATGACCGGCTTTGCCGTCTATGTGAGCGATCGGGTGTTTGGCCCCATCAGTCTGGTCTATGCGGTACCGCCGATTCTGGCGGCTATCGCGCCCAGTCTGCTGTTTGGCGGCATCTCCTTCTACATCCTCAGCCGCAAGCAGTAATCCGCACGAGATTATGAGGAAATGCAAAGAGGGTACCTGTTGGTGCCCTCTTTCGTTGCTGCATTGATCCGGGATTACTTGTTAAGCAATTCCAGATTTTCCTGCTTGCTCAGCACGATCACTTCGCACTCGGCCCAGATATCCTGAAACGCCCGTGGGCGCTGGCGGTTGAACAGGCACATCAGGTTGCCCAGACCAAAGGCGGCGGTAGCGAGACGGATCAGCGCCTGGGTAACGCGGATGTGGCTGCCATCCTCGTTCTGAATGCGCAGCCGCCAGGCGCGCATGCCGACGGTCTGGCCAGCACGGGTCCAGAACCAGGTGTAGAAACCACAGATGACGAAGGCGAGCCACAGGGTGTAGATCAGGCTCAGGTGGTGGCGGGTCAGCAACCAGACGGTATCTTCACCCACCGGTACGCTGGCCATGCCGGTGACCAGCAACAGCTTGGCGACACCCATGCCGATAAAGCCGGCGATGATCAGCAGCGAAGTCACCACCAGCGCATCATAAATCAGAGCGCCGAGGCGACGCAGCAGACCTGCTGACGGGTATGGCTGAGTGGCGGGAGAGGGGGATTTTAGTTGGACTTTTTTAGGCTTGGCCATCGTTTTTATTCCATTAAGATGATGGCGGCATTCTATGTAACTGGCCCCGCATCGGCAAGGCGTTGAATAAATGAACAAACGGGAGTGTTCAATCGAAAAACACCTTGCATGGCATCGCGCCATTCGTATAATCCCTCGCAGTTGCCCGGGTGGCGAAATCGGTAGACGCAGCGGATTCAAAATCCGCCGGTGAATAACCGTGTCGGTTCGAGTCCGACCCCGGGCACCATTCTTTTCCCTGTTTGGTCAACAGGTTACAGCGCTAAATAGCGCTCCTGCTCAAAGTTTCTGCGGTTGATAACTCTCATTCATGTGCAAATATGTGCAAGAGGCTTCAACCAATGGCAAGCATACAAGTTCTCACTCGAAAAACCGGCAAGTCCTATCGCGTTCAGTTCATGCGCAACGGCAACCGTGTATCCAAAGTTTTTACCCGCAAAAAAGACGCAGAGCAGTTCCTGGCTCAGATCACTGTATCTGACGAGCTGGCAGATGCCTTAACCAACGTCACCCTCACCAGTTCCACCATTCAACAAGCTATCCATGAGTACCTTGAACAGCACAAGGGACGGGACAAATCTGTACCACAGCGTCTGGGCTGGTGGGCTGAACATCTCGGCGACAAGACGTTGAACAAGGTAAATCGCCAGCGGATCAAAAACGCCATCTCGATTCTGGAGGCAGAGGGGAAAGCGCCTGCGACCCTGAACCGCTACAAAGCAGCGTTGTCAGCAGTCTTTGCCTACATGTGTGATCGCTATGACCTCAAAGTGAACCCTTGCCTGGAAGTGAAACAGAAGAGGGAAGACAATGCTCGCACACGCTTTTTGTCGACAGATGAACTTGCTCGATTGATGAAGGCCACCAAGTTGAGCAAGTGGGAGCGACTTCATATGCTGGTTCATATGGCGTTGACCACTGGTGCACGGAGGGGCGAGTTGATTGGCCTCAAATGGTCAGACATTAATTTCAACACGCGCACAGCTCACTTGGCGGTGACCAAGAATGGTAGTCAGAGGGTTCTATCTCTGACCGCTGACTTGCTTACTGAGCTCTCCAAGTTTCGCGAGATTGGTGCCAGCTTTGTGTTCCCTCATCCCTCTGGCCTCAATCGACCGTTTACCGAGTTTGATTACCATTGGCAGGCCGCGAAGAAAGCCGCGTTGCTCTCTGATTTCCATTTTCATGACCTTCGGCACAGCTGTGCCAGCTTGTTGGCGATGAACGGTGCCAGCATTCTGGAGATCGCAGAGGTGTTAGGCCATAAGTCGATCACCATGACCCAACGATATTCCCATTTGTGCAATGCCCATAAAGCCAAACTCACTGATCGGGTATTTGGTAATCTCATGGGTGGTTAATCAATTAGGCTGTGCAGCTTAGATGTATTGAACATGTTAGCCTGAGCCCCTCGCATCTATGGATGCGGGGGGCTTTTGTTTGTCTGGGGATGTAGTAGATGAGTGATCAATATATAAACAGCGATTTTCTGGAGGGTTTAGTCGTATGGCAAAAATCACCAGATGATAACCCCATCATTTTTGATGGAGAGGAAGGAATTCCGTACTTCTCCCTAAATGGCCGCCCGAGGTTGGCGATTACAAAAGATGGTCAATTAATAGACTGCGTATCAATCGACATCACAGCCAAAAAAGTAACGTCCGATGATGAGGTCGAGCACCAAAATGACCAGTGTCATATTGGGTGGTGGGAAAATAAAACTCCTCGTCTGGTTGTCACCCGGAAGGCGGTAAAGAAGGCGATTTGGTATAGCGCAAAGCTAAGGCAAATCGGATGGACTGATGAGCGCCTTAAGTGGGAATTGAGCTGCCTTGCTCAAAGTGTGATTGACGATTGTAGCGCCGGTCAGCCGGTGGCTGCGATCTGTACTCGAAATAGAATTTCTCCTCAGCAAGATGATATCCCCTTGCTAGCAATGGAAGCCTATGAGCATTACCAAGGTTTCGGTCCAAGAAAGGGCTTTAAAGTATCGCTTAAAAAGATAAATGCGGGGGAGCTTGCAGATACAGTGATGAGATTGGCCATCTATATAGCGCTGATCAATCCGTGTCTGGGTAGGCCTTGGGGTAGGCAGTACACCCGGCAGGGGCAACGTTCTAAATAACTGATCCTAATAGTGCTACACCTTCGCTGTGCCATAGCCATTCCCCGGGAAAGGAGACACGGTATCCATGAAGTGTTTCACTCGAGCCAGCAGGTTGGCCATCCTTCTGCATTGATGATTGCGCGTGATGGTTTCATGCAACTTGTGCCACAGCCGTTCTATGTGATTAACCCAAGGACTGTAAACTGGCTGGAATACCAGGCAGAACTTGGGATTCTTCTTCAACCATCGCTCGGTCTGCTTGCTTTTGTGAATGATGTAGTTATCGAGGATCAGCGTGATGGTTTTGGCTCGTCGGTAGTGGTGACGCAGCTTTTCCAGCATGGCGATAAACAGCGATGAGTTTTTCTTTATCCCGCTGACGTAAAGCACTCTTCCGTTGCCTGCATGGAGAACGCCTGCCAGGTAATGTTTGGCGTTCTGTCCCGGTGTGACAACCCGCTTTTGCTGCGCTCTGAACATCCAGTCGGCCCCAAATTTGGGATTGAGGTCTATATCGACTTCATCCTCATAAAACACCGGATTA